>OZ242009.1:0-362500 GCA_965204715.1 Dehalococcoidia bacterium
TCGGGGAATTCAGCCGCTACGGCAACGGAGACGGGCAGCTTATCTGGCCAGCCGGTATAGTTGCGGACAGCAAGGGCGACCTGTATGTCACAGACGAGTGGCTGAACCGCGTGACCAGGTTCGACAAGGAAGGCAAGTTCCTGGGCCACTGGAGCACAGTCGGCGAGGACGAGCCGGGCCCCAACGGGTCTGCGGGTATTGCCATTGATGCTGATGACGTCCTGTACATTACCGACGGGCGGAGCCACAATGTGAAGAAGTTCACCACCGATGGCGAGTTCCTGGGTTCCTGGGGAAACCACGGCAGCGGTGAGGGAGAGTTGGACTCTCCCTGGGGTATCACCCTGGACCACAAGGGCTTCGTCTACGTGGCGGACTTCAGCAACCACCGGGTGCAGAAGTTCACCAGAGACGGCGAGTTCGTGACCCAGTTCGGCAGCCACGGCACCAAGCGGGGGCAACTCAACTACCCAACCGACGTGGCTGTAGACCCCGAGGGCGACGTATACATCTGCGATTGGAGCGCTAACGGCTGGGAGCAGGGCCGCGTACACATCTTTGACGATGATGGCAAGTTCATCACCAGCCTGATGGGTGACGCACAGCAACTGTCGGCTTGGGCACAGATGACCGTGGACGCCAACGCCGATTACATCAAGCGGCGCAGGGAAGTGCGCACCACCGAACCAGAATGGCGCTTCGCGCAGCCGACCGCCGTGGAGTACGATGCGGCAAACGGCAGATTGTTGGTCATGGATACGCAACGCAGCCGGTTCCAGGTATACCGGAAGCAGAGCCAGTACATGGTGCCGCAACTCAACCTGTGATAGGGCACACGGGCAATGAATGGGCCGGTAACTTCCGGCTTCCATGTTTCCCAGGGCGACAGCAATGGTTTGTGAGGGGTCTAGGCCCCTCACATCCTTGTTTGGCCATCGGCTCAACCGGTTCCTGACCGATGGCTTCATGCAGGTGACACACCCTGAATCCTTGGCCAGCGAGACTGGCAAGCACGGCCATATCAAGACATGGACACCTCCGACGAAGAACGTTACATGAAGCTTGCCCAAGAGCAACCGGGCATTCTATGCTCGGAGGTCCCAGGCGAGCTCCTCGCCGAAGCAGCTTCCGAGGCTGAGCCGACGAAGTTCTTCGAGGAATTCTTTGCTGCCGGTTATATCGGCTGGCTGGCGTTGAAATACGGGCGCAGATTACGCCCTCCCCAGGCGCAGGTAGACCGGGCCATCCTGGCGCTCTGGTACCGGGCCTGCCTGCTCAGCACGGATAGATTGCTCGGGCAGAGCAATGAGTACGACGACCAGCCTTTTTTCTCAGACGAAGGCTTATACTAGGGGCACAGGAGGTAACGCAATGGCAACCGCACAACCGTTCAACTATGAGGGACTATTCGCCAACAACGCCCCCGTCACCGCCAGGGTCCCTAACCGGAAAGCCAAGTACGACTTCGCAGTAGCATACCCAGACCCAGATACTCTGCCCCTAGACGAGTTGGCCGACTCACTGAAAGCCGCCCTGGCCCGGGAGGGCAGAGACCTGGCCTATTACCCCGACCCCTCCGGGATGCCGGCATTGCGTCAGTTGGTGGTGGACAAGCTGGCCCGCGACCGGGACATTCACGTCTCCATTGATGACGTGGTGCTGACGTCCGGCTCCGGCGAAGCCATAGGAATGCTAATTCAGGCCATGACCAATCCGGGAGATGTGCTGCTTACCGAGGAGTACGTCTACCTGGGAACCCTGCGCCAGATGCGCCGGTACGGGGCCGATGTAGTGCCGGTCAAGTGCGACGACGACGGGATTATTCCCGAGGCGCTGGACTCGACCTTGCAGGACCTGAAAGACCGGGGCAAGACGGTCAAGTTCCTCTACACGATACCGACCTTCCAGAACCCCCTGGGCTGGACTATGACCCTGGAGCGGCGTAAGAAGGTCCTGGAAATCACTGGCCATTACGGCGTGCCCATTTTCGAGGACGATTGCTACGTAGACCTGCGATTCGAGGGAGAGGACGTCGCGTCCTTCCATTCCCTCGACGATTCGGGGCGCGTCCTCTACTGCGGGTCCTTCTCCAAGATAGTCGCTCCCGGAATGCGTATGGGGTACCTGGTTGCGCCTCCTGAGGTGATGGGACGCGCTTTTAGCTTCAAGACGCCCAGCGGGGTGAACCAGTTTGCGGCGCTGGCCATCGAGGAATACCTCAAGAACGACATGTACCAGCATATCGATGACCAGAACCAGTCGCTGCGGGCGAAGCGGGACGCGATGCTGGCGTCGCTGGGAGAGAACTTCGGGGACGCGGCAACCTGGAGCCGTCCTGAAGGAGGGCTGTACGTCTGGCTGACCCTGCCCGAGGGCGTGGACCTCGCCGCGCTCCAGGAGCAGGCGTTCAACGAGGGCGTCGGATACTACAACGGGACGATGTTCTCACCGGAGGGCAACGGCGCAAACATGGCCCGCCTATGCTTCGGCCATCCCTCCGCCGAGACCGTTTCCGACGGCGTTGCAGAGCTGGCCAGGGTCCTGACCCGGCATGGGGTGTTGGGGAGATAGGGCATACCCCATTCACCGATCAAAGTCATAGGCCGAAACATTGGATTATTGCTTCGGCGTGGTTACGGACTCCTGGGGCGCTACTCTCTTGCCACGCCGTAAGCAACTCTCGATAGGAAGTTGCGACGAACCTAACTTCATCGCCTGCAACTTCCCCCGCGAAAAGCTCAATCTCTCTCCGGTGGTCATCTATCTCCGCAACATTGACAGTCCGACCATCGGGCCAGGCTGTCGGTTCGGCGTAGACGTAGTACAGAACCGGCCTTAGACCATTGTGCTTACCGGCCAGGTGGACTTGGGTGCATAAGGCCAGAGCATGTTTGAACAGTTGAGAAGCATCAAGGCGGGCGAATAGATTCGGGTCTCTACTGACTTTATCTCTGATCCTTTGGTAACCCCCCATTCGACTACCCCAAACATCTCTCCAATAAGCCTCCGATTGCTCGCTACCTCTTTGTTTCCTAGACCGCCCTCCAAATGGTTCATACCTCTTGCACTCGACGCCAATGAGGGCAGACGGGGTTGTAACCAAGGAATCTAGCCAAGGATGCTTGCCTCCACGCCAAGGGAAACGCACTTCTTTCTCGATATCCAATGATCGAGCGGGCCATCCCATGTCATCACAACCTGGTAGAGGAGGCAAATCCTCTGGCCTCTTGAAAAAGTACCCGAATGTGTTGGCGGCTAATCTAGCAGAAGACCTTGGGCTGTCAAACGTCCCTTTCGATATCTCGTGGCCTCCCGCTGCATCAATGATTGGCTCGAGTTCCTCACCTGGAACACCAGGCAACCACCTGTCAATCACTCCCATTACCTCCTCAGTATCTCATTGCGTTGCCCTCCGCGGACGGGGAACAGATACCTCACGACTAGGAACGCCATGCCGGAAACCTCGCCTAGCGTTCCGCCTACGAATGTCGTTGTAACCCAGCGGTCTACATTGATGACATCGAAACCCAAGAGAAAGGTGAAAATGGTAACCGCGACTATTTGCCCGGACAAGAGGGCTAACAAAGTTCCTCCGTAAACGAGCCTGAGCCGCCGTTCGCCTCGCTCTCCTGCTTCCCTGGCTTGAATCTGGGAGAGTCTTTCGTAAGTGTCTACCTCCTCAGATGTTACGGGGTCACCTACCGATGAGATATACCGACGGATAAGATTATCGAGATTAGCGTCCACTTGGCGGATCCCAAAGGTTCAGAGTATCTAGCCTATACCCCATTGCTTCCTCGGACACATTGAACGTCTTGGCCATGTCGGACATGCTGCGGTGTTTGTCCCACTCGATCCGGACCAACTTAGCGGGCATCAGCAATGCCGCAGCGAACCAGTTCGCTTGTATCTCCCTGAGCCGTTCTTCGGATATAGGTCCGCCGGAAGGTTCCTTTTCTCGGAACATATCGGTCCGCTTGTCAATAATCTCCCCGTCTTCCACCAAGTGAAGGAAGTGGTGCCCAAGTTCATGGGCGATGGAAAAACGTTTTCTATACGGGGGATCCGATTGTTCCACGAAGATACGTGTTGTGTGGCCACGCTTGGCTATAAGAGCAGCCAAAGAATCATCGGCAAATTTTGCGTTATTGACCGTGACACCCAGTTTATTGGCGAGCTGCACTGGGTCAATTGGGAGCGAGTAGAAACCATGCTGCAACAAAACTTGCTGAGCACGGTGTTCAATTTCGGATCGATTCCTCGATTCCATCTTTACTCCCAAGCCGCAATGGCGATTCGGGTCAATAGTATCGACTATAAGTCTACACGTGAACTAACTTCTGTCACACGCGGAGAATATTCTCACAATGGGTGTTCGTTCAGTATTGGGCTGGCCGACAAAATGCCATAAGTCCATCCATCCTGAGCCAAGCAAGCGGGGAATCTCTTCGGCCCCTCAACGAGGAGGGGCCGGTTTCATTCGTAGTCGGACAGGTAGCCGAGTTCGATTGCCCTGTCTTCGTCCAGTTCCGCTGCCATCGTTTGCCGGAGTTCCCCGGACCTGTGGATATATTCGCGCGGGACCTGCATAAATACGCCTTCTTCGGACAGGACCCTGAGCATGTTGCGCCGTTGGGTGGGGGTTCCGGGGACCCCGTTCCTCTCATCCTGGCTCCAAGAGTCCAACGTCCTCATGGTCCAGAATTGCATCGGCGACGGACCCCGTTTGGCCATGCGTACTATGGCCTGCCTGACCTCTGAGTCCTCCGCGGCGAGAATTGAGGGAACTTCTATGGAGTCTATTGCATTTGCCGCGGAAACGAGGTCGTTGCTGGTGGAGCCGGGCACGCCGCAGACGATGACCCGCTGCCCATACCGGTTGCGAAGCTGGGTGACCAACTTTATGTAATCCGCGTCTCCCGTGACCAGCACGAAGGTCTTACTGACGCCCGCAGCATCGGCATCGGACGCCTCTGAGATGGCGTCGAGGGCAAACCACATATCCGCAGCATTCTTGATACGTTCCACCAAGGTGAACTCGCTGGGCCGGTTAATCCTCTTCACCGGCACGTTGATGGCCTCTATGCCAACGATCTGCAACTGTCGCCGAACTGAATCGGGGTGCTCGGAGAAGTCGGCATAAGCGCGCATCACCGATGGTCTGCCGTAGGTGCGAATTTTCTCGATCAAGCCATTGAAGTCAGGTTCCACTCCGTGAAGGTTCAGCATTGAATACCGCAAATTCTCGAGATCGACGAATACCGCGACCTCTTCCCTTGATTGATTCGTCATGAAACAACTACAACCTCTCAAAATTTAATCGGCACACTAACCCCTACACCACTGGGCGGTTGGCCACTGCCGGGTCCACCTTGCGCCGGAGGAATTGGCCGCCCCCCTGCCGCGCACTGAACTCTCCGTTTTCCACGACAACCGATCCGCGCAGGATGGTCATCACCGGCCAACCCTCGATGTCGAACCCGTTCCAGATGCTGTAATCGGAGATATGGAAGTCACTGCCGGTGAGCCGCTTCTTTATCTCCGGGTCTATCAATACCAAGTCGGCGTCGCTGCCTGGCGCGATTACTCCCTTCTGCGGGTACAGGCCCATTATCTTCGCCGCATTGGCCGAGGTGACGTCCACGAAGCGTTGCAGAGACATCCCCCGTTTGGAAACTCCCTCGCTGTAGGTGATGCCCATGCGGGTCTCCGCGCCGTTGTGTCCGCCGGTAACGTCGGAGATGGTGCGGCCCGCGATTTTCACTTCCCAGGAAGTACAGTATTCGTCGGTGGCCATAGTGTGCAGCCCGCCGTTGACGATGCCATTCCAGAGGGCCTGCCGGTCCTGCTCCGACTTCAAGGACGGGTAAGTGTGGTACTTCATCCCGTTCTCTTCCTTATAGTTCTCCTCGCTGAAGCAGCAGTAATTATGGAGTGTCTCTCCGTATACCGGCATACCCTTGGCCCGGGACTCGGCGATGGCATCGATCCCCTGACGGGCGCTAACGTGAACGAAGTACACCGGAGCGCCGGTCCACTCGGCAACCCGGAGGACCCGGCGGAATGACACGTCCTCTGACTCATTGCTATGGACCAGGGACATATTCCACCATTCGGTGCGCTCCTCCTCGGTCAACTTGCGGTACATATGCTGCACCATGTCGTCGTCTTCCGAGTGGACGAGGAGCATCGCGCCCGACCGCTGGACTTGTTCCATCAGGTCGTGCATGTGGCCCGTTCCAACCATGCGCGGCTCGCCGGCCATAGCAGGCGGCCTGATGTTGGTAGTGAAAATCTTGACTGAGGCAAATCCGTCGGTCACAAACTCATTGAGCTGTCCGAGAATATTGCCGGGGATAGCGCCGAGCAGCATCAGGTGATGGGCATAGTCGGCGTAGGAATTGCCCCGCCAAACAGAAGTCCGCTCCTCCACCGCCTGGCTGATGTCGATGCCGGGGTATTGAATGGCAAAGTCCAGCAATGTCGTGGTGCCACCAAACAGGGCGGCCCGGCTAACCTGCTCCGGAGGAGCTGTAGTCAGATTGCCCTGCCCCATAATGGGGGCAGAGATGTGGGCGTGGGGTTCGATTCCGCCGGGGACCACTATCTTGCCTGCCGCGTCAATCACGCGGCCCACCTCGTCGGTCATAGTTCCCGGCGCGGCCACGGCGACGATCTTTTCTCCCTGCACCGCCACGTCCCAGTCGCCGACGCCCCATGGAGTTACAACCTGTCCGCCTCGAATCATCAAATCCAACATTTCAGATCCTCCTTCAGTCCAGTCAAATACAGGAGTCTATAGGGAAGTCTCCGGAAATTCGGCCTCCCGGACGGCGTGGGAAACATCCTCAGGTAGCAGTCCGCGTCTCCTGGGGCAGGGCTTGTTCCCAGTCCGGCAGTTGGTGGTGGGCAGTGTTGGGGAGAAGCACTATCGCCCCGACTCCCACCAGGCTCAAGATGAACGACAGCCCAATGGTGGCGTCGAAGCTGCCGGTCCAGTCGCGCAGCAGGCCTCCCGCCAGAACGCCCGCAGCCATGCCGACCCCCGCACCCATCATCTGCCACCCATAGGTTGCGCCGATTGGGGCGTTGCCATAATACTGGCGGTTGATGATCGGGAAGGCGCTCATTTCCCCGCCGAACCCGATTCCGAACAACACCGCGAACAGGTAGAACATCCAAGTCTGGTCGGCGAAGAACAGCAGGACCATCGGCGCGCTCTGGAGGAAGAAGCAGATGCCCATGACCCCTTTGCTTCCGGTGTGTTCCGCGACGATGGGGACGCCGAACCTGGTAACGGTGCTGACGACCGAGAGGACAACGAACAGGAAGGCTGCCGCCTCCTTGGATACTCCCCGCTCTTCCGCAATCGCCACCAGAAGTCCGAGGATGATAGCGTGGGCGGCGCATCCCCAGAAGTGGATACCGATCAGGTTCCAGAACGCGCCGGTGCGTTGGGCCTGGCGGAGGAACACGTTGGCGCGGACCTTGGCCGAATCTCCCTGGTGCACCCGCCGCACAGGTTCATCTTCCGCGGCTCCCAGGGGACGCAGGCCGATCTGGCCCGGTTCATCATAGAATATCTTGACCAGCGCGATCAGTATAAGTCCGCCCGCCAACGCAGTGACCCAGAATGCGGCGCGCAGGCCCGCTTCCATTCCGCCTGCCTCTGAACCGGTTATCCACCGCGACACCAGGGGGCTGGTCTCAAACTGCCCAAACCACCCCATAATGAACATGACCATCGGGACGAACACCAGCGGCCCCATTCCCTGGGAGGACTGGAGAACTCCCATGCCCAGACCGAGATTCCTCTGGAACCACATGGTGAGAGACGCGGTCAGCGGCACCTGGAATACTGCCAGCGCGGCGCTGAGCAATACGCCGTAGAACAGGTAGAACTCCCACAGGGTGGTCATGCGGCTGGTGAGCACCATGAAGGTCACGAACAACGCCGCGCCGAGAAGCATGGTGCGGCGGATGCCGTACCGGTCCCCCATCCATCCGGCCGCCGGACCGAACAGGCCGGAGAAGGCCCATTGCAAGGCCAAGGCAAAACCCACCGCGCCGTAGCTCCAGCCGAAGGTCTCGATCAGCCTGGGTACAAGGATGCTGAAGGAGGACCTTACGGCGGAACTGCTAAGGCGCATGGCGGCGGCGACCGCCACCATTACCCAGGCATAGTGAATCCGGCGCTGACCCACCGCCATTTTAGAGGGGGAAAGGTTGATGTAGAACATGGCCCCAAGATTACCACAGACTCGGGGCCAATGGCTCACGCTTTGTTAATGGACTGGCGATGAAGAGGGGCGCTGTTTCCCGTCTTCCGATGTTTTCATGTTTCCAGGGCCGGTTGACAACTCTGAGCAGGCATGTATAATGGATTGTTACGGTAACATGCCTCTATCTACGACTTCGGCAACTCTTCCAAACACCCGCGGACCCCAGTACCTTTTTGCGCCCTGATCCTGGGCTTTCTTACCGCAGATTTCCATGCACTCCAAGGAGAGGGAGAATGGTATTTTCCGCTACGGAAAACGGACACCCGTTGACGCTTCCAGAGGTTAGGACCTATGCCAAGATTCCCCAAGTCCTGGACGTTCCCAATCTGATACAGAGCCAGCTCAAGTCCTACGAGTGGTTCACCACTGAAGCTCTCACGGAGGTCTTCAAAGAGATTTCCCCCATAGCCGATTACACCGGCAAGAAGTACGACCTGCACTTCAGGGAACATAATTTCAAGGAACCAAAATACTCGCCACAGGAGTGCAAGGAGAGGGAGATCACCTACTCTCAACCCCTGTTCGTCAGGACTCGTCTCGAAATGAAGGAGACCGGCGAGATCAAGGAGCAGGAAATCTTCATGGGAGACATTCCCATGATGACCGACAACGGCACCTTTATAATCAACGGGGCGGAACGGGTCGTCGTGTCCCAACTGGTCCGCTCTCCGGGGATTTACTTCGTCTACGAGAGGAATCCGGCCAGCAACCGGAACCTCTGCTTCGCCAAGCTGATACCTTCGCGCGGGGCGTGGCTTGAGTTCGAGACCAGCGCCAAGGACCTGCTCTCAGTAAAGGTGGACCGCAAGCGCAAGGTCTCGGCCACCACCTTCCTGCGGGCCCTGGGCCTTGCCACCGATGAGGAAATCAAAGCCTGCTTCGCCGACTCGGACGATGACCCCAACCACGGGTACATCGAAGCGACGCTGGAGCGGGACGACACGTCGGACAAGAAGTCCGAAGCGGCGCGCGAAGAAAGTTTACGCAGCGTGTCCATCCGCGAGGACGACCTGCAAAGTCTGTGGGACTTGCTCTGCGACCACGAACACGGATGGGGCGCTCGCCCCGCCGATGAGGAGTACAACCCGGTCCTGGCGAGGCGGATTGCCGGCGCCCAGGTCGAGTTCTACCGGCGGCTCCGCCCTGGCGAGCCACCGACGCTGGAGAACTCTCGGACCCTTATCCACAACCTGTTCTTCGCGCCGCGGCGCTACGATCTGGGCCGGGTGGGGCGGTACAAACTTGACAGGCGTCTGGGTCAGACCGAAAACGCGGACAAGATGACCCTCACCGTAGCCGACGTCATAGCGGTCATCCGGACGATGATACGCATCAACCAGGGCGACGGGCAGCCGGACGACATCGATCACCTCGGCAACCGCCGGGTGCGGTCGGTGGGCGAGCTGGTCCAGAATCAGGTGCGGGTCGGACTGCTCCGCATGGAGCGCATGGTCAAGGAGAAGATGACCCTGGTGGACCCGGAGACCGCCGCGCCCCAGGGGTTGGTGAACATCCGTCCCGTGGTAGCGGCGGTGCGGGAGTTCTTCGGCGGGTCCCAGTTGTCCCAGTTCATGGACCAGACCAACCCGCTGGCCGAGCTGACCCACAAGCGTAGGCTTTCGGCCCTCGGACCGGGCGGCCTGTCCAGGGAACGGGCCGGGTTCGACGTGCGGGACGTTCACTTCTCCCACTATGGCAGAATCTGCCCAATCGAGACCCCGGAAGGTCCGAACATCGGTCTGCTCAGTTCCCTGGCGTCCTACGCCCGCATCAACCCCTACGGGTTTATCGAGTCGCCCTACCGTCCGGTGCTCAAGACCCTGCCCTGCGACTCGCCTGACCTTCTGGGACGCACCGTAACCCAGATTGTCCAGGACTCGGACGGCAAGACTATCGTAAACAATGACACGATCATACGGGCCAACCGGATGGCGGCTCTGCGCGCCCTTCCCAAGGGCACGATGGTACACGTCAAGCCCTTCGTGGCCGCGGGTGAGGACGACATCATCTACCTTTCCGCCGACCAGGAGGAGAGGTTCCGCATCGCCCAGGCCAATTCCATACTGGACGATCTGAACCAGTTCGTAGACGACCGGGTCGAAGTGAGGGTGGGCGAGACATACATCCAGGACTCCCCAGACACTGTGGACTTGATGGACGTGTCCCCCATGCAGATTATGAGCGTGTCCGCTGCGCTCATCCCGTTCCTTGAGCATGACGACGCCAACCGCGCCCTGATGGGCTCCAACATGCAGCGCCAGGCTGTCCCCCTGCTCCGGCCCCAAGCGCCGATCATCGGGACCGGGATCGAAGGACGGGTCGCCAGAGACAGCGGTCAAGTCGTGCTCTCACGGGCCAACGGGGTGATCACCTCGGTGACCGGCAGGAACATCGTGGTCCTCGACGACGAAGGGGTGGAACACCAACACCCGTTGATCAAGTTTGCCCGCACCAATCAGGGCACCTGCTTCGACCAGCGCCCCACCGTGGCCGCCGGCGACATCGTCAAGAAGGGAGATGTCCTTGCCGATAGCTCGTCAACCGACCACGGAGACCTGGCGCTGGGCCAGAATGTGCTGGTGGCCTTCATGTCCTGGGAGGGCTACAACTACGAGGACGCCATCATCATCAGCGAGCGCCTCGTGAAGGAGGACTACTTCACCTCCACTCATATCGAAAAGCACGAGATGGAAGCCCGTGAGACCAAGCTGGGTCCGGAGGAAATCACACGGGACATTCCCAATGTGGGAGAGGGCAGCCTGCGGGACCTGGACGAACGGGGCATCATCAGGGTCGGGGCGGATGTAGGCCCCGGCGACATTCTCGTCGGCAAGGTCACCCCCAAGGGTGAGACTGAGTTGACCGCGGAGGAGAAGCTGCTGCGGGCCATATTCGGCGAGAAGTCCAGGGACGTGAAGGACACGTCGCTCCGCGTGCCCCACGGCGAGAGGGGCAAGGTAATCGACGTCAAGATACTGAACCGGAACAACCGGGATGATTTGCCGCCGGGCGTCAATGAGGCGGTGCGCGTCTGGATCGCCCAGACCAGGAAGATTTCGGTCGGCGACAAGATGGCAGGCCGTCATGGCAATAAGGGCGTGGTAGCCCGCATCCTGCCCGAGGAAGATATGCCGTTCCTGGCCGACGGGACTCCGATGGACGTTATCCTGAACCCCATTGGCGTGCCGTCACGCATGAACCTGGGACAGGTGCTTGAGACCCACCTCGGCTGGGCCGCGCGCACCATGAACTTCCGGGCCAACACCCCGGTGTTCGACGGCGCACGCGACGACTCAATCGAGGACGCGCTGGCGCGGACGTGGTTCGCCGAGCAGGCGCAGGCAATCGACGGGGGCCCCAACGACGGTTCTCCGCAGATTGACTACCCCAGACTGGTCAAGTGGCTGGATGACCAGGGCTATGACGGCGAAAGGCTCATGGACCAGGAAGTCTATGGCAAGGCCCAACAAGCGTGTCTGGAAATGTGGCTCCGCAATGTGGCCGGCGAAGACACCGCCGGTCTGGGGATCGATGATCTCCGGCAGATGGCCCTGAAGGTCCACCGGGAAAGGCGCATCGCCCCGCCCACCTTCGGAAAGTTCGAGCTTTTCGACGGGCGCTCGGGCGAACCTTTCGACCAACTGGTGACCGTGGGCAGTATCTACATCCTGAAGCTCATACACCTTGTGGAGGACAAGATTCATGCCCGCTCCACCGGACCCTATTCCATGATCACCCAGCAGCCTCTGGGCGGGAAGGCCCAATTCGGCGGCCAGCGGTTCGGTGAAATGGAGGTATGGGCCCTTGAGGCATACAGCGCAGCCTATAATTTGCAGGAGGTGCTGACAGTCAAGTCGGACGATGTGGCCGGACGGGTCAAGACCTACGAGGCAGTAGTGAAGGGGGAACCCATCGGACAACCGGGAGTCCCCGAGTCCTTCAACGTGTTGTTGAAGGAGTTGCAGAGCCTCGGTCTGGCCGTGGAGCTGCTAAATGAAGATGACCGCTCCTCTCTGATGCAGAGAATCTCTGACGATACCGAGCTATTCCAACCCCTGGAGGCGATTTAATGGTCAGATTGATGGACAGAATTGAGACCCAGGCGCCCAGCTTCAACGCGATCCGCATATCCATAGCGTCTCCAGAACAGATAATGAACTGGTCCCACGGCGAGGTAACCAAGCCGGAGACCATTAACTACCGGACACTGCGGCCCGAGAAGGACGGGCTGTTCTGCGAGCGTCTATTCGGGCCCACCAAGGACTGGGAGTGCTTCTGCGGCAAGTACAAGCGGATCCGCTATCGCGGCGTCGTCTGCGACCGCTGCGGCGTCGAGGTTACCCGCTCCAAGGTGCGCCGGGAGCGCATGGGGCACATCAAGCTCGCCGCCCCGGTGGCCCACATCTGGTTCAGCAAGACCACACCCAGCCGTCTGGGCCTGTTGCTCGACCTTTCCCCGCGGAACCTGGAACGAGTCCTATACTTCGCGCAGCACATCGTCATCTCAGTGGACGATGAGAAGCGCCAGGAGTTAATCGAAGAAGCCCAGGTCAAGCGCGATTTCGACTTGGACCAGGCCCGGCAGGACGCAGAAGAGGACAGGTCGCCCGCTCAGGCAAGACTTGACGCAGTCAACGCCGGGGCCGACAGCCCGGAGGCCGAAGCGGAAAGGATGGCCATCCAGGCGGAACTGGACGCCTTGCATGACAAGCTGGACAAAGAGCAAAGGGAAATCGAGGAGACCTTCCAGAATATAGTCGACGACCTGGAGAGTCTGCACGTATACCTGCTCCTGTCCGAGTCCAGGCACCGGGAACTGAAGGACAAGTACCCCGGAGTCTTTGAGGACGGCATGGGGGCGAAAGCCATTCAGTACCTTCTAAGGGACATTGACCTCGAGGCCCTGCGGGGCCAGTTGGTCAACGAGATGCACAGCACCTCGGGCCAGAGGCGCAAGAAGGCCATCAAGCGCCTGCGAGTAGTGGAATCATTCAGGAACAGCGGCAACCGGGTGGAAGACATGATTCTGACGATCCTGCCGGTGCTGCCTCCTGAACTTCGCCCGATGGTGCAACTGGACGGAGGCCGGTTCGCCACCAGCGATCTCAACGATCTGTACCGGCGCGTCATCAACCGGAACAACAGGCTCAAGCGGCTCATGGACCTGGGAGCTCCGGAAATTATCATCCGCAACGAGCAGCGGATGCTCCAAGAAGCAGTGGACGCTCTGATCGACAACGGCCGCCGGGGCCGCCCCATTCAGGGCAGCCATAACCACAAGCTCAAGTCCCTGTCAGACCTGCTGCGCGGCAAGCAGGGCCGGTTCCGCCAGAACCTGCTGGGCAAGCGGGTGGACTACAGCGGACGCTCGGTAATTGTCGTCGGCCCCGAGCTGAAGATGCACGAGTGCGGTCTGCCGAAGCGGATGGCGCTGGAACTCTTCAAGCCCTTTGTCATGCACCGTCTTGTCATGCTGGGCATCGCGCCCAACATCAAGAACGCGAAACGCATGGTTGAGAGGGCCCGGCCCGAGGTATGGGACATCCTGGAGGACGTCATCAGGGACCGTCCGGTGCTGCTCAACCGCGCGCCGACGCTGCACCGGCTGGGAATACAGGCGTTCATGCCAGTGCTCATCGAAGGCAACGCCATCCAGATACATCCCCTGGTATGCTCGGCTTTCAACGCTGACTTCGACGGCGACCAGATGGCGGTGCACGTACCCCTTTCCCGCATGGCCGTTCTGGAAGCCAAGGAAGGGATGTTGAGCACCCGAAACATGCTCTCGCCCGCGTCCGGGGACCCGCTGGTGGCCCCGACCCTGGACATGGTCATGGGCTGCTACTATCTGACCGAAGAACGGCGGGAGGCCAACGGGGCGGGCCGTGAGTTCTACGACTTCAATGAGGCCAGCATCGCCCACTCCGCGGGCCTGGTTGACCTGCAAGCCTCCATACGGGTGCGCAACGTAGACCGCGAGGTTGAAAACCCGAACCCCGACGGTTCTCTGGACACCACGCTGGGCCGGATGATATTCAACGACATTCTGCCCTCATCCCTGGCATACCGGAACAAGCTCATGGACCGGGGCGGTCTGAAAGACCTCACCTCAGACCTCCACCGTTTCCTGAGCAACGATGAGACCTCGGATGTCCTCGACAAGATAAAGGACCTGGGCTTCCGTTATGCAACGAACTCCGGCATCACCATCGCCATCAACGATATTCAGGTGCCAAGCAAGAAGCCCGAGATTCTGAGTCAGGCCGCGGAAATGGTCAGCCAGTACGAGGACGACTACCTGAACGGCCTGATCTCCGAGGATGAACGCTACACCAAGACTGTGGACGCATGGACCGATGCGTCCGACAGGACCGAAAAACTGGTGGAAGAGGAGATGGACAACTATGGCGGCATAGCGATGATGGCCCGCTCCGGAACGAAGGGAAATATCTCCCAGATCAAGCAGATGGCCGGGATGCGGGGCCTGATGAGCAATCCCAGGGGCCGCATCATCGACCTTCCCATCGTATCCAGCTTCCGGGAGGGGCTGACGGCGCTGGAGTATTTCATCTCCACCCACGGAGCGAGGAAAGGGCTTGCCGACACCGCGCTTCGGACCGCCGACAGCGGTTACCTGACCCGCAGGTTGATCGACATCGCCCAGGAAGTGATCATCCTCGAGGATGACTGCGGCACCTACGACGCCCACTTCGTCTCCGAGAGGCCCGATGATCCGTCCCATGAGTCCCTCAAGGACCGGATCATAGGCCGGATGGCCGCTATACCCGTGGTGGACCCGGCAACTGGAGAAATCCTGGTGGACAGGAATGCGGATATCAATGAACAGGTCGCCGAGGCCATCGTAGCCGCCGGGGTCACCGAGGTCGGGGTGCGGTCTCCCCTGACATGCGAGTGCCAGAGGGGTGTATGCCGGATGTGCTATGGGCGTCTTCCGGCTACCGGCGAGACCGTTCAGGAAGGACAGGCGGTGGGCATCATCGCCGCCCAGAGCATCGGCGAGCCGGGCACCCAGCTCACGATGCGCACCTTCCACACCGGCGGTATCGCCGGACAGGATATTACCAGCGGCTTGCCCCGGGTCGAAGAGTTGTTCGAGGCCCGAGTGCCCAAGAACGCCTCCATACTCGCAGATATCGACGGCGTGGTAAGCATCGAGACGGATGGAGAGGACCGCCGGCTGCGTGTACTCAGCCGGGAAGAGTTCCCGACCCATTACGCCCTCCCGGAAGGTGCGGAAGTCCTGGTGGAAGTCGACGAGCCGGTAGGACCGGGAATGGTCCTCGCCGCCGGTCCGCAACCGGAACTGGACGAACCGGCTGACGATGCGGATGACGCCCAGGGAGACAGCGAACCGGACGACCCACAGGCACAGATCATCGCCGAGGTAGACGGCTTCCCCTACGGGCGCGTGTCGGAGATCACAGAAGACCGGATCACCGTGGTCTGGGAAGACACGGAATCCCGCGAATATATCGTCGCCCCGTCGGACCAGTTGCTGGCAGCCGAAGGGGATTCGGTCAATGCAGGCGACCCGTTGACGAGGGGAGCGCTCCCACCGCATAACCCACAGAACCTGGGCGGGAAGAATGGCATTCTGGAAATCCTGGGGACAGAGGCTCTCCAGACCCACCTGATAGACGAGGTACAAAAGGTCTACCAGTCCCAGGGTGTGAGTATCCACGACAAGCATATTGAAGTCATCCTGCGTCAAATGCTCCGCCGCGTAAGGGTAGAGTTGGCCGGTGACTGCGACCTGATCCCGGGGGACACGGTGGACCGGTTCGAGTTCCAGGAGAAGAACGCCAGGGTGCTGGCCGAGGGCGGCGAACCCGCTACCGCAACCCCAGTGCTGCTGGGCGTTACCAGGGCTTCGCTGCGCACCGACAGTTTCCTGTCTGCCGCATCCTTCCAGGAGACCACCCGGGTGCTCACTGAGGCGGCAGTCAGCGGCGCCCACGATACCCTGCAGGGTCTCAAGGAAAACGTGATCATCGGCAGGTTGATACCAGCCCGGGTGCAAATCCCCGGCATGGACGCACTCCTGGCGCCGGAACCAGCGCCGGAGTTAGCGGGGATCGCTCCCGGAGGCTGGTTGGGACTCGGCGGCGATGGCGGCGCGTCACCCCTGGACATGGAAGACGGCGTCCATCAAACGCCGGACGACGATTTCTTCGGGCTTGAGGAAGATTACGAAGAGGATGACGACGGCCCGGTGGACGCCGGGTTCTTAAGCGAGCGTCCCGAAGACAGCGCCACAAGCAACGGCGGCCAATTCCTGGGCGGCGACGGGGACAACCTGGGTCAGGACACCATCACGTACAATCCGTTTGCCGCACCCGAGGACGGGTCCGGCGGATAACCGCGGACACCAAAGGGCGGCCGGAGACACCCGGCCGCCTAATCCCCTACCCCAACGCGCACATAGAGTTTCAAATGGCAACCACTCCCAGGACTGTCGACAGCCAAACTCACCAGACCTGTAATGGGGCATTAGACTTGCCGGTGGACTTGGCCCCGCATAATCCTCATCACCTGAGGATTGCCAACCCCGTCATGATTGCCTCCGGGACCTTTGGCTACGACGGCTACGGCCGCGGCATCACTCCCGATATGGACCTGGGCAAGATAGGGGCGGTGATACCCAAAACCGTTACCCGGCTCCCGCGGGCGGGAAACCCGGAACCCCGATGGAGTCCCGCGTCATACCGCCAGGCCATTGAGAATGGAGAGTGCATCTTCCTGAACTCAATCGGGCTGGCCAATCCCGGCATAGAGGGCGCGCTGGACCGAGAGGCTCCCGGGTGGCCCGCGCTGAACACAACCGTGCTGTTAAGCCTCTCCGGGGAGACCGTGGCCCAATTCGGTGAGATGGCGGCCATGACCCGCGGAGTCGCGGGCTTCCAGGGCATCGAGTTGAACCTGAGTTGCCCAAACGTCGAGTATGGCGCGCTGTTTGCCCATGACCCTGTACTGGTCTCTGAAGCGGTCTCTGCGGTCAGGGAAGAGACCGACCTTCCGGTACTGGCCAAGCTGGCCCCCAACGTGCCGGACGTTGTGCCCATCGCCCAAGCTGCGGCCAATGCCGGAGCCGATGCCCTGACCATCTCCAACACGATCCCTGCCATGCAGATTGATGTCCAAACAAGGCGGCCGGTCCTTGGAGCGGTTACCGGCGGACTGTCCGGCCCGGGGTTGCGGCCCGTGGCCGTGGCAATGGTGTACCGGGCCGCACGTGCCGTGGACGTGCCCATAGTCGGCGTGGGCGGCATCTTCCACGGAGACCACGCGGTGGAGTTCCTGCTGGCAGGGGCTGCGGCAGTGCAAGTAGGAAGCGCAAATCTGGCTGACCTCCGCGCGCCTTTCCGCATACTGGACCAGTTGACATCCTACATGGGCAAGAGGGGCGTATCCCGCATCACAGACCTGATAGGGGCGGTGGAAACCGGCACCGCACCTTAACCCACTCCCAAAACCGCATCGATTACCAACAACCAACGATCCCTGGGCGGACCATAGCACCCAAACAGTTACGTTATGTAAAATCGGCGCTGCAAACGTGCAACGACCAGCCACTTTGGGTACAATGACTCACGGGCCAGGGTGGAAATGGCCAAATTCATTTGGTTGGGGGACGAGATGTCTGCAAGCACGGGGGCCGGGTCCGCAGACCAACCCGAAGGCGGAGGAATCTTCGGGCGTTTCTTTCTTAGCTTTACAGACGAATTTTACCTGCTGTTCCGGCTTATATTCGCGTTCCTGGCCGCGCTGCACGGAGCGCAAAAGGCGTTTGGCCTCTGGGGGTTCCCGGTGCCTGCGCCGATGCCCATCGTCAACGTGGCAGGTTGGGTAGAGTTCATATCCGCGCTGCTTATAGGGTTCGGCGTCCTCACGCGGTTGGGGGCCGGGGCGCTGGTCGTGACCATGATAGTCGCCTACTTTATGATGCATGCGCCCAACGGCATCTGGCCGCACATGTTCCCAAACCCACCTGGAGACACAGGGTCAGCCTTCGTGGCCTCCGGCGGCGAGGTCACAATCCTGTGGTTCGCCTGCGCCGGCATCATTGGCATCATGGGCAGCCGCAAGTGGGGCATCGAGCGACTTGTGTTCAAGAGGGAATTGCTATAGGCGGGGATAGGGCAGGAGCTGCGGTCTTGAGGTGGTAGTGGCATGGTTTCCGCGCTATTAAGACTGGTTACTGAGACAAACGACAAGGCGGTCAAGAGGGTCCGCCCGGTCTGCGACAAGATCAATGCCCTGGAACCGGGTGTCCGTGTCCTGTCGGACGCCCAGTTGCGGGCGAAGACCGTCGAATTCAAGGACCGGCTTGGCGGAAGGGAAAGCCTGGACGACCTGCTGCCCGAGGCTTTCGCTGTTGTGCGCGAGGCAGCGCGCCGCACCCTGGGCCAACGTCACTATGACGTACAGTTGATCGGCGGCGTGGCGCTTCACCGGGGACAGATAGCGGAGATGAAGACCGGCGAGGGCAAAACCCTTGTGGCGACCCTGGCAGTTTACCTGAATGCACTCTCCGGCAAGGGCGTCCACGTGGTAACCGTCAACGACTACCTGGCCCGCCGTGACCCGGTATGGATGGGACCCATCTACCACAGCCTCGGTCTCTCGGTCGGTTGTCTGCAACACGACGCCGCCTACATTTACGACCCGGAGCAGGAGGAAAACAAGGGCCGCGGAGGAAAACAGGAATCGCACCGGCACCTGCGAGCCGTCAGCCGCGGGGAAGCCTACCGCGCCAACATCACCTATGGCACCAACAACGAGTTCGGGTTCGACTACCTGCGAGACAACATGGCCCTGGACCCGGAGGAGCGGGTACAGCGGGAACTCCACTACGCCATCGTCGACGAGGTGGACAACATCCTGATCGACGAAGCGCGCACTCCGTTGATAATCAGCGGCCCGGCATCGGACCCGGTGCAGCACTACTACACCTTCGCCAAGCTGGCGCCGCGGCTGCAACCCGAGATAGACTACACCATCGATGACCGCACCCGCGCCATCTCCCTGACCCTGGAGGGAGTCGCCAATATGGAGCGGTGGACCAAGGTGGACAACCTCTACGATCCGGAAAACTACCACCTGGTCCACTACATAGAGAATGCCCTGAACGCCAATGTGATGAAGGTCCGCGACAAGGACTACGTGCTGCGCGACGGGGAAGTGGTCATCGTTGACGAGTTCACCGGCCGCCTCCAGTTCGGGCGGCGGTGGTCCGACGGCCTGCACCAAGCCGTGGAAGCAAAGGAAGGGCTGCCAATCCGGCGGGAGAGCATCACCTACGCGACCATCACCCTGCAAAACTACTTCCGCATGTACCAAAAGCTGGCGGGGATGACCGGTACGGCAGCAACGGAAGCCGACGAGTTCCTGAAGATTTACAACCTGGACGTGACTTCCATACCGACCAACGTGCCGATGGTCAGGGATGACCGCCCGGACCTGGTGTTCCAGACCGAGGAATCGAAGTGGAGAAACGTCACCACTGAGATTGCCGACCTCTACGACCAAGGTCAGCCGGTGCTGGTCGGCACCACTTCCATCGAAGCCTCGGAGCAGTTAAGCGAGAAGCTGAAGCGTCGCGGGATTCCCCACCAGGTGCTGAACGCCAAGAATCACGAGCTTGAGGCCAGCATAATTGCCCAGGCAGGCCGTCTCGGCGCGGTCACAGTGTCCACGAACATGGCAGGCAGGGGCACGGACATCGTCCTGGGCGGCGCGGACACGGACCGGGACGATTGGCAGCAGGAGCATGACCGGGTAATCGCATTGGGCGGGCTGCATGTTCTCGGCACTGAACACCACGACGCCCGGCGAATTGACAACCAGCTAAGAGGGCGCGCCGGCAGGCAGGGCGACCCCGGCAGTTCCCAGTTCTTCGTCTCGATGGAAGACGAGCTGATGCAGCGCTTCGGCGGCGAGAAAATCAAGTCGGTAATGAGTTGGAGCGGCCTGGAAGAGGACGTCCCCATCGAGAACAAGCTGGTCACCAAGTCCATATCCAGTTCCCAGGTGAAGGTGGAGAGCCATCACTTTGATATTCGCAAGCACCTGCTTAACTACGACGATGTGCTCAACAACCAGCGTCAGACCATCTACGACAAGCGGGGCGAGGTACTGGAGAGAACCAACCTGCGGGACATGGCCGTCGACATGCTGCGCAATGAGTTCGAGCAGTTGGTCCGCAAGAACCTGCCGAGCCGCCACACCGACGACTGGAACGTTCCGGGCCTGATCAGCGATTTAACGTTGATATGCCCGCTGCCCGAAGAGCTGGCCACTGAGGAACAGATCAACCGGCTCAGCCTTGACGAGGCTCGCCGGATTCTCGCCGATTACGCCGAGTCGGCATTCAGCCACCGCGAGTCGGAAATAGGCGAGGAGGACATGCAGACCCTGACCGGGTTGCTGTTGCTCCGCGCCATCGACACTCACTGGGTAACGCACCTGACGGCGATGGAGAACCTGCGCACGGGTATCGGGCTGCACGCTTACGGACAGCGCGACCCGCTGGTGATGTACCGGGCCGAGGGGCAGAAGCTATTCCAGGATTTCCAGCAGCGGATGCAGTCCGACGTGGTCCACACCCTGTTCCATGTGAGCTTCGGCCCTCCAACCGGGGGAACCATGCAGGCGAGCGGGACCCCCAGCCCCATGCAGGCGGTGAACGGGTCCCGGAGAAACGCCGCGCCCGGCGGCTCGAACAAGGTGGGCCGCAACTCCCGGTGCCCCTGCGGAAGCGGCAAGAAGTACAAGCGTTGCTGCGGCAAGAGTGTTTAGGGGGAAGGACCGGTGCCAGGGCACGACACGCTGGAACGCCTCGCGTCGCTAATAGGAGGGCGCAACGAAATCGAGGCTGAAATTTCCGCGATCATCGGCCGTCCAGCCCATTCGGGCCACATAGGAGAATTCGTAGCCTCCGGAATCTTTGACATCGAACTGGCCGAATCCGCCGCACAGAAGGGAATAGATGGTCACTTCAGCAGTGGCCCACTCTCTGGCAAATCGGTAAACATCAAGAAATATTCAACTGACCAAGGTTTGTTGGACATCGTGCTGGAATCTCCGCCCGATTTCTACCTGGTGCTTACTGGCCTACGAACCCCGCCAGTATCATCCCGAGGCACTACCCAACCTTGGACAATCGATTCAGTGTTCTTGTTTGATGCCGACTTGCTTGTACAGCAGTTGAGGCAAAGAGGCGTCAAAATAGGTGTTGCCACCAGTGTCAGGCGTCATCAGTGGGATGAGGCCGAGATTTATCCGTCGGCCAACAACCGTGCTCTTCGACTGACTTCCGATCAGACCTCGATGATACGGATGTTCAGCGGCTCGCCGTAACTGATCTACTCCCCTGGTGGCACCGGCCTTACGGGAGGCAAGTCACTGACGTCGTCCTCCGTAGGGTCTGGGCTGCGGGTCAGTTTCCGCAGGCGTCTTTGCTGGTCCCGTGTCTGAGGAGTGAAGGGACGAGGCGGCTCGGCCCGGAGCGATTCCAGTTCTCCGATAAGCGTCCTAGAGTCGTTTATACCCACCTGGACACGGGAGACCCCCATGCGATGCTCATAGAAGTTGTTGTGCATGATGCTCGCCGAACCGAACAGAGTAATCAAGTCAGTACGGCCCCATTCATCTGCAATCTGCTCCACAACATCCCCAAGCAAGTCATGCCTGCTATGGTTCCATCCTCTCTCCTGGGCCAGGGCCTTAACGGCGTGGGCCGTCGCGCCCCATAATTTTTCCGAGGCCTGGATGAGGTCCCCCCGGTCCAGTTCTTCCTGGGCCTGTTCAATGAGGAGCTGGCTTATTTCAGCATAACGGGTAGATAATGCCGATACCATTCTTGCTGCCTTTCCCTCCTACTCCATCACCCTTGCATCGGGGAGGCCGAGCAGGAACTGGCCGTGGTTTTCGTAGGCCCTGTCGCTGACCATCTGGTGCTGGGCCCCGGCGTTTATGTCCCGGAAGCATTGCTGGAGGATGCTGGACAGGAGCAGGGCCGAACCTCCGCCGTAGCGGAAGGCCTGGGAGACCACGTCGACGGCCACCTCCGTCGTATAGGCCGCGCAACTGCGCATCCGGGCCTGTAGCTGCGGCTCAGGCGTCTTGCCGTTGCAAACGCTCTGCCACGCCTCCTCCAGAATCTCCACGTTCAAGGCCCTTGCCGCACGCAGGCGAAGGTCAGACTCGCCCAAAGCACGCTGGAAGGCAGGGCGGTCGGCCACCAGGCTGGAAGAGTTGTAACCCCGTATCTTGGAAGCGGCCAGCTCCGTCACGGCATCCAGCGCCCTTCGGCCCACTCCCAGGGCAAAGGCCGAATGCTCGTTGGTCACGAAGGCCGGCCTTCCCAGACGGTACAGGGGGCCTCCCCGTTTCGGCTCCGTAGAAGCGGCGTCCCAGGCGAAGTTTTCGGGCACGAACAGGTCTTCGGCGGAAAAGTCGCAGCTCCCGGTGCCGCGCAGCCCCATGACGTGCCAGTTGTCGTGTATCTTCACCCTGTGGGTGGGCATGACGACCCGTAACATTCGCGGGTATCCAGGCTCTTCAGTAACGACGCGCGCGCCGGCCGAGAGCCACTGGGAATGCCGCACTCCGCTGCCGAATGGCCAGCGTCCGTTGAGCTGGTAGCCTCCGTCTACAGGCACGGCAACGCCGAGAGGAGCGGCGACCCCGGCAGTCCTGGGAGGCTTGCCTCCCACGAAAACTTCCTCAAGAGCATCATCGGGCAGAAATGCGCCAAGGCCGCCAAGACTCGCCGAGCCAATCATCAGGCACCAGCCCGCCGAGGGTTCGATCCGGCTCACCTCCTCCAGCACATCCAGTTGGGTTACCAGATCGGCCTCCGCGCCGCCAAGGACATGGGGCATCTTGAGGCGGAACAGGCCCGAGTCGTAGAGGGCATCCACGGAGGCTTCGGGAAGTGCGCCGGTCTCTTCAGATTCCGGCCTTCCCGCCTCCAGCACGTCCCGGACGCTTTCCACAGCATCCATCAGGACGCGCCGTTTTTCGGCCCGGCCGGTGGGAAAAGCTGTTATCCGTAGCATCTAGGCGTCCACCCTTGGTCTGACTTCCTGGACGAATACGTCCATAGAGTCGAGGAGTTGCTGGAGGCTGCCGCAGCCGTTGAAGTTAATCTGGAACTCTTCCAGCCCGGCCTCCTGCCGGTAGCGGACCATGTCCGACGCCACCTGTTCCGGCGTGCCCTGTCCCGCGGGCCTGTCGCCGCCGGAGTGAGAACTGCCGGTGATGCGGCTGAAGTTGACCCGGAAGCTCATGCGTGTGCGGGGCACGCCGGGCCTGCCGATTCGGACGCAGGCCTCGCGCAGGTAGGACTGGCACTTGATCAAGTCGGCCAGCGGTGTGGGCGTCGGCTGCCACACCTGGGCAAACTCAGCCGCCCGGCGCAGGGACGGGCGGCCTGAGCCGCCAACCCACACCGGCGGATGGGGTTGCTGCACCGGCTTGGGGTTGACGTGCATATTATCGAAGGAAAAGAAACGCCCGTTGAACGTGACCGGGCCGGGCTGCCAACACGCCTGCCACAGGCGGATATACTCAGTGGTGCGCGCCCCGCGCTCACTGTGGGGCACTCCCAGGGCCCGGTACTCGGCCTCGTTCCATCCGGCGCCCACTCCGGCGATGGCCCGCCCCCCGGACATCTGATCCAGGGTAGCGACCATCTTGGCCGTGACGATGGGGTTGCGGTAGGGCATTATCAGGACCGAGGTCCCCAGCAGGACCCGCGTCGTGCGGGCCGCCACGTAGGACAGCACCATCAACGGGTCATAGACGTTCCGCCAGGACGCGCTGCGGGGCGAGTCATCCACGATTACGTGGTCGTTGACGAACAGGGCGTCAAAACCCAACTCCTCGGCCTTGCAGGCTGTCTCAACTATGGCTTCGGTCGTGGCCGGGAACCCCAGGTAGTCGGCGTTGGGGAGCCGGAATGAATACTGCGCCATGTCGCCTCCCGGTATTGGTGCGAGGACGGGTTGCCGTCAGGACAGGGCCAGAGTAGATGCCGGGAACAGCTCTTCGGCATCCACCTTCCGGGGAATTACGCCCTGTTCCACGTTGAATCCAATGAAGGTCTCCAGTGTCTTGCGGGAACTCTCGAACCCGTAGGGCACGGGGTCGCCGCCAACCACTTCGCCCATCCTGAGCAGCGCACGGTCCGCGGGGTTAGAAGCGCCTCCAGACTTCAGTTGCTCCCTCAGTTGCTCGATGTAAGGCGCCTTGGCCGTCTTGAAGACGTCGAACAGTTCCCCGGCCAGGCCGCCGTTGGCTTCCAGCGCGGCGTCCTTGACCACCAGCATGTGGCTGACGGGATACACTCCGGTCTTCCGGTGCCAGGCAGCGTCGGCCTCGTCCGGCTCGGAGAACAGGGGATGCACGTCCGCCGAGTCGATGGACCCCGCGCCTATGGCGGCGTCGATTTCGCCCGAAAGCAGCATTTCGGCCAAGTCACTGTTGGGCGACGAGACCACGTTGTCCGGGGCCACGAACTCGGCCACGTGCTCGTCGCCGGACAGGACCCACGTCACCGCGTCAAGGTCCAGGCCGTACTCGGTCTGCAATATGCCCCGGGTCCAGACACCGGGGGTCAGGGTGTAGCTGCGCACGCCGACCCGCTTACCCTCCAGGTCCCTGGGGGATGTAATGCCGCTGCGGGCGCGGCAGACTATACCCCCGTGATAAAAGGCCCGTGTCAGGAATATGGGGATGCCGGTGAAAGCCTTGCCGTGGGCACGGGCGCACATATAGGTGGACAGGGCCATCTCCGCAACGTCAAACTCCAGCCCGCGCACCATGCGGCGGAAGATGCTGGTAACGGGCGACACCTCGATGTGTTCCATATCGAACATATTCGACGTGACGCTGCCGTCCTTCAACGGCGTGGTATGACCGTAGGTCCCTATGGCAGTGCGTAATACCAGCTCTGACATGTCTGATCTCTCCTAAGCCTGTACTGCGTCCGGTCCGCCGGGCTATGGAGGCCGCTATCCGGCCCTTTGGCTGAGGACGATGGCTACGAACTCCTCAATGTACTGCAAGTCTTCTTCCAGCTCTTCCTGCTCCATCCAGTCGTTGTAGAAGTTGGCATGGCAGGCTTCGGCTATGCGAAAAAGAAGTCGCAGGGACGGATTGCCCAGGCGTTCCGCCAGTTCGCGGACAGCCTGGCGACGGTGGGCATACCTGGCGTGGGGGATGCTGCGGCTGGCGCAGTAGGACTTGAGGGCGTGGCTGGCCGCGCCCCACAGCTTCTCTCCTCCCTGGGCTGTGTCGCCTCCGGCTATCTCGCGCCGGGCGTCGTCCAAGAACCGGCGGGCCAGGCGGGTATGTTTCCCGGACAAGGACTCGGCGCTCTGCATGTGTCATTCTCTGCCGTGTTATGAATGGAGCCGGACACTACCGGTCGTAGCCCATCAGGGAGCCGCCCCTGCTGCCGCTGCGGGGCATGACTTCCATGTGGTCCGATATTACGTTAACGCAGGCCACCCGGCCCTCCTGGGTAGCCTGGAAAGCCCTCTGGAGGGCGGCGTTGATTTCCGATGGTTCGGTGACATTTTCGGTATGCCCGCCGAATG
Source organism: Dehalococcoidia bacterium (assembly GCA_965204715.1). Lineage (GTDB taxonomy): Bacteria > Chloroflexota > Dehalococcoidia > Lucifugimonadales > UBA3495 > CATOSP01. Next base: position 25,910 of record OZ242009.1, read on the forward strand.
CCTCCAGGATACGGTCGTACCGGATGTCGGGGGTGTAGGTGGCGACCCTTTCCTCATAACCTTCGGGAAGACCCATGTGGGCCTCCAGGCTGCCGCCGACGATGCCGGAGTTGTTGTTGATGATGAAGACGATGGGCAACTGGCACCGGACCGCGGTCTCCATCTCCATCGCGTTGAACCCGAAGGCGCAGTCACCGTTGACGCTGACCACCGGAACGTCGGGGCGGGCCAGCTTTGCGCCGATGGCGAAGGGGACGCCGACGCCCATGCAGCCGTTGGAGCCGGAGTTCAAACGGCTGGCCGGGGTATAGCTCTGCAACACCTGCCTGCCCGTGGCCAGGGTCGTCTGGCCGTCCACCGAGTAGATCGTCTCCCTGGGGAACACCTGGCTCACCTCGTGCAACAGCCGGTGGGTCAGGATCGGCTTGGCGTCGGAGTTGAGACGGTCGGCAATCCTGCCAGCGTTGCCCTCGACCTGGTTGCGCAGGGAGGTCAGCCAGGGGCCTTCCTCGGCCCTTTCCCGCATTCCCGCTGTCCTGCCCTCCACCTCGGCCAGTATCTGTCCCAGCACGGCCCTGGCGTCGCCGACTATGCCCACGTCCACGGCGCGGTTGAAGCCGATTTCCTCGGCCTCGATGTCGATGTGAATGATCCTGGCATCGGGCGGGAAGCGCCGGCCGAACTCGAACATCCAGTTCAACCGGGAACCGACCACGAGCACAACGTCGGCGTTGCCCATGATCGCACTGCGGGCAGCCCCCAGGTTCAATGGATGGTCATCAGGGATGAACCCGCGTCCCATCGGCGACGTGATGTACGGCATCCCAAGGGACTCAATCAACTCCCGCAACTCGGCCGTGGGTTCCGACCAGCGGACTCCCTTGCCCACAATCATCATGGGACGCTCGGCGTTCAGGAGCAGGTCTGCGGCGCGCTTCACCTGGTCCGGGTTGCCGACAGGCGGAGCGTCGGTATAGTAGTTGGAGGGCCAGCGGACGCTTTCCTCGTCAACTCCGTTCTGAATAACGTCCGAGGGCAGGTCGAGGTAGACGGGACCGGGCCGCCCCGTCCGCGCCTTGCGGAAGGCCATCGCCATGTATTCGGGGATGCGGGCCGTGCTCTCCACCTGCACCGCCATCTTGGTGATGCCCTTGAACATGGGGACGTTTTCCGTCTCCTGGAAGGTGCCGGTGTAGCGCCCCCGCTGGGGGCCGGACCCTCCGAGAATCACCAGGGGGAAGCAGTTGTCGTATGCAACGTGTGCGCCGGTCACGCCGTTGCTGACCGCCGGACCCGCGGCCAGGACCGCCACGCCGACCTGGTTGCGGACGTAGCCATAGGCCGCGGCGGCGAAGGTCGCCGCCTGCTCGTGGCGCACCCCGATGGGGCGGACTCCGAAGTGGGGGGCGAAGCCCATTATGTCCTGTATGGGGCCTCCCGCCAGCCCGAAGAGGGTCTCGATGCCCTCCCTCTGGATTGACTGGGCTACCAGGGCGCTGCCTTCTACCTCTGCCAAATTGGACCTCCTCTGTCTGAACTGCGATGTCTGAACTGTGATCCGTGTGATTAGGGGATTGCCATGATTGGGGGGCGGGGCGGGGAATCATGGCGGTCATGGGTATCATATTGAATCATGGGCCGGAACTCGGATTGCTGCTGTTGAATGTCCCCGATTATACAATAAGGCGGTGATGGGCGTGGTCTCGCTGCACTGGGGACGGACCCTCTGCGACGGAGTCATGCCTGGGCTATGGGGTCCACACCGTGCAGGATGCAGAGTCCTTTACGGGCGTTTTGGAACCATTGATTAGCTGAAATGATACTGTGAATCATGCCCGTGTGCTTTAGAGAGCGTGTGGTAACCACCGGCCGTTTCTCCTTGCGAAAGCGGGGATGTCGAGTGTAACAGGACATTGGGCCAGGGAACTTTTAAGGGAAAAGAAACGTCTTGATTAGGGAGAGCCGCTGCACAGCCCCGGAATCCTGGGCGGCAAACACTGCACCGGCGCTCGATTTGCAGTATCCTTAGTTGAGAGGTGACGTTATGAGAATTACAAAGCTTGTTGTTGCAATTGGAATCGTCTCGGCCCTGGTCCTGGCGGGCGGGATAACTGCGGGGCTGATTCTGGCCAGGGACCAGGCCCCGCCCGCCGCTGCGCCGATGGCCTCGGAAGCTGCGGTCCCGCCCCCCGGCGCTCCGGCGGAAACTGGCCTCACAGCTATGCCGGAGACTGGCCCCGTGACTGTGCTGGAAACTGGCCCCACGGTTGCGCCGAAGAATGAGCTCGCGGTTATGCCGGGCCCCGGCCCCAAGGCTGCGGCAGAAACAGGTCCCGTGTCTGTGCTGGAAACTAGCCCCGTGGCTACCCCGGCGCATGAACTCGCGGTCATACCCGAGCCGGACCCCGCGGCAACGCCGGGACCTGAACTCGTGGTTATGCCCGAGCCGGACCCCAAGGCCGCTCCTGAGCCACAGGTGGGACTCCCCCCGGAAGGGGCCAAGTCCGAGATGGAAGGGGCCAGCCAGGGAACAGTCTACACCTGGCAGGACGGCGACAAGACCCGGAGAGTCGTATTGCAGACCGCTCCGCCGGCCCAGGCCCAGGATACTGTTGCCGCGAGCGAGGATGGCACAGTCAATAGGGAAGGGACGAGCAGTAGCATCCGGAGCCAGCCAGAAACCGCCGCCGACGGCCAGCCAGTGTTCCGCTCCGAGTCCGGCGGCGGGTTGATGACGCTGCCCGGAGGCGTCCTGCTTGCCCTCGACCCCGAGTGGGACCAGGCCGCTGTTGAGAAGTTCTTCTCGCAGAACGGCATATCGATGGACCGGACGTCGGAACTGGACTACATTGACAACGGCTTCTTCGTGGAAACGGAACCCGGCTTTCCTTCCCTGGAACTGGCCAACACCCTGGCCGGACAGGACGGCGTGATACTTTCAAGTCCCAACTGGACGAGGGAGATGGAGTCGAGGTAGAAGGGCTGCTCCCAATGCGAGACGGCTGTCGCGCCGGATGTCCCGCGACAGCCGTGGAGGAGGACCCAATATGCGTCTCAAGCCAGCGCAGCATTTTTTCGGGCGTCCGCCGGTGAGGAGGATACTTCTACTGGCGGCCTCCTTGTTTTTCTGCTTCATCTCCGGCGCCAACAGCGTCACGGCGCAAACGACCGACGATCACGGCAACTTTTTGAACAACGCGACGAATCTACCGCTGGACTCCTCCATAGCCGGGCGCATAGACCCCGGAGACGACCGGGACGTCTTCAGGCTGGACCTGTCCGGCGCATCGGGTAATACCCACGTTTCTATATACACCACCGGCGACCTCGATACTTTGGGCGGGTTGTATGACAGCAACGGCGACCGGATTGGATTATTAGAAGACGATATAATTATCGGTGATCGGATTGTTGATACGAATTTTAATATCCCTGCGACTCTTAGTCCGAGTGTCTACTACGTCGGGGTCTTCAGCGCCGACGGCACGACGACCGGGGCCTACACCCTCCACACCAGGAGAGACGACCACGGAGGCTCATTCCCAACAGCTACGGCCTTGCCGCTGGATTCATCCATAGCCGGGCGCATCGAACCCGGAAACGACCGGGACGTCTTCAAGCTCGACCTGTCCGGCACGTCCGGGGCCACTGACGTCTGGATATACACCACCGGCAACCTCAATACGCGGGGCTGGCTGTATGACAGTAGCGGAAACCGGCTCGCTTTCAATGGCGACAGCCATATGGCGGGGAGAGAAACCAATTTTAGCCTACGGAGGAATCTCCCGAGTGGTATCTACTACATCTCTGTCCGAAGCTGGCTGACGGCGGACGGGGATTACGCCACCGGCGATTACACGCTGCACGCGGAAGCTGTAACGGGCCCAGGCAACACCACTGGCACAGCGACCACATTGAGTCTCGATTCCCCGACGCCGGGCACTGTTGACCGAACAGGAGATGCAGACTACTTCAGACTGGACCTTGCCGAGTCCGTGAATTTGGTCATCCACGCCAACAATCCGTTCTTGAGGTACGACACGTCTGGCCAGAGAATGCCTATCGAACCTCTGGACGTGACCATGCTCGACAGCCAGGGCTCCGAAATCTCCGTAAACATCCTTAGTGTACGTTATGGCGTCAGCATTGAGGACGATTTCAGCCCTGGCGCCTACTACGTTAGAGTGACCGCTCCCGCCAGCGATGCCACTTACCCCGTGCCCTACACCATCCACGCCTATGAAGATACCGATTACACCCAGTTCATCGCCGACTGCCAAGCTGCGACAGCTACGTTGAAAAACCCGCAGATTAACGATCCCCTGTACGGCTGCCAGTGGCACTTGCAGAATCAGGAGCAGGGCGGGGAGGACATCAACGTCGAGGCCGTCTGGGCGGAAGGCATTACGGGAGAAGGGATCAACGTCGCCGTGGTTGACGACGGGATGTACTACACCCATGAAGACCTGGCCGCCAACGTTAACAGGACCCTTAATCACAACTACCATACCAGCATCCTTGATAGAACTGATATATATCACCGCTACGAACACCACGGCACCAACGTAGCCGGCGTCATCGCGGCCCGGGATAACGGTGTCGGCGGGCGTGGCGTGGCCCCAAGAGCCACTATCTACGGGTACAACTTAATTGCTCTACCGCCGGATGACAACCGACGAGCGGATGCCATGCGCCGCAACCGGGTTGTAACCGCGGTGTCCAACAACAGTTGGGGCCCTCCCGACGGCCCCTCGCTGGGCCGCGCGGGCGAGTTCTGGAAGCGAGCCGTCGACTCCGGGATTCGGGAAGGCTACGACGGCAATGGGGTCTTCTATGCCTGGGCTGGCGGGAACGGTGGCAGAGGCCACCGCCTGGACCAGGATGGGAATCCGGTGGGAGGCTATTACCTTGATGTACGTGGTGGAGACGACTCGAATCTCGACGAACTAGCCAACTACTACGCCGTGACCGCCGTTTGCGCGGTGAACGACGGAGATACCCGGAGCGTTTACTCGGAGAAAGGCGCAAACCTGTGGGTCTGCGCCCCATCGAAAGACGGTGGAGAGCAAGAATACAGGGACCACAGGGGGATCGTAACCACCGAAAATTCCGACCGCTACAGGGACGATTTCGACGGGACGTCGGCGGCCACGCCGGCGGTTTCCGGCGTGGTCGCGTTGCTGCGCCAGGCCAACCCGGACCTGACTTGGAGGGACCTGAAGCTGATTCTGGCCGCCTCGGCGCGGAAGAACGACGCCTCAAATTCAGGCTGGGCGGACAGCGCACCCAAGTACGGGGCCGCATCAGCCGCGGACCGCTACCATTTCAACCACGAATACGGGTTCGGGATGGTCGATGCCAAGGCCGCTGTGGACCTGGCCAAGGGATGGACCAACGTCCCGCCCTTGATGAACGACAGCGCAGCCAACAGGTCAGCAGTCACGGTCCCCGATGCTCCGTACAGTGGCGTTCCTCAGACAGTCACCACGACGCTTACCCTGAACACGGATATACGGTTCACCGAATTCGTCGAAATCAACACCAATTTCGAGCACACCTCTTTCCGGGACATGGACATCGAGTTGGTGTCCCCCTCCGGCGCGGTCTCCAAACTGACCGTTCCGTTCGATACCCGTTACTACACTGCTACCTACAGGCGTCCTGATGGCAGCACCTTCGATGGCCCTTATTTTGTGCGGTTGAACGAGCCATTCCGTTTCGGCTCGGCCCGGCACCTGGGAGAGGACCCCAACGGGGTGTGGACGCTGCGGCTCACCGACCATTTCCCGATTTATGGCGGGACCCTGCGGTCATGGAACATCAAGGTCTATGGGCACGTACAGGACCGGCCGGGACCTCCACCTCCCGTCATCGCCACTCCGGTCACGGGCAGAGCCGACTCGCTGACCGTAACCTGGGCCGCTCCCATCGATACCGGCACGTCGGCCGTCACCGCCTATGACCTGCGCTACATCCGCACCGATGCCGACGAGACGGTGGACGCCAACTGGACCGTGCTGGAGAACGTCTGGACCGGCTCCGGCCCCCTCCAGCACGTCCTGACCGGGCTGACCAGCGGCGTCCAGTACGACGTTCAGGTGCGGGCCGTCAACTCAGCCGGGGATGGCCCCTGGTCCGCGACGACAATGGCATCCACGGGACCGACCCCGTCAGGGAACGCAACCGCCACCCGCTCCTTCTCTCCAGCCTCGGTGGCGCCGGGCGGGCGGGTGACGGTGACCATCGCCGCCGCCAACTATGGGACCGCCGGAGGAGTCACGGAGACGCTGCCCGCCGGGTTCACCTACGTATCCAGCACTCACGGCTCGGTTATCCACCCGGTCAATGGCAACAGCCAGGTGGTCAGGTTCACCCTGCAAGGGGAGACTTCCTTCACCTACACCGTTACCGCGCCCAGCGTGGAGGGTCCCTACACTTTCTCCGGTACGCTGAGGGATTTCGACCGGAACGACCATGCGGTCGGCGGCGCTGCCACGGTGACGGTGTCCTCCTCCGGAGACCCGCTGATTGCCCGGTACGACGCCAACGGCAACGGGAGGATTGAGAAGAGCGAGGTCATAAAGGCCATAAACGACTACCTCTTCGGGACGGGACCTGACGCCCCCAGCAAGGCCGAGGTGATCAGGCTCATAAACCTCTATCTGTTTGGCTAAGAGAGCGGCCCCGGTTGAGCGCCGGGGGCGCCCATGGGAATTGACGGCGACGGCCAGCGGGCAGACGCAGTGGCGGACTCGGAGGCGGCGGACCGGACCCAGTGATGCTGTGCCCGATGGCCGGACCGCCAGCATTCCTCCCCTGAAGTGGTTTTACGGGATTAGCCGAAATAACCACGGACTACGGCGCTCACGGGAACATCGAAAGCGGCTCCCGTGCCCGCCCGCCTGACTTCAGGAACCCGCCCGCCAGCCCGCGCAGCCGCCGCCGGAGCGCCGGATACGGCAACCGGGACAGTGGAACTTGTCCATTTCCGGGCGGCATGTATAATAAAAGCGTATTGGGTCGCCCAACCCGCACAGTTTGGGCATGAGGTGACGGTATGACTCAGGAGTCCCGGATTGACCGGCTGGAAGGCATGATGGAAAGGGCATTTGCTGACATGGAAGTCATGCGCCAGGATATGCGCAAGATGCGGGCCGATATGCTGGAAATGCAGACCAAGATGCGGTCCGACATACGAGACATGGAAACTCGCTTGCGGGCCGACACGCAGGACATGAAATCCAGCTTGCAGGGCCGGATTGACAGTCTGCGAAGCGAGATTGATTACAAGTTTCAGACCTTATCGCTGGTTATGGTCGGACTTGGGGGCATCACCGTTGTGTCCATCATTGGCGTCCTTCTGGCCATAGTGCTCCAGGCAGATTAGGGCTGTGGCCGGAACCCAGCAGGCGGGACGCCCTTGCTCCGATACTTCTTGAACACTTCACTCAACCGGCTCCCGGTGCAGCCGGGCCGATACAGGAGGCTTAATGGCAGAGATTGACGGAGGCCGTTTGTTCGCAAAGGCCCTCAGGCAGGAGGGCGTCCAGTACGTCTTCACCCTCAACGGCGGCCACATCTACAACCTCTACGAGGGGTGCGCCGACGAAGGCATTGAGATCATAGATTTCCGCCACGAGCAGGCGGCGGCCCACGCCGCCGAGGGATGGGCCAAGGTTACCGGCAAGCCGGGAGTGGCCATCGTCACCGCCGGACCCGGCGTCACCGACGCCATTACCGGGGTGGCCAACGCCTACCAGGCCCCCAGCCCGATGATCCTGATTGGCGGCAACGCGGCCATCGGGGAGCATCTGAAGGGCGGCCTCCAGGACTTCGACAGCGTCACCTTCATGAAGCCCATCACCAAGTTCGCCGAGCAGGTCAAGCGGGTTGAGCGCATTCCGGAGTACGTGGCCGAGGCGTTCCGGGAGTCCACCACCGGCATCCCCGGACCCGCCTACCTGGAGATTCCCATCGACGTGGTGAACGGCAAGGCCGAAGAAGAACAGGTCCGCTACCCGCAGCGGTACCGGACGGAGGCCAGGGCATACGGCGACCCGGAATACATAGCCAGGGCTACCGACGTTCTCAGGAATACCGAGCGGCCCATGATCCTGGCGGGGTCCGACGTCTGGTGGTGCGACGCCGCGGAGGAGCTGCGGGAGTTCGTCGAGATGATCGATTCCCCGGTCTTCCTCAACGCAATGGGCCGGGGCAGCATCCCTTCCGACCACCCCAACCTGGGCAGCCTGGGCCGCCGCTACGGACTGGTCAAGTCCGACACGGTGCTGCTCATCGGCACGCCCATCGACTTCCGGCTCGGCTACGGCGCGGAGAACATGTTCCCCCAGAACCCCAGGCTCATCGAGATAATGATGGACCCGGCGGAAATCGGCAAGAACCGGGACGTGGAGGTCGGCCTGGCCGGTGACACCAAGGCCATTCTGCGCCAGCTTATGGACCACCTGCGGGACACCGGCTACCGGTCACCCGGCAGGGCATGGGTGGAAGAGGTAATGACCGAGGACGCGGCGCTCAAGGCCGCGGACGAGCCCATGCTGAACAGCACGGATACCCCGATACATCCCATGCGCGTGATGAAAGAGCTGCGGGACGTCCTGGACTATGACGCCACGGTCATCGGGGACGGGGGCGACTTCGTGACCTTCGCGGCCCGGGTGCTGGGCATCAACCGCCCCGGCCACTGGCTTGACCCCGGGAGCTTCGGCTGCCTGGGAGCGGGCAGCGGTTTCGCCGCCGCGGCCCAGTTGGCGCGGCCCGGCAAGCAGGTCTGCATCATCTACGGCGACGGGGCGTTTGGTCTGACAGGCTTCGACATAGAGACTTATGTCCGCTTCAACCTGCCCATCGTCTCCATCGTCGGCAACAACGGGGCGTGGAACCAGACCACCCAGGGAGTCCTGCGGCGCGGCGGACGGGGCCTGGGCACCTTCCTATCGCAGGAAACCGATTATGCCAAGATCATGGAGGGCATGGGCGGCCACTCCGAGCGGGTGACCGACCCGGAGCAACTGCGGCCCGCAATGGAACGCGCCTTCGCCTCGGGCAAGGCGGCCCTCATTGACGTGGTAACCGACCCCAACGCCTCCTACGGCAACATGGGAGGCCGGTCGAGGCAGCAACGCCAGTACTGAGTTGGATTCCCGCTTTCGCGGGAATGACGGTTCGGGAATGACGGTTTGATGGAAGAGATTGATTATGTCCGGTGAGATGCGCATCGTATTGATAGGCCAGGAAGCCTTCGGCGGCAAGGTGCTGGAGACCCTGGCCGGGCAGGGGGAGAACATCGTCGGCGCTTTCGTTCCGCCAGGGCGGGAGGGCGGCCGCCCCGATCCCCTGAAAGCCGCCGCCGAGGAGCGGGGTATCCCCGTGTTCCAGTTCCGCCGGATGCGCTCTCAAGAGGCCATCGAGGCATTCAGGGGCCTGAACGCGGACCTCGGCGTGATGGCGTTTGTAACCGACATCGTGCCGGAGGCCATCCTGGAGGCCCCCACCAGGGGGACCATCCAGTACCACCCGTCCCTGCTGCCCAGGCACCGCGGGCCAAGCTCCATGAACTGGCCCATAATCCAGGGCGAGACCGAGACCGGGCTGACGATTTTCTGGCCCGACGAGGGTCTGGACACCGGACCGGTGCTGCTGCAAAAGACCGTCGAGATCACGCCCGGCGATACCCTGGGGTCTCTCTACTTCGACAAGCTGTTCCCGATGGGCGTGGACGCGATGGCCGAGGCGGTGCGCATGGTTGCCGGCGGCACTGCACCCAAATTGGTCCAGGACGAATCCCTGGCCACCTACGAGGGTTGGTGCCGGTCGGACGATGTGATAATCGACTGGAACGATTCAATCACCAGCATCTACAACCAGGTGAGGGGCAGCGACCCCAGCCCGGGTGCTGCCGCCACCTATAACGGAGAGCGCATCCTGCTGTTCCGGGGTTCCATGATCACGGAGCGTCTGGACCCACCCGCCCCGCCCCCCGGCGGCAGAGCGCCCGGCGAGGTTACGGAAGTGTCGGACGACGGGTTCTCCGTGGCCGCGTCCGACGGCGTGTTGAAGGTGGGGCGCGTCCAGCCCCCGGATTCGGGCAAGGTCATGGCCCCCGAGTGGGCCGCCGCCGTGGGCCTGCGGCCCGGGGACATGTTCGGCCAATAGCGCCTCCGCTACACCTGTATCCCGCCCACCACCCCGCACAGCAGTCTTTCTTGCTGCATCCCCCAGATTCTTTCAGGAAGGTAATACTCTATGCACTGTAACTATTGCCATCGAGAAAGCCGCCCCGACGCCAAATTCTGCGACCAGTGCGGCGCCCGATTGACCCCAACCAACGCCACAAACATTCTGCCTGAAACCACCATGCCTGAAACCACCAACGGCCCCGGCAAGTCGGGACCCCTGGACGGCATCCGGGTCATTGACTGGACGATGTGGCAGTTCGGCCCCGTCTCCACCCTGATGCTGGCCGACCTGGGGGCGGAGGTCATCAAGGTCGAGTCGCTGGACGGCGACCACGGACGGCAATTCACCCGTGTTTCAGGGATTCCGTCCCTGTTCCCGGATGGCACAACCGCCTATTTCGAGTGCAACAACCGCCAGAAGAAGAGCATCGCCCTGGACCTGAAGAACCCCAAGGGCGTCGAGGTGATGTACGACCTGGCGGCCAGGTCCGACGTCCTGGTGGAGAACTTCCGCAATGGCGTCGCCGAGCGGATGGGACTGGGGTATGAGGAGGTGTCGAAGCGCAACCCGATGATCGTGTACGGCTCCGCCACCGGGTACGGCGCGAAAGGCCCTGACTCCGCCAAGCCCGCCTTCGCGTTGACCGGGGAAGCGCGTTCCGGGGCCCTGTTCTGGGCCGGCCCCGACGATGGAAACCCCTACAGCGCCGGGGGCGTCGCAGACCAGATGGGGGGCATCATGCTTTCCTACGGCATACTGGGCGCTTTGGTGGCCAGGGAGAGGTTGGGCATCGGCCAGAAGGTTGACGCATCCCACCTGGGCAGCATGATGTGGCTCGGCGGTCTGAGGTACGGCATGGCGTTGCTCAATAACGCCGTGACGCCGCGCCCGGACCGCAGGATGGCGCGGAACCCGCTCTGGAACTACTACCAGTGCCGGGACGGGCGGTGGCTTGCCTTCTCAATGAACCAGGGGGACCGTTTCTGGCCCTTCGTATGCAGCGCCATAGACCGGGCGGACCTGGTGGACGACCCGCGGTTCAACAGCATGGGCGCCAGGACGGAGAACCGGGAGGAACTGGTCTCGATTCTGGACTCGATATTCATCACGAAGACGCTGGACGAGTGGGCGGAGGTGCTGGAGGACTCGGACAGTACCATCTGGGAACGGGTGCAGGACGTTTTCGACCTGCCCAACGACCCGCAGGTGACCGCCAACGACTACATCATCGACTTCGACCACCCGCTGATCGGTCCGTCCAAATGGGTCCAGACTCCGGTGGCCTATAACAAGACCCCAATCTCCACGAGGAAGATGGCTCCGGCCCACGGCGAGCACACGGAAGAGGTCTTGATAGATACCCTGGGGTACACCTGGGACGACATAGGACGCTTGCAGGAAGCGGGCGTCATCCTGTGACGGCTGACGTTCGGTTGAAGAAAGGACGTCCGTAGGCTGCGGCTGAGGAGAATTACTGGTCGGGGTGAGTGGATTCGAACCACCGACCTCCACGTCCCGAACGTGGCGCCCTGCCGCTGGGCCACACCCCGATTGAGTCCATTCCCGCGCGTGCGGGGGAGCAAGCATCTATCATTATAACGCACGACAAGTCCATATAGTCCATCCCAAACGTAAATCCGGCAACGAATGTCTATTCTGGACGGACCATGACCCACATTGCACGTACCGTTATACTCCTTGGCGCCCTGCTCCTCATGGCAGCCTGCGGCGGGGCCGCGCCTCCGGAGCCTGCCCCAACACGTGATGTTGAGACCGCTCCACGGACGACTGCCATGAATGAAGTAACCGCGCCTCAAGAGCAGACTCCTCTCAGCAACACTGAATCCCCCGCGCCCACATCGACCCAAGTCCCAAGCCGTTCAGGAGAGGCCAGGCGTTCTCCCGCCAATGCTCCCCAGGCAACGGACAAGCCGGACATGACGGCATCCACACCCACGGCGGTCGAATCGGAACGGCGAATCCCCACACCTTCTCGAGGAGGGGATGGCATCGTGCCCATCAGCGAGGAACAGGCCAGGCGGGAACTGCGCAAGGCCGGAATTCTGACGACGGGCTGGAAGACCAACTTTACACTGCGCTCTATAGATTACGGCGACCTTTTCAGCGGCGGGCCGGGCAAGGACGGCATTCCCGCCATAGATGCCCCGAAATTCGAGACGGTGGCCGAGTCGGACGAATGGCTGGATGACCGCGAGCCGGTACAGGTGGTCAATCTCAACGGAGACGCCCGCGCCTACCCGATGCAGATTATGATGTGGCATGAGGTGGTCAACGACACGGTGGGAGGGGAACCCGTTGTCATCACCTATTGACCGCTCTGCAATAGCGCCTTCGTGTACAGGCGCACGGTGGACGGTCAGGTGCTCGACTTCGGGACTTCCGGCAATCTCCGCCACAGCAACCTGATCATGTACGACCGCCAGACCCACTCATGGTGGCAGGAGATGGGCGGCCAGGCAATCGTCGGAGACCTGACCGGACAAAAGCTGGAGCAACTCTACCTTGGCATCGTTTCGTGGGGTGAATTCAAGGCTTCCTTTCCCGCAGGCAAGGTACTGTCCCGTGATACCGGCTACTCCCGGCCCTACGGGAGCAACCCTTACTCCGGCTACGACCAGCGAGACCCTTTCCTGTTTGACGGCCCGGCCGACCGTCGGCTCGGCCTGATGGAGCGGGTGGTGGGTGTAACCATCGGGAATGAGTCCATTGCGGTCCCCTTTGCAGTGCTGAGAGAGGAGAAGGTGGTCCCATATACCCTCAGCGGCCAGGACCTGGTGGTGTTCTTCAAGGAAGGGACGGCTTCGGCCATCGACGCCAGCTACATACCCAATAGCCGGGACGTTGGCGCGACCGGGGTCTTCGACCCCAACCTGGAGGGGCGGAAGCTCACATTTGAATCCCGCCCGCCACCCGGTGAATCCCGCCCGCCACGCCGCGCAGCAGACGCTGCCGGGGACGGGCCGCAGATAACCGATGCGCAGACCGGCAGCACTTGGGACCTTCTCGGCCGGGCAACGTCGGGGCCGCTTGAGGGCAAGCAGCTTTCGGCCATTCCCCACAGCGGCAGCCAACTATGGTTTTCGTGGGCCGTTTTCCAGCCGGACACAGAGGTCTACGGGAACTGAAATGTCCCCAGCCTTGCATTAGGATCCTCTCGACAATGGCATTCTGCCGTAGTAGGTGTGCTGTCTCTCCAACAGTCCCACGCCTCGACGCCCTTGCGCAGAACCTTGATGTGCTTTTCGATTGCCAAATCAGCCTCCCGTGTTGTCGTTCAGACTGTCCATTTCAGCCAGTAGACCATCCTTACAGACTTGCACGACGCCCCGCGGCCCCAGCCGGAGATGGTCCCCGTCACGACGACGGGTCCGAGGAAGAAGATGAAGACGAGGGAGAAGAACAGCAACTCGCCTGGATCGTCGGACACTATCCCTCCATCCTTTAGCTGATGGAGTGGGCCAGGGTTTCGGCGTCCTGGATATAGCCGACCGTCTCCCGGATGCGCCTTTCCGTCTGGTCGTTGCAGACGCCATCGTAGAAGCAACGGCCATGAAGCTGGCTGATCCGGCTGTAGTAACGGCCCACCAAGGCATGAACTCTCCGGTCCTGACGGACTAGAGAATCGAGCCTGTCTGAGGTCTGCGCCGTCGTGGGGGGTTCCTCGCCCGTCCACGCCAGAATGAGGGCGTCGGTGGCCCGCTTGGTGGCGCACCACGCCTTTTCCGCCGCGTCCCGGATGTCGCCTTGCTCCAGCCGCACCAACGCCTCGGCATAGACAACCTTGGCGTCTGCGAATAGCTCCGCCACCCGGTCAGTTGCTACCATAATCGCTCCTCCCATAAATCCGTATGCGGTCTTGTCCAATGGTATCTTGCGACTCCTATGCGGCCTTGCTCTGCCTCCGCCAACCCCATCTGGGCAGCGTTATATACGCATTCCTCTTCCAAAATGAGACACTGCCCTCTCCCTGGAAGAGGGGGAGAATATAGCGGCTAGGGGACAGGTCTCTCACGCGCCTCCCCTATCCTGCCAACGCCTTGACCCGGTCCTGGAACGATTGCAGCCGTTCCAACACCCTGGTCAGCCGCAGGAACCACTGGTCGCCCAAGCGGCGGGTAGGCATGTGAATCCGCTGGTTGCCCACACTGGCCGATGGGCCCAATGCCCTTTGCAGCGGCTGTCTGGCCCCGCCAACCGCTACCTTCAGGTTGACCGTTATCCCATCGCTGCCCTGAAGAATCGACTCTACCCCAAGGCGGCCTGCCAGGGCCCTCAGTTCGGCCAACCGAAGCAGGTTCTCAACCTCATCGGGCGGAGGGCCGAAACGGTCTTTGAGTTCCTCCGCCAACTCCGGCGCTTCGTGGCGTTCCCGTATTCGGGCCGCCCGCTGGTATATGGAAAGCCGGGACGCCATGTGCGGAATGTAGCTCTCCGGGATGCGGGCGGGCATCTGAAGCTCCACGCGGGGCAGGTCGGCCATCAGTGCACTGCCGGTGGAGTCGTTCCCTCCCTCGCCGTGCTGCAATTCGTCCACGGCCTCCTTGAGCAACTGCCCGTAAAGGTCAAGGCCCACTTCCCGTATGTGGCCGCTCTGGGCCGAGCCGAGGAGGTTGCCTGCGCCGCGTATCTCAAGATCACGCATGGCGATGCGGAACCCGGCCCCCAACTCCGACGCTTCCAGGATGGCCTCCAGGCGACGATGGGCAGCGTCAGTTATGCGCCTGTCGCCCGGGACCAACATGTAGGCATAGGCCCGGTGGTCGCCCCTGCCGACGCGCCCCCGTAGCTGGTAGAGCTGGGCGAGGCCGAAACGGTCGGCCCGGTCCACGATCAGGGTGTTGACGTTGGGCATGTCCAGGCCCGATTCAATGATGGTGGTGCATAGGAGGACATCCGCCTCGCCGTTGGCGAAGGAGTACATCACGTCCTCCAGGTCGGCCTCGGCCATCTGCCCGTGGCCAATGAGCAGGCGGGCCTGGGGGACCAGTTCGGCCAACTCCGCGGCCTTCTGTTCAATAGACCTGACCCGGTTATGCAGGAAGAACACCTGCCCCCCACGTTCCATCTCCCGCAGGATGGCCTCCTTGATGACCTCCTCACTGTACTCGCTGACGAAGGTCTTGACCGGCAGCCGCGCTTCGGGCGCGGTGTCCATGGTACTCAGATCGCGGATGCCGGACAGGGCCAGGTTCAAAGTGCGCGGGATAGGGGTCGCGCTCAGGGTCAGCACATCCACCTCCCGGCGCAGCTTCTTCAGTTGTTCCTTGTGGGATACGCCAAACCGCTGCTCCTCGTCCACCACGGCCAGACCCAGGTTCTTGAACCGGACGTCCTTCTGCAACAACCGGTGGGTGCCGATGACAATGTCGAGGGTCCCATCTTTCAGGTCCCGGATAACCTGTTGCTGTTCCTTCCGGGTGCGGAAGCGGCTCAACACGTCCACCTTGATTGGGTAGGGGCTGAGACGCTCGCTGAAGGTTGCGTAGTGCTGCTGGGCCAGCACGGTCGTCGGCACCAGCAGCCCAACCTGCATCCCGTCATTAACAGTCTTGAAGGACGCCCGCAGGGCGATTTCGGTCTTGCCATAACCAACATCCCCGCAGATCAGCCGGTCCATGGGCCTGGTCTGCTCCATGTCGGTCTTGACATCGCCGATTGCGGCCGCCTGGTCCGGGGTCTCCTCGTAAGGGAAGGAGTCCTCCAGCTCCTGCTGCCACACCGAGTCGGCCGAAAACTCGTGCCCCTCGGCCAACTCCCTGGCCGCCTGCACCCGCAGCAGTTCCGACGCCATCTCCCGTGCCGCGCCCTTGACCCGTTGCTTCACTCGCGCCCACTCGGCTGAACCCAACCTTGTCAGGTTCGGCGGATGGTCATGTGCGCCAACGTAAGCCGTCACCCGGTCGAGATGCTCAGTGGGAACGTACAACTTGTCATTTTCGGCATATTCGAGGACCAGGTACTCCTTCTCATTGGAATCCCGCCCGCCACCCTGTGCAGCATCCGCTCCGTCGTCGCCCATCCGGGTTGTGCCGGCGAACCGCGCCACGCCGTGGTCGATGTGGACCACGAAGCTGCCCTCCACGAGATCGGAAAGACTGGTAATCTCCGCACCCGGTTCAGCCCGGCGCGGACTCCGGTAGCGCCGCTCTTTCACCGTTCCGAAAAGCTCGGCGTCACTGAGGAGCATAAGCGGCGTCACATTTGGATGGGCTTGGCCCGTCCCGTCCTCGCTGCCGCCATCCCCATTGGCGATGGATACAGCGTCCATGTACCAGCCTTCCCGCAGTGAACCGGGTACGATCAGCACTTCGCCGGGGCCAGGGGAATGGTCCACCCTGGAAGACACGGTGGCGTGTATGCCCTGTTCCTCGAGGATTTCGGAGAGGCGACGGGCGTGTTGCGTGACAGCTATGATGGCCTTGCCCTGCTGGCCGAACCGCCGGGCGTCGCTTCCCAACTGCTCCAGCCGCCCGTAATAGGGCGGCGCGGGCTGGAAAAGCTTGTCCTCGCCTTCGCCCAACCATCCCTGGACCAGGAGCCGCGGCCGGCGCTCCAACTCCGAAGAGAAATCATCCCAAGGAAGGAAGGGGGACGGGAAACCCCGGGGGAGCTCCCCACGGTCTTCTCTCCCGGCTCTCATGCGGTCGAAACGTTCCTCCAGGTCCCGTGCTTCCGTGTCGATCTGGCCGGGCAGGTCCAGGACAATGCGGGCGTCTTCAGGCAGATACTCCAGGAGGCTTACATGATTGAGCAGCCCGCTGTAGAAGGTCAGGGTCTCCTGATTGGGAGCCGAGAGGAGGCCGGCAAGTTCCTCCTCGATGCGCTCCCGCAGGTCCGGCCCGCAGTGGCGGAAGTCCATCCTTCCGATCAGCTCGTCAAACCGCTCCCGGTCCACGAAGGCTGTCAATTGCTCCCGCGCCGGGATGATGCTCACCCGGTCTACGCTGCCGGTTGGACCGCCGGCAGAATCCCGCCCACCACCCCGCACGGCAGCCAGGGAACGTTGGGTGTGGGGGTCGAACCTGCGTATGGTCTCCACCTCGTCGTCCCATAGCTCGATGCGAAACGGAAACTCTGAGTTGGCGGGGAAAATATCCAGGATGCCGCCGCGAAGGCTGAACGTTCCGGGAACCTCGACCACCGGCTCGCTGTGGTATCCCAACTCGACCCAGCGCGGCAGGACCTGGTCCAGTCTGATCCGCTGGCCGACGCTCCAGGTGTTGCTTTCCGCATCACCGGTGTCCCGCCCTGCCATCACCTTCATCGGCAGAGTGCCTCGCAGCGCCGCACTCACCGACGCCACTACCAGGGGCGCAGGGTATTCCTCACGGTCCCCGGGCCTGTAGGCACAGGCCAGCGACGCCAGGGATGCCAGGCGCTGATTGCCGGTGTTGGCGTCCACGGCCAACCGTTCGAAGGGAAGCACCTCCGGTTCCGGCAGCAGGTGGACCGGTCCATCTTCCCCAAGATAGGTAAGAATCTGGTCGTGGAGCCTACGGGCATCCTCGGGCCGAGGCGTAATGACTAGGGTTGGAACACGGTGGAACTCCCATACCGCAGCGATATACGCTGCCCTGGCTCCCTGACGGACCGTAGCCTCGAAAGGCTCCTCGGGTGACCCATCCGCCTTTCCCGGTCCGGAAAACATCGGGTGCCGGTTGACCAGATCAAGAACGCCCCTCAGTGACATAGACCCACACTTCCAGTTGGAATTTTGACCGCAGCCCGGACAGTCCGGCGCGGCCAATCTCATTACACACGTCCAAACGGACACACGTCTAAACGGGCTGACGCACAATGCCAGCCCCATTAGCATTATTCTATGCCCGGAGAGTATCTCCGAACAAGGGAAACTCGACCTTGACGCGCCGCAATCATGGGCTTGTCATAACATCGCCGTGATATAATCACCATCGGCCACATCGCCCTTCCAGACGCGCCAGTAGCCAATAGCCACTACCCGCCACGGAGCACCGACCAGCGTCGCCAAGCATGACCAGCCGTCAGGAAACACCCTACAAGAGAATAGTCATCAAGGCAGGCACCAGCGTACTGACCCGCCCGCCCGACCACCGGACGCTGCACCGACCCGTGATAAGCGGACTGGTAGACCAGATAGCCCGTCTCCGCGACCGCTCAGTCGAGGTATTGCTGGTCACATCAGGGGCAGTTGCCGCCGGACGAGATGCCTTGGGACGTTACGAGGACGGCCATGACATCGTATCCCGGCAGGTCTTGGCCGCCGTGGGCCAGAGCCGGTTGATGGGGGTGTACCAGGAACTGTTCGCCTCCCACGGCATCGAGACCGCACAAGCCCTTCTCACCGCCGCCGACCTGTCCCACCGCCCATCTTACCTGAACGTGCGCAACACCCTGAGACGACTGCTTGACCTGGGGGTGGTCCCGGTCCTGAACGAGAACGATGTAGTCGCGGTGGATGAAATCGGTGAGGTGTTCGGGGACAACGACCGCCTGTCTGCCCTGCTGGCAACCCTGGTCGACGCCGACCTGCTCCTGATATTGACCGACATTGAGGGTCTCTACACCGCCGACCCCCACCTGGACACAAACGCCAGGCTCATCCCCTGGGTGGAGGAAGTTGACTCCAATATCGAGTCCCTGGCGGGCGGCGGGCTCAATCCCTGGGCGCGCGGAGGGATGCCAACCAAGATCGATGCCGCGCGGTTGGTGACCAAGTCCGGCATCGCCATGATTATGTGCAACGGCCTGACTGAGGACGCGGTGTTGCGGGCTATTTCCTCTCGAAAAGGCTGTCAGGGCTTCGGCACCCTGTTCCAACCCTCGGCCGATAAGCTGGAGGCGCGCAAACGCTGGATGCTCAGCGCCGTGTTCCCCACAGCTTCAAACACGGGTGAGGTGTTCGTTGACGCGGGAGCAGCCTCTGCTCTGGAAGCGGACCATCGCAGCCTGCTCCCCGCGGGAGTCCATGAGGTGAAAGGCCAGTTCCAGAGGGGCGACATCATTTACATCATGGGCATAGAGGGGCGCAGAATCGCCTGCGGAATCGCCAACTACGCCGCCGAGGACGTGGCCCGGATCCGGGGACTGCATTCCCACCATATTCAGGGCGCCTTGGGGTATCACTACGGACAGGAGGTGGTCCACCGAAATAATCTGGTGCTATTGTAGTCATACGTGAGGTAGTGTGAGATGGGCAGATTTCAGGTCAAGATCGGAATCAAAGGACCGAAAAACAATTGCTTCGAGCAGCTCAACGCCTGGGTGGACAACCGTCCCGGTCACATGATCGTGCCTGCGACCGTGTTGGAAAGACTCGGTTACACCCCGACTCGCCGCAGGTATTTCATCCTGGAAGATGGCGGCGAGGCATTGCTGGGAACATGCAAGATAGCGGTGCGAATCAGTGGACAGACAAGGCTAGTATCCTGCCTGTTCGACGAAGAAGACCGCGAGGTACGGCTCGGCTCGAACACTCTTCAGACGTTCAACCTGGAAGTCGACCCCGCGGAGGAGACCCTCATGCCAATGATGCTGCGGCTGCCGAGTTTCCGGCTAGAGGGTGATGAAGGCAAGTATGTACACAGCAACAATTGAAGACCTGTTGGACCGGCACAGGAGCCAATCGCCATGACGGTCTTTCAATACCCCCTTGAAGTCGGTGACACGGCGGGGCAGAGATTTGAACGCATTAAAGCTGTGGTGGACACGGCTGCTTCATACACGCAGGTCAAAGGGTATCTGCTCAGGAGCCTTGGCCACGAACCCACGGACCATGAGGAGTTTGAGTTGGCCAATGGGGCCACTGTAGAGTTAGGGATTGCGCTGGTCCCATTGCGGATAGACGGTAAGATAAGGTCCACCTACTGCATCTTCGGCAACGATGATGCTGACATTCTGTTGGGCGCCACCACCCTGGAAAACTTCGCTTTGGGAGTAGACCCGCGAAACCACACCTTGATTCCAGTCGTGCTCAAGCTGCTTGACCTCAAACCGGTGAATGATGATGACGATAACGATTGAAGACCTGATGGACCAGGGCCGGGCCGCGCGCGCCGCATCCCGGTCACTGGCCCGTCTCCCCACCGAGAAGAAGGACCGGATACTGCTCAACATTGCCGAAGCGCTTGAGGGAGAGCAAGGTCCCGTCCTGGAAGCCAACGCCCTGGACTATGAGGCGGGGAAGGCTGCGGGCCTGAGCGACGCTCTGCTGGACAGACTTCTCCTGACCAAGGACCGTCTCGACGCCCTGGCGTCCGATGTCCGCCGGGTCGCGGAGCTCCCGGACCCGGTTGGGGAGCGCTTGGAGTCCCGCACCATGCCCAACGGGCTGCTGGTGGAACGGCGCAGGGTGCCTCTGGGCGTAATCGGCAGCATATACGAGAGCCGGCCCAACGTCACCATAGACATCTCCGTTCTGTGCCTCAAGTCAGGCAATGCCTGCATCCTCCGGGGCGGGAAGGAAAGCATCCACTCCAACGAGGCGCTGTCAAGCCTGGTACGGGACGCCATAAGGCGAGCCGACGGCCCGGTGGACGCGGTGCAGTTCATCGACAACCCTGACCGCTCCCTGGTCGAGGCCATCCTGGGGATGAAGGAGTATATAGACCTGCTAATCCCGCGCGGGAGCGATGCCCTGATTCGCTACGTCGCCGGGAACGCCACTATGGCCGCGGTGACCGGCGGCATCGGTGTCTGCCACACCTATATCGACAGAGGCGCGCACCTGGAAAAGGCCGCGGACATCGTGTTCAACGCCAAGGTGCAGCGACCATCGGTCTGCAACGCCCTGGACACGGTTATCGTCCATTCCGAGATCGCTCCGCAATGCCTGCCCCGCATCGCCAGGGACCTCACCGAAGCCGGAGTGGAACTGCACTGCGACCGCCGCGCCCTGAGCATACTGGGGCCAGACTCTGCGACGTTCAACGGCGGCGACACGGATTCCGAGACCGGCAGCATCCTCCCGGCCAGCGAGGAGGACTGGGGGACCGAGTTTCTATCCCTGCTGGCGTCCGTCAAGGTGGTTGATTCGCTGGACGACGCCCTGGAGCACATCGAGACCTACGGTTCGGGCCACTCAGAGGCCATCATCACCGAGGACCAGGCCGCAGCCCAACGGTTCCTGGACGAGGTGGACGCCTCCGCTGTGTTCGTCAATGCCAGCACCAGGTTCAACGACGGCGGTCAGTTCGGCCTGGGAGCCGAGGTAGGCATCAGCACCCAGAAGTTCCACGCCCGGGGCCCGATGGGGCTCCGGGAGTTGACCTCATATAAATGGGTGGTTATCGGCGACGGACAGATCAGAGGATAGACACTGAGAACGCGGGTCCCAGGCGAAGCAGGGGGGTGGCTTGTGCGCTGAGGATCCATATCCAGGAGGGGCGGCTGTGGCGGACTTTTTCTATGAGCGCGAGGTGCGGACCCCTTATTCCGAGGCCTATACAATTCAGGAGGGCCAACGACAGGTGGGCAGGATAGACATCCATTTTGCCTTCGACCTGATCCATGCCGCCATCGCCGTAGACGAGAGTTTGACCCAGGACGAAATCCAGGACATCATCACATACGTTGACGAGGATATAATTGACGCGGTGGGCATCCCGCGCGAAGGATTCGTCATCCATGTCTTCCAGGGCCGGGAGACTGACGTATTCACCGACGACGACATGGACGACGAGGATGAGTATTAGGGGATTATTCCGCGCCCAATACCCATAGCCAATTTCCCAGGCTGAGATGCCGTTGCCATGCAACAGTAGAAGGAGGCGGCAATGACCACCACCAAGATACCCACGGAAGAGGAAGTGATGGGGTGGATGACCTCCCTGAGCAACTGGGGCCGGTGGGGTCCCGACGACGAACTGGGGACACTGAACCTGATCACCCCCCGGAAAGTTGCCCAGGCGGGCAGTCTGGTCCGGGAGGGGATCAGCGTCACCTGTTCCAGGCTCATCGTGCCGGAGGGCGCGCCGGACGTTACTTCCATCCCGCCGCTGCACTACATGGTCCGCACCGGCGAGTCTGCGCCCAGCAACGGGGGCGGGGGAGCTTCGGACTTCTTCGGGTTCTCCTTCCACGGACTGACCATCACCCACCTGGACGCGCTCTGCCACCAGTTCTGGAACGGCAAGATGTACAACGGCAAGGATGCCGCACTGGTCACCGCCGACCAGAAGGCGACCGCGGGCCATATAGACCGAGCCCAGAACGGAGTCGTCACCCGGGGCGTGATGCTGGACATCGCCAAGCTGAAGGGCAAGGACTGGCTTGAGGCCGGAGAGCCGGTCTTCACAGAAGACCTGGAGGCAGCCGAGGCCGCACAGGGAGTTCGTATCGAGGAAGGCGACGCCCTGATGCTCAGGTTGGGCTGGTACAAGCGGCGGCTGGAGGTGGGGCCGCCCGAGTCGGGCAGGCCGGGACTCCACGCCGAAACCATACCCTGGCTGCACGAGCGGGGCGTGTCCATCCTGGGCGGGGACGCCTCCCAGGACATGGACCCCGCCGGGTATCCGACGCTGGGGCTGCCGGTACACCGGGTGGGCATCGTGGCGATGGGTCTGTGGCTCATCGACGCGGCCAACTGCGAGGAACTGGCCAAGGTGTGCAACCGGCTGAACCGCTGGGAGTTCATGTTCGTAGCCGCGCCGCTGCGGTTCCACAACGCCACCGGGTCGCCGATCAATCCGCTGGCGGTGTTCTAGGCACGGCCATGCCTTCCATCAGGTTCCAGGTACAGGTGCCCGCCAGCCCGGAGCAGGTGTTCGAGCACGTGACCAGGTTCCCGGCAGCCGGTCCGCCCAGCAGGAGGACGCTGGAGGATAAGTACGGCAGGCTGGTGGGGCAGGACGGGCAGGACTACACGTTCCTGGACAAGGCTGACGAGAACGTCCGGTGGCGCTGCACCTTCGACCCGCCCCGGCACTGCGCCATGCGGGCGCCGGAGTCCACCTGGGCTGACAGGTCCGACTGGTTCGAGCCGTCGGGAGACGGCACGCTGTGGACGGTGGCCTGGGATACAAAGACACGGGGTATCCGTTCACTCATCCAGTGGATGATCTTCCAAAAGACGGGGAAGCGGCAGACCTATGAGCAGATGATTGCGCCGGTGCTGCGGCACTTCGCTACAGCACCGGCAGCGGCCGCTCCGTCGCCTGCGGATACCGGCGTGACAGACGTTGAGGCCGCGGTGGAAGTTCTCCCGGAGACGCCTGCCCCCGCTGAACCCGCGCCGGTTGATGAACCGAATCCTGCTCCGGAGACTCAGGATGCGCCTGCGAGTCCCGAGAGGCCACGCAGACCCCGGAGCCGCGTCCGGCGGCGGAGGCGTCCCTCAGAAGACGGGGGCGAGGGCTGCTGACCCCCGTTTCCCGGTTGGCCCCTGCGCTTCCTAGTCTGGCACCGCCACTGACCTGCTCTGGTCTGAGGACGCACGGATTGCGTCGATGAACCTGTGAAGTCCGACCGCGGTATCGAAGTTGGGTTCGCAGGGGACGCCGGTGCGGATGGCCTGCCCGAACTGGTAGTACATCTGCCCAACGTTGTAGGGCGCGCCCCTGGGCATCCCTTCCAGCACCCATACCAGGCGGGACGGGACTTCCAGTTCCTGTAATCCACTGTCTCCGGTCCTGGCGCCCATGAGGCGCACGTCGCCGAGCTGGGGCGAGTCCTCTGAATCGGCGACCAGGGTGCCCTCGCGCCCGCAGACCTCAAGCCGGTAACCGCTGTCGGACCAGGGCACGCTGGCCACGTGGACCGAGCCAACCCCTCCACCGGCCAGACGCCCGCTGACCAGGATGTTGTCCGGGGCGGTAACGTCAACCATCTGGTCGGTGTCGGACTCATACCACTGCTGGGCCTGGGTGGACACCACGGAGGAGACCTCACTGAAATCGCCGACCACGTAACGGAGGGCGTCGATGGCGTGGCCGCAGGCGATGGTCAGGGTGGTCGCTCCCAGGGAATCGTCCCGCTGCCAGGTGCGGTCGGAGGTGCGGGACAGGACACCGCCGCGGATGAGGCGCAGGTTACAGGCCATGACCTCGCCCACGTAGCCGCTGTCCACCAACTCCTTCATGTACATGACCGCCGGTGCGGCGCGGGCCTGGAGACCAACCATGGTCTGAACGCCCTTGGCGCGCCCGAGGTCGGCCATTTCCTGGGCCTCGGCCAGGGTTGCGCCAAGGGGCCACTCGGTAAAGACGTGCTTTCCGGCGTTGAGGGCGTCCATCGTGGGGGTGTGATGGGACGGAACGCGGACCACCACGGCCACGGCGTCGATCTCGGGGCTGGCCACCATGTCCCGGTGGTCGTGGAAGGCCAGCCTTGCGCCGAAGCGGGCCCTGGACTCCTCGGCGCTTTCCTGCCGGGTGGTGCAGACCCCGGCAAGCTCGAACTCCGGGCTTGCCAGCAGGGCCGGAAGGTGGGAGCGGTGCGCCCACCCCTTGGATACATTCGCGCCAATTACACCGATGCGGATTTTCTCCGATGCCATAAACTCTCCCTCCTGGGGGGCAGGATTGGGGTCAGACCGGCTCGACCAACGCATTCGCACCAGGACTGATTACGCAGGCCGGGGCCTGAGTTGCGGGTATCCTAACACGGCCCAAGGCGGTGGGCCACATGGAGGGAGACTACCCCAACGACGGGCTGCGGGCTGAGCGGTTTTGATCTTCCCGCTCAAAACCGCTCATTTCCACCCACTTTTACGAATTCCGTCGGGCCAGCCACTGCTTGCCGGGAGTGGCTACTTCCGGGGAAGTCTGGGCAGGTCCAGGCTGGATGCCTTTTCGAGGGCCTGGACACCGGTCTTGAGCTTTCGAGACCGACGGTCTGAGGGTCGAAGGAGAAGGCATAGCGGGTCGCGCGGAGGGGGACGGCTGGCGAAAGGTGAGGGGTGTCTTCCGGTCAGCGCCGGGGACAGGCGTTTCAGGTCCGGTCCCGGCCGGGACCATGGTCGGGCTTTCGTTGGGGATTGGGGGTGAGATTTGACCCCTTTGGGTGCGTTCAGGGGCTTTGGCGCGGTTGCGGCGGGAGGGTTTGGCGCACTTTTTCGACATGGTACATCACGGCGCCTCAGTGGCTTTCCAGGATTTTGGTCCCGGTCATGGCGTGGGCCAATCTGCTATAGGGACTATGTTACGGAAGGGTATTCGGGGTTGGAAAGGGGGGAGATGTCAGTAATTCGGGGGAGACCGAACGGACGGGTGTCGGCTTGGCTCTTTGAGAAACCGCGCTATGGGGTGCAGGGGCTGGTCATTTAATCGTCATCCAATTGGTACAGAAGACGTTTAACCTTGATTTCTCGCCTGCCAATACCATGTGCCTCGTACCAGTGAACTTCGGCACGCATGATAGCGCCATCCGGCAATCTAATGTGGGCAAGCCCCTTCATCTTTCGCCAATGGCGCCTTCTGTGCTCCCCGTATTGCTCGGCCAGGCGACGGCGGTCCCGGACTGAGAGGCCTATTGCGATAGTTTTCACCCGTTCTATATCACCGATGATGTCGGGGTAGGTCATATCCAGCTCAGCGCTACAAAGACATTAAACAATTGGGCCGGAGTCTTGTTTCATGAAACTCCGGCCCAAATAGCAGAATCGGCTTTACCCGGCCTGCAATCAAGCGTTTGTGCGAAACTCTCGACCTGTTGCTTGAGCAGTTTCTTCAACGTGAACAAAATAGGAAGCAGGATACAGGTAGTCTTCCCCGGATTCGTCTATTACGCGGATTAGCTTATGCTTCGCAGCCTCATCATCGGACACGGTATTATAGACAGCATTCAACACAAGAGAGACTGAGTAACCTTCGGTATTGATGCAGGCAACACGTTCTGTATTCATTGTTCAACTCAACGAGGTGATTGGTCTCCCATTACCGGCCGGGCCGCCCGGATTTAAGTAGCGTCAACCCCGCTTAACACCTGCATGGTAGGAGTCTATACCCAGACCGTCAATTCCCTTTAAGGTTTCGACCTAAAGAGCATTACCGCATAATCCCCTTTGTACACACGTATATGATTCTCAATTCGCCCCCCTGAATGAGGGTTGCCTTCAGGTCACCCGCGCGTCCCCATTAACCACTTGCCGCTGATATAATCACGTGGATTCGGAATTGGCTCAAGACTATGCGTGAGGAGGCTCGATCATGGCATCGTCGTGGGAGACCCTACAGGTAAACGGCACGGATATGCGGGCGTACCTGAGCTTGCCCGATGGAGCTGGTCCGTTCCCCGGGGTGGTGGTGAGCCAGCACGGGGGCGGCGTGGACCAGTTCATCAGGGACATATCGGACCGGCTGGCAGGAGCGGGCTACGCAGCCTGCGCCCCGGAGCTGTACCACCGGATTACGGACGATATGCTGGCGGACGGTTCCCGGCCCATCCAGCACCTGAGCGACCCGGAGATTGTCGCGGACATCAACGCCACCGTGGACTTTCTGCGGGGCCACCCCTCGGTTGACGGGGAACGGCTGGGCGTCACCGGCTTCTGCATGGGCGGGCGGGTGACTTGGCTGGCGGCCGCCAGCAACCCCCACTTCAAGGCCGCCGTGCCCTACTACGGGGGCAACATCATGGTGATATGGGGCGCGGGCGAGAATACCCCGTTTGAGTTGACCTCGGGGATCAAGTGCCCGGTGCTCTTCCACTTCGGGGAGATTGACGCCAACCCGTCCCAGGACGATATGAAGAAGTTCGACGCGGAGCTGGAACGGCTGGGGATACCACACGAGTTCCACACCTATGCCGGGGCGGACCATGCTTTCATGGACCACACGGGCCCCAGGCACCAGCAGGCAGCCGCCGACGCCTCATGGCCACGGACTCTGGCCTTCTTCGGCACGCACCTGTAGGCGATGACAATCCCATGTGTTCCGCCCCGGCAACTGCCGCGGGCCGGACGCTATTCAAACTGGAACGAACCAGAAGGGAGAAACCATGAAATACGACGTGGTGATTATCGGAGCCGGGTCCGCGGGCTGCGTCCTGGCTACGCGGCTGTCGGAGGACCCGGACCGGTCGGTACTTCTGCTGGAGGCGGGGCCGGACTACCCGGACTTCGAGACCTACCCGGACGACCTGAAGTACGGCTACAACCAGATGGCCTCAGCGGTGGACGCGCCGCACAACTGGTCCTTCCGGGGCATTCCCACCGCGGAACAGGGTGAGACCATGCCCGTCCCCCGGGGCAGGGTCGTAGGCGGGTCGAGCGCGGTCAACGGCCAGGTGTTCCTGCGTGGCGTCCCCGAGGACTACGACAACTGGGCGTCCTGGGGCAACGATGAGTGGTCTTTCGTGAAGACCCTGCCCTTCTTCAGAAAGGCGGAGACCGACACCGACATCGTGGACGACTTCCACGGCTCCGACGGTCCCATCCCGGTGCGCCGCCACAAGCAGGAGACGTGGCTGCCGGCACAGGTGGCCTTCTACCAAGCGGCGCGGGAGGCGGGCTATCCCCACGACCCGGACATGAACCACCCGGAGTCCTGGGGAGTTGGGCCAATCCCCATGAACAACCCCAACGGCGTTCGCATGAGCACCTCCCTTACCTACCTGAACCCGGTGCGCCACCGCCTGAACCTCACGGTGCGGGCCAACGTCACAGTCCACCGGGTCGTCATCGAAGGCAACCGCGCCACCGGCGTTGACCTTGAGAGCGGCGGCGAAAGGTTCATCGTGGAAGCGGAGCAGGTAATTCTCAGCGCGGGCGGCATCGGGTCTCCCCAACTGATGATGCTCTCCGGGGTCGGACCTGCCGGGCACCTGCGGGAAATGGGCATCCCGGTGGTGCTGGACCTGCCGGGAGTGGGCCAGAACCTGCGGGACCATCCCAACGTAAGGGTGCCGGTCAAGGTGAAGGAAGGTTTCCCCCTTGACCCGGAGGCCCCGCGCAGCCAGTTGGCCCTGCGCTACACCGCCGCCGGTTCCAAGGACCGCAACGACATGCAGATAATGCAATCGTCCTTCTCCTCACCGATGGGCGGCGACCCCCTGGAGGGCGAGGGGATACGCTTTACCGCCGTGTTGGAGTTGGCCGTCGGCGCGGGGGAGTTGAAGCTCGCCTCCACCGACCCCCACGATCAGCCAGTGTTGAATTACCGCTACCTGGAGGACCCGTGGGACCGGGAGAGACTGCGGGAGGGCGTCCGCATGTGCCTGGGGTTCCTGGAGAACGACTCATACAAGGACATTGTTGAGGAGTGCATCACTCCCAGGCCCGAGGACCTGGTATCGGACGAGGCGTTGGACCAGTGGCTGCTGCGCAACGTGACCACCACGCAGCACATATCGGGCACCTGCAAGATGGGCCCGGACTCGGACCCGATGGCAGTGCTGGACCAGTATTGCCGAGTCCGGGGCATCGATGGGCTGCGGGTGGTGGACGTGTCCACGCTTCCCGACTGCGTCCGGGCCAACACCAACGCCACCACGATTATGATCGCGGAGCGGGTGGCCGACTGGATGAAGTGAGGCAAGCAGCGGAGCAACCGCCGGGGCCGGGCGGAACCCCAACCCGGCGGTCCACAGTCCGCGCATCCGGAGGTAAGGACGGCAGCAACAAGCAGGGTGCAGGAGATATTTGACGATGCCAGAAGGATGCACAGCGAAGCGCTGGAACGGCTGGCAGCAGGCGACGTCCGCGACGCGGCGGAAAAGGCGTGGTGCGCCACCAAGCGGGCAACGGACGCCCTGGTTCTGGCCCGCACGGGCGAGGACCCTGCTCTCACTGCCCCGACTACCGATGGCCTGGACGCCCTGGCCAGAGAGAACAGCAACGTAAAGCCACTGGCAGGCCGGTATTACAGCCGGATTCACCAACTGCACGGCCTATGTTTCCATGCGGGAGTCTGCAACCCGGAAACCGAAAGGCGCATCAGAGAGACCGTTATGTACATCGAGGACGCGGAGCGGCTGGCGAGCCTTTAACCCCGAGATGTAGAGACTCATCCACATGGCAAAACTGCGCACAGCCATCCCCCTACTCGTTGCCTTCGCCCTGTTCCTGACGGTGGCAGCGACCTACAGCGTCGTCAACTCGCAGTCGGGGAACGAGAAGTATGACGCCGACGGCGACGGGCTGATTGAGATTGAGTACCTGGAGCAGTTGAACGCCATCCGCTACGACCTGGACGGCGATGGTTTGGCGGACGGCGCATCCGGCAGGGACGCCTACGACGCCGCTTTCCTCGTCTCCGGTTCGGAAAGGGTCTGTCCCCACGGCTATTGCTCCGGGTACGAACTAACCAGGCATTTGGACTTCCGAGACCGGACCAGCTACGCTTCCGGCAGGGTCAACGCCAAGTGGACGGAAGGCACTGGCTGGCTACCCATAGGCTTTGGCGAGAGTCCATTTGAAGCCACCCTCGACGGCAACGAGCACACCATCGCCAACCTGTACATCAACCGCACCACTGACCGCGACGACCCCGGCAGCGCGGGTCTTTTCGGCGTTGCGAACTCTTCCAGCATTGTCATGCGAACAGGTCTATCCAATGTCAACGTTTCAGGGGAAGAGTATGTCGGCGGGCTGGTCGGTGGCAATGACGGCGAAATCATCAGCAGTCACGTCACCGGTAACGTTTCAGGGGAAAGTTCCGTCGGCGGACTGGTCGGCAGTAATTACGGCGGCACAATCACCGGCAGCTATGCCACCGGGAATGTTTCAGGGGAATATTATGAAGTCGGCGGGCTAGTCGGCAAGAATCGCGGCAATGACAGCACAATCACAGGCAGCTATGCCACTGGGAATGTTTCGGGGAATGGACAAGTCGGCGGACTGGTCGGCAGTAATTACGGCGGCACAGTCACCGGCAGTACTGCCACTGTCAGCGTGTCAGGGGAAGGTTACATCGGCGGACTAGTTGGCGACAATAGCGGCACAGTCTCCGGCAGCTATGCTACCGGCAGTGTTTTAGGGGAATATCAAGTCGGCGGGCTGATTGGCGGTAATTACTCCGGCGGCACAATCACCGGCAGCTATGCAACCGGCGACGTGTCAGGTGGAAAGACTGTTGGCGGGCTGGTTGGTGATAACGACAGCACAATCACTGCCAGTTACGCCACCGGGAATGTTTCGGGGAATGGACAAGTTGGCGGATTGTCCGATCATGGCAACGGCAGCGTAATTGCCAGTTACTCCACTGGTAGAGTGCAGGGAGCCGATATAGCAGGCGGTCTGATAGGAAATAATCCCGGGGGCTCCATCATAGCCGGTTTCTGGGATATTCGAACATCCGGCCAGCAGTTAGGCGTCGGGCAGGGGGAGTCTACAGGCGCTGAGGGGAAGACCACGGCCCAGCTACGGTCGCCAACCGGCTATACTGGGATCTACCGTGCCTGGAAAATAGACTTGGACAATGCCGACCGGGATTTCGACGACGCCACGGGTGTTGACGATGTTTGGGACTTTGGCACCTCCAGCCAGTACCCAGCGGTGAAAGCAGACTTCAATGGCGACGGCGTTGCCACTTGGCACGAGATAGGCAGTCAAGGCCGGCCATTACCCACACCGACGCCTACACCCCGGCCAACCCCTACTCCCACACCTACACCAACGCCTACGCCGACTCCCACGCCCGAACCGACGCCGACACCCACGGCCACCCCAACACTTACGCCTACTCACACGCCGACACCAACTCCCACACCTACCGCTACGCCAATTCCAATGCCTACTGCCAAGCCCACGCCTGAGCCGACAGCGACGCCGGTTCCGCCCACAGATACACCCACTCCGGAACCGCAGGCGACATCCGTTCCACCTACGGCAACCACGGAGTCCGCAACCGCTGTCGTCCTACCGGAAGCAGGCACCCCCACACCACCCGTGCGGATAATCACGGTGGTAGTAACGGCAACGCCTGCACCCACGGCTGAGACCATGCCAACGCCCGTTGCGGAATCCGGAGGCGGGGCTTGTGGCCTGCCGACAGGGCCCATGCCGTTGGGCGCAGCGGCGGCCAACCTGCTCCTGCTGGCCGCTCCGCTGGGAATTATCTGGGGTCTGCGGTGGGGACGGCGGAAATCGTAGTTTACTTGCAGGACCCACCCACCAATTTCAGGTAGGCTCTGCGGGCTTCGGTCAGGACTCGCTCCGGGTCTTTTTCGTACTCGGCCCAAATTTGTATGGTTAACTTGGCGGCGTTTCTCAATGCGGTTCCGGGTACCGACAGGGAATCGAAGTTCCGTTTGCGCATCAATATGGAGTCTACGGAGCAGATCATCACTTTATCGAGCTTTTTGATGTCTGGATGATCTTTTGTCAATTGTCCCTCATACTTAACCTTAAGGTACAAAACTGCCAAGTCATGCTCTCGTGTCCATTTTTGTTTTGACATTTGGCTGCAACTCCACGAAATAGATGCGGGGATTATATGATATGCAGCCCACATCGTGGACGCCATCGATGACTGCTAATATAATCGCCGGGCATGGCAGAGTCCATTGGAGAGAAATCCGGACAGAAAGCCAGCAATCGCTGGAGTGGGGGTAAAGGGTGCGATTCGGTTCTTTTGTGTTCAGTATCAGCGGGGAACCTGACGGCGACCACGTGGCCATCGACAACACTTTGCGGGAGGTGGAGCTGGCCGAGGAAGTGGGGATGGACGCCGTGTGGCTGACGGAGCACCACTTCGACGGGGCGGTGGCCTACGCCGACCCGGTGGTGTTCGGCGCGGCGGTGGCCATGCGCACCAAGCGGGTGAAGATCGGGTTCGCGGTGGTGGAGATGGCCCTGCACCATCCCGTCCGGCTGGCGGCGCAGACGGCGCTGCTGGACAACCTGAGCCACGGGCGGCTGATCATGGGCACGGGCCGGGGTTCGGCGTATAACGAGTACGAGTATTTCGGGTTCGGCCTGACCCTGGAACAGGGCCGGGAGATGCTGCCCGAGGCCGAGGAGCTGCTGGTCAAGGCTTGGACCGGCGAGGACGTGGACCATAAAGGGCAGTTCTGGAACAGCAGGTTTCCCATCCTGCGGCCAAGACCCTACCAGCAGCCGCACCCGCCCATTGTCCGGGCCTGCATCTCGGAAGAATCGACGTTGGAGATGGCCCGCATTGGCCGTCCCGTCCTGATGGGTATCCACCCGATGGACACGCTGCGTCACCGGCTGGAGGTCTACCGGGAAACGATGCTGGATGCAGGGTTTTCCCCGGAGGCGGTGGAAGCCGCTGTTGACCAGACCTGGGGGCAGCGGGGGCTTTACGTTGCTGAGTCAGATGAGGAGGCTCGGGAGGTGGCCGAGGGCGCGCTGCGTCGTTTCCGCGCCCACCTTCTGGACGCACGCATCAAGTACAACCCCGGAGGCGTTCCGCCGCGTGACCCAAACCAGCCTCCGGCTCCCGCGGAGATGGTGGAGCACGCCTTCCTGGCGGGCACACCGGAGACGGTGGCGGCGGGAATCAAGGAACTGGAGGGCACCGGGTTGCGGAACCTGTTGCTGAACCCCAACGTGGGCCAGATACCGCTGGAGCAGGTGGAGAAGTCGATGCGGCTCTTCGGGGACAGGGTGCTGCCGCTGGTTAGGTAGCGTCAGAGTATCCCAAGGCAGGTGGCTTGAATGAGTATCGGGGAACTGTTCGGTCTGGATGGCAGGGTGGCCATCGTTACCGGGGGCAACGGCGGCCTCGGGCTGGGCATGGCCCTTGGGCTGGCGGGCGCGGGGGCGAGCATTGTCGTCGCTGCGCGCAACATGGAGAAGACGGCGCAGGCCCAAGCCGAGATTGAGGCGTTGGGGGTCAAGTCCCTGGGACTGCCGGTGGACGTGAACCGGG
The DNA here is from genome assembly GCA_965204715.1 of Dehalococcoidia bacterium. Lineage (GTDB taxonomy): Bacteria > Chloroflexota > Dehalococcoidia > Lucifugimonadales > UBA3495 > CATOSP01. Next base: position 58,882 of record OZ242009.1, read on the forward strand.
AGCCGGACATTGCCGGGATGGTGGAGAAGACCGTGGCGGAGTTCGGACGGGTGGACATCCTGGTGAACAATGCGGGGATGACGGTGCGGAAGGAACCCCAGGACCTGGACGTTGAAGAGTGGGACAACGTGCTGGACGTTAACCTTCGCGCTGCGTTCTTGGCGTCCAGATCGGTCTATCCCCACATGAAGGCGCAGGGCGGGGGCAAGATCATCAGCGTGGGTTCGATGTTCTCCCTGTTCGGCGGCGGGGGAAGCGGCGCGCCCTACTCGGCCAGCAAGGGCGGCATTGTCCAGTTGTCCAAGAGCCTGGCGGTGGCCTGGGCCAAGGACAACATCCAGTCCAACGCCATCCTGCCGGGCTGGTTTATGACGGAACTGACGGCGGCGGTGCCCGCGAACCAGCCGGAGCGGTTCGACCTGATCAACCGGCGCATACCCACGGGGCGGTGGGGCGGGGCCGAGGAGTTGCAGGGCGCGGTTGTGTTCCTGGCCGGGAAGGGATCGGACTACGTAACCGGGGCGGTGCTGACGGTGGACGGGGGTTACTCGGTGATGTAGTGGTAGCTGACCACCAGCCAGGGTCTGTTTACAATACGACGTCTAGCTATTGTATCTCCGATCAAACTCTTCTTCGGACATGATGGTTATCAGTATTGCATCCACTAACGCCCAAACTCCAAGACCGCCCAACGTCAATATCTTCCATATCCCCTTGCCAGTCTTTCTCAGATAGAAGTCATACGCTGGCCAGAACAACCATACTAGAAGCATCGCACTCAGCTTGCTCTTCATGCTCCCTCTCCCTGTCTTGATTTGCGAGTGAGCGAAATCGGATTCCGGTGTCGTTTTTCTTTCCCTGATATGCCCATAGGTGACTCTCTGACCGTATTTTTGGTGAGTAACAGGCCCATGTCTACTAGACTTATAATCTATGGACTCATAGTCTATGCATGGTTAACGTCCACGTCAAGTGGACGACTATTACGCAGCATTCGGCCGACATATTCGGTACATGAGAAGTCTGCGTTCTCTAACGCAGGAAGAGGTGGCTCACCGGGCCAATGTTCATGTGTCCTATCTATCCGGTATAGAGAGAGGGGTGCGAAATCCTTCGTTGAAGAACATACGGGCTATTGCCCGTGCTTTGGGAGTATCAGTAGGTGAGTTGTTCGCCTTTGAGCAGCACCCATCCGGGACGCACCCATATAGGTCCTGATAGGCTTGCGGAATCAGCGGAGGCCTTCTGCTTTCAGTCCGAGGGCACTGGCCATCCACTCCAGCTTGACAGCCGGAATAAGTGAGTGTCGTTATGACCACTACAACTTCCACAGCGGCAAAGGAACTCCCGCCGGGACCACGCGGGTTGCCCGTATTCGGGTCGCTGCTCAGCGTTGCCAAGGACCCGCACATGGCCGTCCATCGCATAGTCCAGAGGTATGGAGACGTCTGCCTTCTGAGGTTCGGCAGTGTTCCCACGGTGGTGATAAGCCATCCGGACCTGCTGAAGGAAGCCTTCGACAAGACTGAACTGGCGGACCGGTGGGTCAGCGAAATCATGGACATCCTGAGCGATCAAAAAGACCTGGTCATGGCCCCCTACGGCGAGCACTGGCGGCAATTGCAACGTTTTGCCAACCGGGAGTTGCTCAGCCCCAGGAACCTTCACCAAATCCGCGAGAGGCACATAGAGGAGGTGGTGGGCAACCTGGTGGAGGAAGTGGGCCAGCGGAGCGAGTCCGGTCAACCGGTGGAGCCGGTGGAGATGCTGTCCCGCAGCAACTCTACGATCATGTTCCGGGCTATCTTCGGCCGCAGCGAAGGAGACGCGACAGAATTCGAGGGCCACCGGCAGGAATTACTCGATCTTGTAACCTGGATTTTCAAGAACGCCACGGCCACAAACCTGGCGGACTACATCCCGTGGCTGAAGATACTGGCCAGCGGCGGCCTGAAAGAAGCGCGGCGGCAGTCGGAAATCAGCACGGCCATTATAACGTCGCTGCTGGACCATGCCCGCGCCCGGCCTGGCCTGGACCTGGAGAACCCTTCGTGCCTGGCCGAAGTGATGCTGGCCGCGGAAGCCCGGGAAGAAATCACCGAGGAGACCATCAGGCATCTGTGCATGGACCTGATGTTGGCCGGAATCGACACGACGGCCCAGACGGTCAGTTGGCTGCTGCTCTCCCTGGCCAACCGCCCGGAAATTCAGGAGAAGGTCCACGAGGAACTGGACCGGGTTATAGGCCGGGGCAATTCGCCAGGAGCGGAAGACCAGGGCAGGCTGCCCTATCTATTCGCCGTCATCCTGGAAAATATGCGTCATCACACAGTCGGCCCCTTTGGGGTGCCCCACAAGGCATCGCGGGACTGCGAGACCGGAGGCTACCTGATTCCCGAGGGCGCCCAGGTGCTGGGAAACATCTACTCGATACACCACGACCCGCGTTTCTGGGACTCACCCGGTGAATTCAGACCAGAGCGGTTCCTGCCAGGGGAGGACGGCTCGCACCCGCCCGCCCTGACCAATGGGACGTTCATTCCATTCGGGACCGGGCACCGGCGATGTCCGGGACGCCGCTTCGGAGAGACAGTGGTGTGGCTCCACGCGACCCGCCTGCTGAGCCAGTTCCGGTTTGAAGTACCGGGACCCGGCGGCGCAACGCTGCCGGAGACCGAGGTATTCGGACTGGCGGTAGGGCCGAAACCCTTTTCCCTTCGGGCTGTCAGCCGGGACTCTTAGCGGGCCGGAGCATTTTCACTTCCGAAATACTCCCTGCCTACCACCATCATGTGGCGCGGCGGTACGGGTACCTGTCGTGGGTGGGGTACAAGTCTATGATGACGTCGCGCATGTATTGGCCCTTGGAACCGGCAGACATCAAACCTTGATGGACTTCCGGCGGCACACCTTCATACCAGTAGACACGCCCGCTGTTGAACACGACCGCAAGCTCCTGCGTCTCAGGGTCGTATCCGACCGCGTATATCATGCTGGACTCCACGGTTTCCAGGTACACTCAGTGCGCCCTCCGGCGGAGCATTGGATGTGTGGGGTTATCTCTGAGCATCCCGCGCTATGTTAACCGCCCACTGTACGAAGGACTTGACTATGGGACGCCCGCTCTCGATTTCGTAGTCCGTCAAATGTCCATTGTAAAAGTTATCGTGGAAGTGCCTGGCTTCGGGGACGGCTTTCCCTAAATCGACGGGGTTGTGGTACGACGCTCCATCATCCGCGGTCAGGCGATTGGCCGACTCAAGGAGTTCCCGATGCGTCCCATGCTTCCACTTCCTCTGCATAGCTATCGCGGTGACAGCATGGGAAAAAGCGCCCCAGAGTTTCTCAGAGGCTTGCATCGTGTCTCCAGCTTCAAACTCCCTATCGGACTCGGTCAGAAAGTCAAGCGCAGTCTCTACACGCTCCTGTACTGTCATCACCCTTGGCTCTGTTGCCATCTCTCGTCCTCAAGCGTGGTCCGGGCAGCAGGTCCTGACCGCCGTCCAGACCGTCAACCACACGTCGCCGCATCGTCGATATGGGCGCCTGCTTGCCCATGACAAGCTGACTCCAGCCGTTCCCGGCATTAACTCTCTATCTCGATGGCGAGTATACACTTTCTTTGCAACAGGTCCGTTGTTAACCCAACTGCTCCAGCAGGTGGCGGGAGAGCATCATCTTTACCGGGCTTATGGGGCGGAAGGTGCGGGAGACGCGGACATCTCCGGCCAGGCTGAGGATGGTGTAGGCGTCGTAGGGTTCCATCCCCTTTTCCGTGACGAGGAAGTCCACCATGTCGCGGACCGATTGCTTCATCGCCGGGCCGAGGTCCTCGCCGTGGGACAGGATTACGAAGTAGTCCGGGGTCATGGCCCTTGGCCCCGATATGTTCATTCCCTTCTCGACCGTGACCCGCAGGTGGGTGTCGGCGGAACACTCCGCGCCGGTGCCGGCGACTGCGCCGTCGCCCACCACGGCGTGGCAATCGCCCAGAGCCAGCATACCGCCGGGGACGAAGACGGGGAGGTAGAGGGTGCTGCCCTCCACCAGTTCCTTGAGGTCGATGTCGCCGCCGTAGGGGCCGCTGTCGCTGGCGGTTAGCTGTTGATAGGTTGGAGTGGTGGCCACCAGGCCCATCGAGGGCATGAGGGGGATGCGGAGTCCGTTGGGCAAGCAGGCGTGGCCTTCCACAAGGCTGATGATGGTCGGGTAGGCCTCGGTGAATTCCTGCTCCAGGAACCCCCTGCCGGGCATGACCATGTGGGCCGCGGCCTCCTTGGGGGTGATGCTCAGGAACTCCACGCGCAGGGCGTCCCCCGGCTCTGCGCCGTTGACGTATATCGGGCCGCTGGCGGGTCCCTTCAGGTGCTTGGCGTCCAGGACCTCCGGGTCGCGCTCGCCCTCGAATGCGTCCCAGGTCTCGACGACCAGCTCCTCGCCGGAGTCGATGGTTATGGCGGGTTCCGCCTCGGGGTCCAGGACGTAGATGTGGTGTTCCCTACCCAGTCGCTTCATCTTGAATCCTCCAAATCTCGCGGCGCCACTGGCCGTTTTCGATGGCGGCGAAGGACGCGCTTTCTATGTCTATCGAGAAGAGATGGTATTCGGGTTCCTCGGGCATGAATCCGATTTTAGCGTAGAGGGCTTCGGAGTAACGGAGGCGCTCTGCCAGGTCTGTGGTCTCAACGGCGTACCCGTAGAGCTTGAACTCGCCCTCGGCGCCGTTGCGGTCGGATACAGCGCTATGGAGGCTGCACCGTGGGTCGCGCAGCAGATCCAGGGCTTTGCGGGACTGCCACATCATGCCGAGGTACAGGTTTCCGCCGGTTATCACGAACTCCACTGGGCTGATACGGGGCCAGCCGTTCTTCCGCAAGGTAGCCAAGAGGACCAGGCCGGTGCGGTCGAAGCGCTCTTGGCCAAGGGGCGCCAGGTGGGGGGCGTTTGCCTGGAACTCCTGCCAATTCACGGCCGGGCTAGAGGGGAATCTGGCGATATGAGACGCCGTTTACGGGATCAAGGTCGACCACGGTCACCTCTCCGAGGTAGTTGCTGGATGCCGGGCCTCGGGCTGTGCCGGAGTACACCGCCGTAACGCTACCCTGGGAAACGTCGTCGTGACGGTCCCAATGGCCCAGGGCCAGGTAGTGGCAGGTGGCGCCGGCGACATCGGCCGGATATATGGGAGAAGAACGTTGGTCCACGTCGCTGTCATGGTGGAAGTGGCCGTGGGCCAGGGCCACCAGCCAGCGGTCATCCCGGCGGGCGGGCATTCCATGGAGGGGCCGGAACTCCGGGGTGTGGGAGAGCATGGCCCGCCCCCATACATCGAGGGTCAGGTCCGGATAGCTGATGGTTTGCCCATCCGTTCCTTCGATTACCCGGAGATTGTCCGGCTTGCCGTGGAATACGTCACGCCGGTAGACGGATCCCTCGCCGTAGAGGTCGTGGTTTCCGGGGAGGACCACCGCAGGCATGTCCAGCCGGGCAAGCTCGTCGAGGAAGTCCTGAATCATTTCGTCGGAGACACGGGCGTTGTCGAAAATGTCACCGGCGAGAAGTAGCATGTCGCCGCCGAGGCGGGGGGCGGCGTCCACGACAGCCCTGAGCGCCAGCATAGCATAGGGATGGCCGGAGCCATCCCCAAGGTGGACGTCGGAGGTATGGATTAACCTGATTGCTTTCCTGGGATGCAAACGTTGCTTCTCCTGTTGGCAGCGCTCCGCTTCAGGCGGTGTGACGGGGCGGACCAGCGCTGGCCTCATTTCACTCCACACCACCTGGACCGGCGGGACGTTGACACCCACTTCCTGCCAGAACTTTAACCCTTGCCGATGACGCCTTTCTCGCGGGCCTTGGCTATGCCGTCTTTGGTGTAGCCAAGCTCGGTCAGAATTTCCTCATTGTGCTGACCGAGCGTGGGCGGGGTCCTGCGGATGGAGGGCGGCGTCTCCGCCAGCTTGAGGGGAGAGAATGGCACCCGCAGGTCAGGTACATTGGGGTGGGGCATGTCCACCACCATGTTCCTGGCGTTGACCTGGGGGTCGTTGATCACATCGGATACGGTGTTGATTGGCCCAACCGGGACTCCGGCGTCGGTGATTATCTCAACCCATTCCGCCACGGTCTTGGTCCTGAAAATCTCGCTGAGGACTTCGACGCACTGGGCCCGGTTCTCGACGCGGGCCGTGTTGGACTCGAAACGCGGGTCTTCAAGCAGCTCGGGGTGACCGATGCCCGGGCAGAGGCGTTCCCAGAGGCCCTGGTTGCCACAACCGAGGATGAAGAAGCCGTCGGATGCGGGGAAGCTCTGGTAAGGCACCAGGCTGGGATGGCCGGACCCCAGCCTTCTGGGTTCGACGCCGGTGGCGATGTAACCGGTGGCGTGGTAGCTCATGGCGGCTACCTGTCCGTCCAGCAGGGACGCCTCGATGTACTGACCCTCGCCGGTCTTATTCCGGTGGTGCAGGGCGGTCATTATAGAGCCGTAGGCCATCATACCGGCGAAGAGGTCCACCAGGGAGAATCCGACTCGGAGGGGGACGCCGTCGGGTTCGCCGGTGAGGTTCATCAGGCCGCTGTAAGCTTGGATAATCAGGTCGTAGCCGGGCTTGTCGGCCAGTGGGCCGGTGCGGCCATAACCGGATATGGAGCAGTAGATGATGCTGGGGTTCACTGCCTTGACCGCCTCGTAGCCGATACCCATGCGGTCCAGCGCGCCAGTCCGGAAGCTCTCCACCATGACATCCGCTTTGCTGGCCAGGTCCAGGACTATATCGATGCCTTCCTTCTCACGCAGGTTTACACTGAGGCTGCGCTTGTTGCGGTTGAAGGAGAGGAACTGGGTGCCCTCGTCGTTCCAGAAAGGGGTCCAGGAGCGGGTCTCGTCGCCGAGGTTGGGTTCCTCGATCTTGATGACGTCTGCGCCCATATCGCCCAGCATCTGGGTGCAGGACGGGCCGGCCAGGGTACGGGTAAGGTCGACCACTTTGATGTCGTCTAACGCGGCGGTCATATTGCTATCTCCAGGAATGGAAAGGTGTGGTTTGCGATGGAATTATAGCATGGCGTATTGTGATATTCTTGCTCCAACTTGAAGCTGGCGGCTCCAGTGGGGGAAAGAGGATTGCTATGAAGACGCGGACCAGAATAGACATCGACGCCAAATTGTTGGATCAGGTCCTGACGGCGACGGGAGAGAAGTCCAAGAGCAAGGCGGTGCATACGGCGTTGGAGAAGTACGTCCGCGATTGGGGTATAGCAGAGCTGCTGGCGGCGGGGGGGAAAATAGACATTGTGGACAATCTGCAGGAACTGGAGGAACTGGAAATCAAGAAGCAGAAGAGATTGTCGTGGTAGTGGCGGACTCATCCGCATGGATCGACTATTTCAGGTCACCGGAATCCCCCATAGGACGAGAAGTGGCATCGCTTATAGCGAGCAACGAAATGGCCGTGGTCGGAATCGTGATGGCCGAGGTTCTGCAAGGCGCCCGCAGTCCAGCAGAGTTTGATTTTCTCAGGACACGCCTGGATACTCTGCGGTTTCTGGATGACGATAAGGACATCTGGGTCATGGCCGGACAACTGGCGAATGGACTCAGGAATCAGGGTAGAACGATTCCTTTGTCCGATGTAACTAACCTGGTGTGCAAGTTGTAAGAGGGGTTGAAAATCCAGGTCCAACCACTTCTACTGGAGACAGCTAACTCCCAGAAGAGGTGCTTGATGGACCTGGACACCCACATAATAACAGCCTTTTGCCGCATAGATGATGTGTTGAAACGCCTTTTTCAAGAACAACGGCTCCGTCAGAGCGGACCCGAACCCCTGTTGTCTGACGCCGAAGTGTTGACGATGGAGGCCGTGGGAGACTTCCTGGGTCTGAGCCAGGACATCACTCTCTACCGCTACTTCCGCCAGCACTACCGCCACTTCTTTCCGGGAATGGCGCGTGTGTGCCGCACCACCTTCGTGCGCCAGGCGGCCAACCTCTGGCGGGTCAAGGAGCAGGTCTGGCGAATGCTCCTGAGCTCCATCCGTCATGACCCGGGCTTCGCCATCGTGGATAGCTTCCCCCTGCCGGTCTGCCGGTTCGCCCGGGCCTACCGCTGCCGGCGGTTCCGGGGGGAGGCCGCTTTCGGGTGGGATGACGTGGCACGGCAAACTTTCTATGGCTTCAGGGTGCATCTGCGCCTTTGCTGGCCCGGACTGATCACCGGGTTCAGCATCACCCCAGCCAACGTGCATGACCTGGCGGTGGTCCCGGAACTGACTGAAGGCACGCGAGGCGTGCTGCTGGGCGACCGCAACTACTGGTCTCCCCTCCTGACGGAGGAGTTGAGCGGCCAGGGTTTGACCTTGCTGGCCCCTTTCAAGTCGAAGAAAAAGGACCCCTGGCCCCGGCGGAGCTACCAAATCAGCCGGCCGCGTTACCGCATCGAAACCGTATTCAGTCAACTGGTGGAACGCTTTCAGGCCAGGCGGGTCCAGGTAAAGGACACCTGGCATCTGCACGCCCGGTTGCTGCGCAAGGCGCTCAGTCATACCTTGGCCTTCGCCCTAAATCAGGAGCAGGGTAATCCACCCCTGCAATTCTCCAAACTGCTCGCCTGGTAAAACTTGCACACCAGGTTAACTATTGCAGTTGTAGCCATGCAACACGACGAGCCGGTCTTGACGACGGACAGGCATTTCGAGTTTGTGCCGGGACTGCGGCTGCACCCGATAGGGACTTAACGCATGATCGGGACTGAACGCCCCGGCGTGGTTGTACTGGGCGGAATCAACATGGACCTGGTGACCATGACGCCCCGGTTCCCGCTGCCGGGGGAGACGGTGGTGGGAACGCGGTTCCTGACCTACCCCGGCGGGAAGGGCGCGAACCAGGCGGTGGCGGCGGCCCGCATGGGAGCGGAGACGCTGATGGTGGGCCGGGTTGGGGATGATGTGTTCGGGGGCCAGTTGATCGAGGCCCTTTCGGCCAGCGGGGTCAATGCGTGGGGAGTGGAGGTCTCGCCGGATACCACTTCGGGCCTGGCCATAATCGCCATTGACGAGACGGCCCAGAACCAGATCGTGCAGGTGCTGGAGGCCAACGACACATGCGGGGACGCGGAAGCGGAACGGTGCATTCAGGCCCTGGTCAATGCTGACTGCGTGCTGCTCCAGCTGGAGGTGTCCCTGGAGGCGTCCTTGAGGGTGGCAAGGGAAGCCTTTGCACAGGGGAAGACGGTGATACTGGACCCGGGGCCGGTGCGGCCATTTCCGGATGAGTTCTATAGCTGTTGCAGCGTGATAACCCCCAACGAAACGGAGGCGCAGGCGCTGGTGGGATTCCCGGTGACCGATGTTTCGGCGGCGGAGCGGTCTGCGGACACGTTGCTCTTGCGGGGTGTTGGAGCGGCCATCATCAAGCTGGGGGGACAGGGCGCTTACTACGCTACAGGCTGGGAGTCCGGGCACGTGCCGCCGTTTGCGGTGGATGCGGTGGACTCGGTTGCGGCGGGAGACGCATTCAACGGCGCACTGGCGGTGGCCCTGTCGGAAGGGCGTGAGTTTCCCGAGGCGGTGCGTATCGCCTGCGCCGCCGGAGCCCTGGCGGTGACCACGTCCGGGGCGCAGGACTCCATGCCGTTGCGGGCGGACGTGGACGCGCTGGTACGCAGTGGTCAATAGACCTGGACGGCTCTCCTGAGCACCGCGGAGTTCCCCGGCCGGGCTACCCTCTGAGCCCGGGCTACCCTTTGAGCATAGATGTCAAGCTGCTGATGGACTCTACGCCGTCCAAGCCATAGATCGTATCGATTATCTGACGCTGGATGTCGCCGGCCATCAGGCCCTGGGCGCAGTCGGCAAACTTGCCCGCCAGTTCGTCCGCGCTCATGGGGCGTTCCGGCGTGCCACGGGAGGTTGTAGCCTCCTTGGACAGGACCGTTCCGTCCCGCAGTTCCACCTCTATGAGGCTGCGGATGCGCTGGAAGCCCAGCGCCTCGAGCCCTTCATGCAAATAGGGCTTTACCCGGCCCATCATTTCCTGCACGTCGGGCCGGAGGACTGTCTCGTCGGTGAATTGGGCGATACCTCCCTGACGCTCCAGCAATAGGATTGCCATGCAGAATGGGATGCTGAACTTCGCCTCCAACTCGTCGGTGGGCTGGGCGTACCTCAGGGCGGCGAGAACGTTTGATGTGGTGCCGAGGCGGACTTCCTCCACGTCGCCGGGCTTGATGTCGTGCTCCAGTATCAGGTCCAGCATGGCGTCCATGGACGGGTGGGACAGGGAGCCGCAGGGGTAGGGCTTGATGGACACTCCGGGGTCTACGAATGTGTAGGGGCTGCCCAGCTTGCCCCGGATGGCTTCAGAGTCCACACCGGAGCCTGCCACCTGGAAGTAGCCCCACGGGCCGTCCATCGCCTCGGGTGCGGTACGGTATCCGATTCGGGCCAGTTCGGTTGCGACGACGCCGCCCTGGGCCGCGGCTCCGGCGTGATAGGGCTTGGTCATGGTGCCAAAGGCGACACGGATTCCCGCGCTTTTGCTGGCGGCGATTCCCAGGGCCTGGGCAATGAGGTCCGGGCCAAGGCCATGAAGCTTGGCAGCCGCGGCGGCAGCGCCGAAGATGCCGATGGTGCCGGTGGAGTGGAACCCGTTCTGGTAGTGGTATGGCCGGATAGCCTCGGCCACCTTGCAGGCAACCTCTACGCCGGTACAGAAGGCGGTGAGGGTGTCCCTGCCGGTTGCGCCCACCTGCTCGGCAACCGGTATGGCAGCGCTCAGTACCGGGGTGGTCGGGTGAGTAAGCAGGCCGTAGACGCGGTCCGGCAGGGTGGAAATCTGGGTGTCGTCGTAGTCCAGGGCGTGGGCGCTGACGCCGTTTGCCAGGGCCGCGTACTCGGCGGGCAGGGTCTGGGGGCCGCCGATAACCGTGGCCTTCCCGCTGAGGCCGAGACCGGCGATGTACTGCCGGATTAGCTGGGTGCAGTCGGCATTGTACCCGGAGAGGGTCACGCCTATTCCGTCGATGACCGCTTCTTTAGCCCGTTGAATTACGTCTCCGGGGATGCTCTCGTAGGTGACGCCGTGGACGTACTCGGCAAGCTCTCCGGTGAGGGAACCCCGGTCTTTCGAGTTCTGGGCAGCCATTCCGCCGGACCTCCATCGCAAGTTGACGCCGGGTTTTCGCCAGCGTACATATCAGTCGTCTGACATATTAGACCAAAGTGCTATTATGGGGAAGCTATGATGGACAATGACCGGTTCTGCCCCGCCTGCGCCGCGCCCCTGGCCGAGAGAGAGGAGGCGGGGCGCGTGAGGCCGGTATGCTCGAAGTGCGGCAAAATAGTGTTCTACGACCCCAAGGTCGCGGCCACCTGCGTGGTGGAGCGTGAGGGCAGGGTGCTGCTGGTGCGCCGGGGGAACCAACCGGGTTACGGATTGTGGAGTATGCCCGGCGGCTATGTCGACCGGGGCGAGGTGGTGGAGGATGCGGCGGCCCGCGAGGTCGTGGAGGAGACCGGGTTGGTGGTGGAGGTCGGTCGGCTGGTGGGGCTGTTTTCGGAGGCCGGGCACCCGGTGATCGTGGCTGCGTTCAGCGCCGCGGAGACGGGCGGCGTCCTGGAAGCGGGTCCGGAGGCGCTGGAGGTGGGATTCTTCGACATAGACGGACTGCCGGAAATGGCGTTTCCGCGGGACCCGCTGATACTGGAACGCTGGCGGGAGATGCAGGGCGGCGGATAAGGGAACTGTTCAGAGGGTCTCACGAGGTCAGTCCGCACTACTGACAACCAGTGATTGTTGAACAAACGGACGACATGCTAACGTCTCACTCACCCAATGGCGAGGTGATGCCATGGCCATTTTGAGAGCAACGGATGTGGCTGATTATTTTCTGGCCATGCAAAACGCGCTCGGCAATTCCGCTCCAATCAACAACATGAAGATGCAGAAGCTCTGCTACTATGCTCAAGGGTTTGCCCTGGCGGAGCTTAAGCAACCGTTGTTCTTCGACCACATCGAAGCGTGGAAGCATGGCCCGGTGATCCCAACTCTGTGGCGCAAGTACAAGGAATTCGGATATGGACCCATCCCGGCGCCGGACAGGGCTATAGACCATCGGAAGTTTAGCTGGGAGATACGACTCCTGCTGCATGAAGTAGCAAGGAGTTACGGGCATTTGTCCGATTGGGAATTACGAAATAGGACCCATAGGGCATCACCCTGGCTTGACACTCCGGACGGGGCGACGATTACACATCAGAGGATGCGGAATTTCTTTGAAACATTGGTCGATGAGAATACCCAGTCCCGCCAACATGATGTTGGAGGTCCGGCAGGGCAAGAACTCGTCGCTGAGATGATGGACGATCCCGTGTTCATGGAGATGACCCAGGCAGGTCTGAAGGAGCTTGACGCGGGCCGTTTTTCAACTCTTGAGGAAGTTCAGAGAGAGCTTGGCAACATTTGATGCAGTCCTCTCGGACCGGGCAAGGGCTTTCGTGCGATCTTTGAATTGGTTTGAGCAAGCAGAGTTTCAATGGGCTCTCCAAGACCTGATGAGAGACCCTCACCCCGATGGAAGAGCGAAGGTCGAGCTTAACACGTTTCCCTATGGGCCGGGCACATTGGCCTTCACCGGCCGTGAATTCTGGATGGTCTACAGGTTTCTTAACGCCACCACTATTGGCATCGCGAGCGTATATTGGCGGCCTGACTCGCCGCGGCGCGGCGGTGAATTGCTGGAGATTTGATCAAGCCGGACTTTCACTCATACGCACCAACATACGCACCAATGACGAGATCGCTGCTTTCCCGAATCTCCGGGTACGCCCTTGATTTCCTGTTTCCCCTTAGCTGCGTGGTCTGCCGCAAGGAGGGAAGGTTTATCTGCGAAGGGTGCGAACCGGCGCTGCCCCGATTGTCCCAACCCTATTGCCGGGTCTGCGCGAGTCCGGGCGCGGGGGGTATTTGCCGGTGGTGCTTCGACGCGCCCCTGGAACTGGACGGGATTCGCGCCCCGTACCTGTTTGAAGGTCCAGTCCGGGAGGCCATCCACAGCCTGAAGTACCGGGGCGTGCGGGCCGCAGCGCCGGAACTGGGCCGCCTGCTGGCGCAATACCTGGACACTCATCCATTGGGGTCACGCACAACAGGCGCCCCCGCGGACCTGATCGTTCCGACGCCCATGCACCCCAAACGCATGAGAGACCGGGGTTATAACCAGGCCGAGTTGCTGGCCAGGAGTCTAAGCAAAGAGTCCGGCATTCCATTGAATACTTCGTCGTTGGCAAGGGTCAGGCACTCCGGGCCGCAGGTCGGGAAGAGCCAGGAACAGAGGCGAGCCAATGTTGCCGATAGTTTCCGTTGCGACCCGGACATGACCGGGAAAGCGATAATCGTTGTGGATGATGTGGCCACGACGGGGAGCACCCTGTCCGCCTGCGCCTCCGCGCTGAAGGATGCCGGGGTTTCGGAAGTCTGGGGGCTGGCGCTGGCCCGGGAGGGGTAGCAGGGAGCCAGGAAACCAGGTTGGCTGGGGGCAGGGGAAGCAAGTAGGCTTGCACAAGGACTCAAGTGATTCGCCAAAATAGTGGAATCTGAAGATATGAAGAACATGAGCATCAGCGTGGACGACGACACCCACCGGCGACTGCGGATCATGGCGGCCGAGCAGGGGACCTCCGTGCCGGCAATGATCAGGGACCACATGTTGAGGGTCATAAATGGCCAAAGCCAAGGGAACATGGGAGAAACGGAGCCTGAACGCCGCCGCGGGCTGGCCGAGGTAACGGAGGAATTCCAGCGGAGAGGGGCCGGTATTTCCATGACCGACAACCTGACCAGAGAGGAGATGTACCAAGGCCGCGCGTCTCGCTGACTCCAACATTCTCCTCTGCGGCCCATCCTACTGGGACGCTGCGATACTCGCGGCGGCGCGCCATGGGCTGCGATGCCGTCTACTCCGAAGATATGAACGACCACCAGGACTACGGGGGGCTGAGAGCCGTCAACCCATTCAGCCGGGAACAGCGCATCTAAAGTCCCCCACGGCTGGTCGCGCTACTGCGACTCGGAGCGCTCGGAGAAGCCTGAAGGCAGGTTGCTGCGGGCCATCGGCATAGTCCCGCGGTTCAGCAAGCCGTGGAGGAATATCTACAACAACCGGGGCTCCATTGAGCGGCGGTCCAGCAGCGCCAAGCGCTCCCGACTGCCGGACAAGCGCCAGCTTCTGAAGATGGGCAAGGATGAGTCTGCACGCCAATATATGTCCATGCTGGCGTGGCTGCTGACAGCCCTCGCGCACCTCAAAGCCGATAACTACCGGCGCATGAGGCACATGTACATCCGGCTGCCGCGGGCCGGGAGAGAAACCGGCAGAGAACCGGCCAAACTGGAACTGGCCGAAGTCCACGACTGCCAAAGCTGCCGCCTGTGCCCACAACACTTCGCAGTCGGCGCATAGCCGCACTCGGGCATTGCACGAACCAACTCGATTCATTGGTAGACCAACCTACAGGTGATACAAAGGCAACAGCCCAGTAGGTTCACGCCGCTGGGCATAGCCATACTGGCAAGGAGAAATGCAAGAACCTCTGTAAACTGCCATCGGTGCTTGAAGCACAGTAAGCGGCTGGTCAACGGCAAAGCTCTACTCTATCCTGACAAGAAGAGTCTGAGAGGGATCTTTGATGCCCAGAATTTTCGACAACCTCAGTGATAGCACCAAGCTAGTTTCCGCCCTTCAGGAGACGCTGTCCGTCTCCAACAGGGCAGATTTTTGCGTGGGCTACTTCAACCTGAGGGGTTGGGGCGGCCTCGCTCCTTACGTAAACCGATGGGACCCGGAAGACGGACCGTGCCGCATTCTAATAGGGATGCAGCGTCTTCCCCACGAGGAACTCAGGGAGGCGCTCAGTATGGCGGACCGGTCTCCGGGCATGGACAACCGCACCGCCCATCGCCTGCGCCTCCAGTTGGCGGAGCAGTTGCGCCAACAGCTGACCATCGGAGCGCCCAACAATGATGATGAACAAACCCTGCGTCGGTTGGCGGCGCAACTGCGGGCTGGCAAAGTCGCGGTCAAGCTGTTCCTCCGCCATCCCCTTCACGCCAAGCTCTATCTCCTCTATCGGGACGATCCCATCAACCCTATCGTGGGCTACCTGGGCAGCAGCAACCTGACCTTCGCCGGCCTCTCGGGGCAGGGCGAACTGAACGTGGACGTTTTGGACCACGACGCGACCATTAAGCTCAAGCAATGGTTCGAGGACCGGTGGAAGGACCGTTTCTGCGTTGACATCACCGAGGAATTGATTCAGATCATTGAGGAGAGTTGGGCGAGGGAGGCACTGGTCCCTCCCTATCACGTTTACCTGAAGATGGCCTACCATCTCTCCCACGAAGCCCGTGCCGGCCTAGCCGAGTACAAAATTCCGAGTATATTCGGCAACCGCTTGTTTGACTTTCAGGCGGCGGCGGTGAAGATTGCGGCCCACCATCTGAATAAGCGAAACGGGGTGCTCATCGGTGACGTGGTTGGCCTGGGCAAGACCCTGATGGCGACCGCTGTGGCCCGAATCTTTGAGGATGACTTCGGACTTGAGACGCTGATCATCTGTCCAAAGAACCTGGTTTCCATGTGGGAGGACTACGCCCACGAGTACGGGTTGCGGGGCAGGGTGATCTCCATCAGCCAGGTAATCGGGCAGTTGCCCACTCTTCGGCGTTATCACCTGGTCGTCATCGACGAGAGTCACAACCTGCGTAATCGAGATGGCAGGCGCTATCGTGCCATCCAGGAGTACGTGCGAGAAAACGAGAGCAAGTGCATCCTTCTGTCGGCCACGCCTTACAACAAGACCTACCTGGACCTGTCCAGCCAACTGCGCATCTTCGTGGAGGATGACCAGGACTTGGGCATACGCCCTGAGAGACTGCTTCGTGAGCTGGGCGAGGTGGAGTTCAGCAGGCGGCACCAAGCGTCGCCGCGCACAATGGCTGCATTCGACCTGAGCGGGTATGCCGACGACTGGCGCGATTTGATGCGACTATACCTGGTGCGCCGGACCCGCAGCTTCATCCAGGACAACTACGCAGAAACGGACCCGGATACGGGCCGGAAATTTCTCACCTACGAAGACGGTGACAGGTCTTACTTCCCCACCCGCGTCCCAAGAA
Organism: Dehalococcoidia bacterium; assembly: GCA_965204715.1. Lineage (GTDB taxonomy): Bacteria > Chloroflexota > Dehalococcoidia > Lucifugimonadales > UBA3495 > CATOSP01. Next base: position 75,058 of record OZ242009.1, read on the forward strand.
CGGTCAAGTTCACTATTGACGAGGCCAATCCAAACGACCAGTACGCCCGTCTCTACTCCCCCGGAGTCGTGGAAACCATCAACAAGCTGGGGTTGCCCAGGTATGGCCTCGGTAACTACATTCTCGACTCACCGCCAGTTCCCCCTTCTCAGGCTGAAGACAGGCAGATTCAGAACCTGTCTCGCGCAGGCAAGCGGTTAATGGGCTTCTGCCGGACCAACCTGTTCAAACGCATGGAGAGCAGCGGCGAGGCTTTCCTGCTTTCGGTCGAGCGTCATCTGCTACGAAACTATGTGTTCCTTCACGCCATCCGCAACGGCCTCCCCCTTCCTATAGGTACGCAGGACGCCGAGATGCTCGATTCCCGGTTCACAGATGAAGATGAGCAGCAGGCCGCGATGGATTTCCTGGACTCTGAGGAAGAGGACGAACTGGACGAGGAGGTAGAGGAAGCCGAAATAGCTGGAGGCAGCGTTTGGACAATTGATCATTGCGAAAGCCGCGCCGCGGCAATATATGGAGACTACCAGCGCCTATACCATAAGCGATTCCGGTGGCTGCGCTCCGACCTTTTCAGAAAGTCCCTGGAATCCGACCTACAGGCAGACGCTAATGCCCTGCTGGGCTTGCTTCAAACTCATGGTACTTGGCGCCCGGAACACGACGCCAAGCTGGACGCGCTCCACTCGCTACTCACAGAGACCCATTCCGATGGCAAGGTGCTGGTCTTCTCCCAGTTCGCGGACACGGTCCGATACCTTGAGGAGCAACTCAGGGACAAGGACGTAAAAAGCATGGCCGGCGTTACCGGCAACTCGGAGGAGCCGACTGCCTTTGCCAGGCGATTCAGCCCGGCCAGCAATCAAGCGGGGGATAGAGTTACAGCGGAGCGAGAGTTGCGGGTCCTGGTTGCGACCGACGTTTTGAGCGAAGGGCAGAACTTGCAGGACTGTGCCATTGTGGTCAACTACGACCTTCCCTGGGCCATCATCCGCCTAATCCAGCGGGCCGGGCGCGTCGACCGGATCGGCCAGGCGGCCAAGGAAATCCTTTGCCATTCCTTCCTGCCCGCCGAGGGTGTGGAGCGCATTATCGACCTGCGCGGGCGGGTCCGGCGCCGTCTGGAGGAGAATGCCGAGGTGGTAGGCGCCGACGAAACCTTCTTCGAGGATGAGGCCGACGAACAGACCATCCTGAACCTGTACCACGAGCGGGCCGGCATTTTGGATGGCGACCCGGATGGGGAGGTGGACCTGGCGTCTCACGCCTACCAGATATGGAAGAATGCGATCAGCGCCGACCCCAGGCTGGAACGAGCTGTGACCAGCCTGCCGGACGTGGTCTTCTCGTCTCGCCAGCACACCCCAATTGCCCAAAGACCGGAGGGAGTGTTGGTTTTCGTCCGCACTCCCGACGGAAACGACGCCCTGGCTTACGTCGACAAGGAAGGCAAGAACATCACGGAGTCCCAGTTGGAAATCCTGGCGGCAGCGGAGTGCAGGCCAGATACCTCGGCTCAACCGCATCACGAATTCCATCATGGCCTTGTCGAGCAAGGAGTAAAGCATATCGCCAGGGAAGAGCAGCGCGTTGGCGGGCAACTCGGGCGACCTTCCGGCGCCCGTTTCCGCACCTATACCCGGCTCAAGGATTACGCCGATTCCATAAAGGGACAGCTATTCGACGTTCCCGCCTTGCACCAGGCTCTGGACGATATATATCGCTATCCCCTTCGGCAGACGGCGGTGGACACCCTGAACCGGCAACTTCGCAGCGGTGTTGACGACGCCGTGCTGGCCGAGCTGGTGACCGCACTGCGGGACGAAGACCGGCTGTGCCTAACCGAAGACCACGAAGCCGAGTCCCAGGAACCGCGAGTCATCTGTTCGCTAGGGCTATTCGAGTATGGTCATAGCCTGCCGGACCCGAACAGCCTCTCTCTTGGGATAGTGACGGTCTCAACAGGAAATGAAGGCTCATGGAGCAGGGACGAAATTTATAATGACGATGGTCGATGATATTCTTTTCGTCGATACGAACGTGCTGCTGACCGCAACAGACGAATCGCGCCTGCTGCACTCCGAGGCACTTCAACTCCTGGCCGGCACCGTCAGCCGGGACAAGCGCCTGGCCACCAGTGGTCAGGTGGTTCGCGAATACCTGGTGGTGGCCACCCGTCCCATCGAAAACAACGGCTTGGGTCTAAGCGCAGCAGACGCGGAAGTAAACGTGAACGAGTTTTTGCGCGGTCTTGAACTGTTTGACGAAACCGAAGCAGTGTCCATGCGGCTGCGCCAGTTGGTACGACCCACAATCTGCGAGGCAAGCGCCTGCACGACGCCAATATAGTCGCTACTATGGCGGTACATGGGATCCACACTCTGCTGACGCAGAACGGGACCGACTTTGCGCCATTTAACGAAATAGCAATCGTAGCAATCCCGGACATTGCCGTTGAAGGGTGAGAGAAAGGGTAACTGATGCAAGCACAAGTTGACGAACTCCGTCCCTACCTGCAGAACTTTGACCTCACCGGGTTGATGGTTGAAGCGCTGGGCTGGGACTATTACCGGGCAGACCCCATCGCAGTGTCCGCGAGCGGCGAGGACTTTGAGTTGAGTCCCATAGCGCAAAAAGCGGGCTTTGCCGTCTACCGCTGCGGCCCCAATGCCCATGGAGACGTTCCGCCCCAGAGCGTCCGGCGGCAGATCGAAAATCGCGTGGCGCAAATCAACTACGAGCACCTGATTATCTTTGTGGATGCTGCCGAAGCCCGCCAGGTCTGGCAGTGGGTCAAGCGCGAATCCGGCAAGCCTCCGGCCCTGCGCGAACTACGCTACGAAAAAGGCCAGACGGGAACGGCCCTGCTGCAACGGCTGCGCGGCATCGAGTTCACCCTAGAGGAAGAGGGCGGCCTGGGAATCACCGACGTAACCGAGAGATTCCGCCAGTCCCTGGACATCGAGCGCGTGACCAAGCGCTTCTACGAGCGGTTCCGCAAAGAGTTGGCCGACTTCCAGAAGTTCATCACCGGAATTGCCGCGCAGGGTGACAAGGACTGGTACGCCTCCCTGATGTTGAACCGGCTGATGTTCGTCTACTTCATCCAGAAGCAGGGCTTCCTGGACGGCGACGAGCATTACCTGCGCAACCGCCTGAAGATGGTGCAGGAAAAGGACGGCCCCGACCAGTTCCAGCGGTTCTACCGCAAGTTCCTGCTGCGCCTGTTCCACGAAGGCCTGGGCCAACCCGAGGCTGACAGGCCAGCCGAGCTTGTCGCCCTGCTGGGCCAGGTGCCTTACCTCAACGGCGGCATCTTCGACCAGCACGCCCTGGAGCGCGACAACCCGGGCATCAACATCCCGGACGCTGCCTTCCAGCAGATATTCGGCTACTTCGACCAGTACCAGTGGCACCTGGACGACCGGCCCAGTGGCAACGACAACGAAATCAACCCCGACGTGCTGGGCTACATCTTCGAGAAATACGTCAACCAGAAGCAGATGGGCGCCTACTACACCAAGGAGGACATCACCGGCTACATCGCCCGCAACACGGTCATTCCCCGCCTGCTGGAAATGGCCCAGGCGGAATGCCTGACTGACTTCGCTCCCGAAGGCGGCGTGTGGCGGCTGCTCCAGGACGACCCCGACAACTACATCTACCCGTCCGTAGGCCACGGCGTCGCCTGGGACTATTCCCCCGACAGCGTCATACGGCTGGAGCAGCCACTGGAGTTGCCGGACAACATCGCCGCTGGCCTGGAAGACACCGCGAAGCGCGGCGAGTGGAACCGGCCCGCCCCGGAGGACTACGCCCTGCCCACCGAGACCTGGCGCGAGCTGATAGCCCGCCGCCACCGCTACGAGGGAGTCCGCGGCAAGCTGGCAGCCGGCGAAGTGCATAGCGTCAACGACCTCATCACCCTCAACCTCGACAGCGAGCGTTTCGCCAGAGACGTCATCGTCAACAGCGAAGGGCCGGAACTGGTGCGGGCCGTCTGGAAAGCCCTGACCCGGATCTCCGTCCTCGATCCGGCCTGCGGCTCCGGCGCCTTCCTGTTCGCCGCCCTCAACATCCTGGAGCCGCTGTACTCCGCAACCTTGCAGGCCATGCGTGGATTCGTTGCCGACTTAGAAACCTCGCGGCGGCCCCGCAATCCAAACGCCCTGCGCGACTTCCAGGAAATCCTGGACGCCGCCGGACAGCACCGCAACGAGCGCTACTACATCCTCAAGTCCATCATCGTCAACAACCTCTACGGCGTGGACATCATGGAGGAGGCGGTCGAAATCTGCCGCCTGCGCTTGTTCCTCAAGCTGGCCGCCCAACTCGAGACCTACGATCAGATTGAACCCCTGCCCGACATCGACTTCAACATCCAACCCGGCAACAGCCTTGTCGGGTTCACCTCAGCCGCCGCTGTCCGCCGGGCTATGGAGGTGGACCTCAAGGGCCAGCGGCGAATGATAGCCCCGGAGGAAGAAGGCGCTCTGCGCAGCATCGAGAACAAGGCCGCGTCCATCGCCCGCCAGTACCACTACTTCCAGCAAGTCCAGACGGAATACGGCATGGGCTACGCCGAGCTTGCCGACTCTAAACTGAACCTGCAATCTAGGCTGAACGAATTGCGGGGCGAACTGGATGCCCTGCTGGCCAGAGAGTACGGGGTGGACGCCAACAAGTCCACGCCATTCCAGAAGTGGCAGGTAAGCCATCGGCCGTTCCACTGGTTCGTCGAGTTCCACGGCATCATGCACAACGGCGGCTTTGACGTAGTGGTGGGCAACCCACCGTATGTCGAGTACAGCAAGGTCAAAGGTGACTATACGGTCAATGGTTACGAGACGGAGTCTTGCGGCAATTTATATGCGTTCATGATGGAACGCTCTGGGCATTTGCTGAATGGTCGCGGCCACTATGGAATGATTGTGCCTTCGGGGGTGCTAGGCTTAAGCGATACTCGTTCTTTGAGAAGAGTTTTGTTTGATCGCTTTGCCAATGCTTTTTGCAGCACATTCTCAATTCGCCCATCTAAGCTTTTCGATGGGGTTGACCAAAGGCTCTGCATTTTCTTGGCCGACTGCTCAAATCCTATCAACGGAATCAAGACCACGCAGTACCACCACTGGAACAGCGAGGAACGGAGCTTTCTGTTCCACCTGCTTTGCTATGCCGAATCGTCTGAACACAGTCGCCTTCATCGCATCCCTCAAATTGGGTCGCCTGTAGCCTCTAGGATTTTGGCAGCCATAGAGCGAATGGCAGACTCTACGGCAAATTCGTACTACGCACTCAAGCAATCGGGCACCTTGTTGCACTACCATCGGAGCCCGCGCTACTGGATACGCGCAATGGACTTCGAACAATACTTTCAAAGTGCTACCCGATCTCGTTCAGTGCACATTTTCGAGACCTGCATTTTGATAATACGAGGGCTGCAAATGCAGTTGGGTCTGTACTCAACAGTTCTCTTTTCTTTTTCTGGTTCATTACCCTGGGTAATGGTCGAAATATCACGGGCGAAGACGTGGGAGAGTTTCCTGTCGGCAGACTGCCAGCGCAGCGCGATTTCTCAGAGTTGTTTGATAAACTAATGGAGGACTACAAAAGGCATTCTGTTTTTCGCCGCCGGTCTGACGCCGAATTTCAGGAATTTCATCCCAGCAAATCAAAATCAATTATCGACGAAATCGACCGGGTGCTGGCCGAACACTACGGGTTCACCGACGAGGAGTTGGACTTCATCATCAACTACGACATCAAGTACCGCATGGGGCGGGAGGGGTGATGGAAGACCGAAGAACAGTTTTAGACCACATTGATGGCATAGAAGTTTCGGCAGAGGCCCACCATAACAACCTGACCGTCTTACAATCCCTGGACATCGGGTTGTTCAAACTGGCTGAGTCTGCTCGTCAACATGAGGTCGAGGCGCTGGAGCGATTCGGCAACGACAATATAAGATTCTTCAGCGATTTCGGGAGCCCCGTGGAAATGTGGCTTGGATGTATGTTTGACTGGTTTGCGATAAGCCTTGTCAGCTACATGCGTACGGTTCAGCTAATGCGTTTGATGGAAATCAAACGCTGGGACCTGGAAGAACTGAAACAGTCCCCTGCGCAACAGAAACTGCACGATGCTTGTGAGGCGTACATCAAGAGGGTCGCCCCAGAGGTGCTTGAATGGCGCAACAAAATCGCGGCCCACAGGGTCGCTACTGATCCCAGGCGGTCTGATAGTCTGGCTCTCCTCACATATTCGACCATGCCTGCGGTCGGGTACCATAGTCCTTACTACTGGGTTGGTCATTTCACACTTACCTTAGGTGATGGCAGTTCTGCTGCCTTACCGCAGTGGTCGCTAACGAAAAAGTACGAGGAACTGTCTTCAAGATTCTGGCCCAACAGAAAACTCACGGAGCTTGATTGGTGAAACCTCCAATAGCCGATGGCGGGAAAAATGGAGGAAACACCGCGGATCAGGACGACGGTACAGCCGGGCAGCAGGGCGGACTTTGCCAGCCCAGAGTTGGAAGCGGGGCAGCGTGTAGACTTGGAGGAGGCCGAACACTGTAGGAGATAGGGCATGAAATCACTGGACAGGATTACCTTCGATCCCGCCGTCATGGGGGGCAAGGCGTGCGTCCGGGGCATGCGCGTAACCGCCGGTACGGTAGTAGGGCTGTTGGCGGCCGGCCGCTCCCGTGCGGAGATAATTCAAGCTTACCCGTATCTTGAGGGGGAAGACATCGACCAGTGCCTGGCCTACGCGGCCTGGCGACTGGAGGAACGCGAGGTTCCTCTTTACGCGCCATGAGGCTGAAATTCCTCGTTGACATGAACCTGTCACCCCAATGGGTGCCCGTTCTGCGGAAGCACGGGTGGCAGGCAGTGCACTGGTCCACCGTTGGAGACCCGGGCGCCAGCGACAAAGAAATCATGGACTGGGCCAGGAGTAACCAACACGTCGTGTTCACCCACGACCTGGACTTCGGCACCATGCCGGCGCTCTCGCACGGAAGACACCCTGCCGGACTATCTGGAGGAGCCGGTCGTTGCCGCTCTCAACCAGCATGAAGCCGACTTGTCCGCTGGGGCCCTGGTCGTGGTTGATGAAAGCCGAAATCGGGTCCGAGTGCTGCCGATATGAGACTGCATGCCGTGCGTCCCCAACCGATGACGCCAGCGATGCCAATATCACCACGCATCAGGACGACAGTATTGCCAGGAGGCGAGAAGCAGGAAATGGAATTGTACCAGTTGGACTACATCCTGCACGAACCCTGCGAAGACCAGGGCTGGTTCTACATGGCCGAGATACCGGCGCTGCCCGGCTGCCGGGCTCGGGCTGAGACCGCTTCCGGGACCCTGGCCGAGCTGCCGGCGGTGGCGGAGCAGTTCATCCTGTCCTACAAAGACCGGGGCAAACCCCTGCCCGCCGCGACAACCCCGTCCCCAGCCGGAAAGGGCAGAATCTCCGTGGCGGTATGACCTGCCGGGAACTGCCGAGAAAACTCCGCCGGCTGGGATGCGCCTGGGAACGCCAGGCCGGAGGTTCTCACGAAATCCGGGTCAACCCGGCCAACGACAGGGAAACCACCATTCCGAGGCACGCCAACCGCGACCTGCCCGTTGAAACTTGTGCTGGACTAGGCAACACGACATCTGGCGGGTGGAATCCGACACCGTCGGACGCCGCAGGCCGGATTCTTAATTTCGCAAGCGTCTCAGCTTCGGATTGACAATGACTTACCAGTCTGTTGAAATTGCGATGTCCGCAAGCGTTGCACTGGTTCAGGACGAATGCGGACATTCACCAGTTACACAAGACTATCAACGGAGGAGATACTATGGCGGGTAGCACGTTGATATACGTAGGCGCAGAAGCCAGCGGCCTGTACCGGAAAGAGGCCGGGGAGGCCCACTGGGAGAACCTGACCAGGGGTATGGCCCCGTCGGCGCAGGCCAGGGCCATTGCGATCCATCCCCAGGACCCCAACATCGTGTTTGCCGGGACGCAACGGGGCGTTTACCGCAGCAAGGACCGGGGCGACAACTGGGAGCGCATGAACCTGACCGAGGGCAGGGTTGTGTGGTCGATCAAGTTCCACCCCGGCGACCCGAATACGATGTTCCTGGGCACCGAGGGCAGCGAGGTGTTCAAGAGCACGGACGGCGGGGAGAACTGGGAGTACCTGGCGACCATATCCAACCCCGACTCGGTGCAGATGGCCTTCGCCACCCGCATCCTGGGGCTGGCCATCGAGTCCAGCAGCCCGGACCACATGTATGCGGCCCTGGAGGTCGGGGGCGCGGCCCGAAGCTCCGACGGCGGGAAGAGCTGGCAGATCGTCAACCGCAACTTCGCGGGCGACGTGGACCTGATGGACCTCCACGGCGTGGCCATCGGCGGGGCCGACTCCGGCTCGGTGTTCATCTCCAACCGGGTCGGCGTGTGGCGGACCCGGGACCGGGGGGACAACTGGGAGAACCTGGAGTTCCAGAAGTATTCACCCATAATGTACTCTCGCGGCGTACAGGCGGACCCGAACGACTCCAACACCCTCTACGCCTGCGTGGGGATGAACTTCGGCAGCGAAGAGGGCGGCGTACTGCGCACGACCAACCTGGGCGACACGTGGGAGCGTTTCGACAACGGCGAACCAAGGAGCACCACATTCGGCGTCTCCATCAACGCCCAGGACCCGAACCAGGTGTACTTCTGCACGCGCAGGGGGCAGGTGTTCGGGACCCACGACGGCGGCGCAAGCTGGACCGAACACAAGCTCCCGGAGGGGGCTGAAAACGTGATCAGCGTGGCCTGCTCGTCCACCTGATTGCGGCTCCCGGCAGCGGGGCTTTCCAGGGCAAGGCTGATTTTCTGGGGTGGATGTCGAGTCCACCCCAGACCTGTTAATGGCGATATGCGGGGCAAAGACGATTCAAGGCAAAGACCATGCAAAGATCATGCAAAGATCATTCGGGGAGCGGCAAGTCATGGCGAACAATACGGGCGTCGAAGACGTGGCGGAAGTTGCCAGGGGACTACATGCGGAGATCAGGGACGCCAGGGAAGAGGTGGAGGCCGACCGCCGCCTTCCCGCCCGGCTGGTCCAGAAGATAGACCGGGCCGGGTTGTTCCGGCTCAGCCTGCCCCGGTCCATGGGAGGGCCGGAATGCGACCCATTGACCAGCTTCGCCGCGGTGGAGGAGCTGTCCAGGGCCGACGGTTCGGTGGGCTGGTGCTCCATGCTGTCCAGCACCTGCTCCCTGTTCGCGGGATTTCTTCCGGCGGACGTGGGGAGGGCCATGTTCGGGGAGCCTCCCAGCTTTCGCATGGCGGGTTCGATACGTCCGGAAGGACGGGCCGTGGCCGTGGATGGCGGCTACCGGGCGTCGGGCCATTGGGACTACGCCAGCGGCATCAACCACGCCAACTGGCTTCTCTGCACCTGCGTGGTCGAGGATGGAAACGGTCCTCGAATCACGGATGAGGGAATGCCAGAGACGCGGTCACTGCTTGCGCCGGTGGAAGCGGCCACAGTCCATGACAACTGGGCCACGGTGGGAATGCGCGGGACCGGCAGCCATGACTTCAGCCTGGATGAGGTGTTCATACCTGCCGAACACAGTTTCAAACTGTTCGGGACTCCCCGCGAAACCACTCCGCTGTATCATCCGCGCTTGGCCCTGGTGGCGGCATGGGCGCCGGTAGCGGCCAACGCCCTGGGGATGGCGCGCGGGGCGATGGATGCGTTTGCAGAGGTGGCGGCGGATACGGGAAGCACTGTTTCAGCGACGCCCCTGAGGAAACGTTCAACGGTGCAGACGAAGGTGGGCGAAGCGGAGGCGATCATCGGGGCGGCGCGGGCCTACGTCGTCGAATCGGTCGGTTCGGCATGGCGAGCGGTGTGCGAGGGGTCTGAAGACCTGGACAGGCAGGTTGCCGTGGCCCGCCTGAGCATCACCCATGCGATCTGGGAATCAGTACGGGCGGTTGACCTGCTGTTCCACGCGGCGGGGACCAATGCTGTCCACCGCAGGCATCCCCTGGAACGGTTCTTCCGGGACGTCCACACGGCGGCGCAACACGTCGCCGGGTCGCCATCCAGCATTGAGGCCGCGGGGCAGGCGTTGCTTGGGCTGCGGCCAGACAGCCCCGGGTGGTAAGCGGACCGGCAGCGTTCGGCAATCGTCCGGTGGATTCCCGCTTTCGCGGGATGACGGGGTCAAGGCTTCGCGTTGAGTTGTGGGCATTCAGGCGGATACCGCGGCACGGTCAGGGTTCGCTGCGGTCCCAGTCATCCATGGCCCAGTAGCCCTCGAAGGGAATCTCCACCTTCGCCTCCAGGCCCTGGGCGCGCTTGAGTCGCTGGATATTGTACAGGTGGGTAATGTACTCGTAGTAGCGGTGGAAGAAGGACGCCTCAAGGGTGATCAGTGACTTGGAGGGGTCGTTGGGATCGGGCTTGACGCCTCCGGGGAATAGCTGGGGGTACTGGGCGAAGAAGCCGCTGCCGCCGCCGTCCGCGGTCCTCTCCCGAAGGCTGCCGACGGTCTCGCGGTTGAGGATGCGCCACGCCAGGTCCATGCCCAGGCGGAGCTTCTCCAGGATTATTCCGGTATCCCAATAGAGGTCCTCGTCCAAACGGCGGTCGTGGGGTGAATCGAGCAGGCCGTCGTACTCTGCTCCCTCCGGCAACCCTTCGGGAAACAGGACATGTCCCCACCTTTGCCAGAACCAGCGCAGGTCGCCCGAGGCCATGTGGCTGAGGTTACGGCGGATGCTCCACAGGCTCCACTCCCAGCGGTCGGAGTCAAAGTCAAGCTGCTCATCGGTGAGACCTTCGATCTCGGTACGAATCATGTCGTGTAGTTCCGACTCGAACTGGGGGAACAATACCGTGGCTGGGGCGTCGTTGCGCGGTGACTCGTTGACCATGCGGAGAATACTCCTGGAGTGTATTAGGTGTTGTGAAGCAACCTGAAGGTTAGGGGCCAACCCAGGTCTCGGACCATGCGAGGCAGGCGGCGCTGCTCTGCCGGTCGCCCCGCATCTCCAGAGATACCGATCCTTCGACCACCTGGCCGTTGATGGTTATCTGGGCATTGCGGGCCGGGGTGAAACAACTGTAGACGCCCAGGGGCCGGTCCGGGTTGCTGCCTGCGGGGTTCACCAGCATGAAGGGGTCGAGGAAGTCGTACCAGGTGAGGGATATGATGTCCTCGTCGCTCTCGACGCGCTCGGTCCAGAAGGCGCGGCCGTCGCCAGACTTGGTGAACTCGGCTTCGGTCACCGGGATGGACTGGTCGGCGAACTCCTCGAAGAGGTAGGACTCGATTGCGCCCTGGAGCCACCGGGTCATGCCGATGTTGTCGGAATAGATGAGGACCTCGTCGTCGACGGCATCACTCTTGAGGAAAAGGACGTGGCCCTGGCCGGCGGGCGACAGGAGGATGCGCCAGTGGCTGATGCGAGTGGTCTGGGGGCCGCCGTCGCTCCGTGAAAGGCGGATGAAGGAGTTTTCGCCGGTGAGGTAGACGCGGTTGGGGTCGATGGGACTTGTGGTCATTAGTTTTCGTCCTTTCGCTTGGATAGCTCTTGCTCTACTCGCTCTGTCAGGAGTGATTCGACCAGAGACTGGCAAGGCATGTCCTCGCTGCTGGCTATCATTTCCAAGTCGGCGAGCAGCGACTCAGGGAGCTGGATGGAAACGGTTTCCTTTGGCAGCTTTAGGTCCGGGAAATCAATCCTTCGCGCCTTGCTCCAGTCGATATAGTCAACGGAGTCATGGGTAGCCCAAAACTCCCGCTCCTCGTCCTCGGAATCGAAGTGAGGAATTGGTTTCTTGCTAAACATTCTCGTAATCGCTCCGCTCTCGCCGGCTCATGTCCCTGGCCGAGATAACCCGTATCAGACCTTCCCGGATGGTGAATACGCTAAACAATCTCCGGCCTGATTGAGTTTGCCCCATTGCGAAGCACCGCCGCTCCGGTTGCCGATGAATTAAGGATTCTCTGATGAATAGCGGCCTGTTGTAGAATACTTGCTCACATTCATGCCTGGTGACTCTGTGTTTGAACCAGTTCTTATCCGAATTTCCATCGTCTCCGAATTGCCATCGTCCCATTGGAACCCGGGTAATCAGTTGGTCCATTCATCTTATGTTACACGAAAAAACCGGGGCCTGCCGCTTGGTGCAAGCCCCGGTTGTGTGTCCGCCAGGTAGCTGCTCCCTGGGAGGGGCCTAGAGGTCCTTGGCGGGGAACCAGTCCTGTTTCCAGGGGAAGTCGCCGGTGGCGTCGTCGAAGGCGGGGAGACCCTGCTCGATCCGCTCCCGGTAGGGGCTGGTGATGGGCTCGCGGTAAGGGGAGATGCCGCCCTCGTAAGCCTCGGGGCCGACCTTGAAGTGCTTGGCCTGCTCCAGGGTCTCGACGAAGGGCATGTTCATGTCGTAGAGCTTGTCCAGGGTCTTGGGCCGGGGGCCGGCCTTGGAGACGTGGCCGTAAAGCTCGCGCCCGACGATGTCCTCGGCCATCCAGACGCAGTCGATGAGCTTGTCGATGTCCACTCCGGTCTCGACGCCCATGTCTTCCATCATGTGCAGGATGTCCTCAGAGGGGGCCATGCCGGTGGCGCGCCCGTTGCCGCAATAGGGGCAACCGCCATAGCCGCCGATGGTGCCGTCCAACTCCACGGTATCCTCGGAACTGAGGGTGCGGATAGCGGCGTAGGCGGAGGCGATGGCCATGTTGCGGCCATTGTGGAGGTGCAGCCGGAAGTGGGTGATCTCCGGCCACTGTTCCTTGACCCGGTAGATGCTCTCCTCGACCTTGGCCGGGGTGCAGTGGCTCATGGGGTCGCCCAGGGATACGCTGCGGACCTGGATGCCGACCTCGTCCCACATGGCGTGCTGCTTTTCCAGCAGAACCATCAGAGAGTCGACCGGGAACTCGCCGAGGAAGTTGGAACCCCAACTGGCGTTGCAGCCGATGCCGGCCTCGGTGATGTTGAGTTCCTGGGCCTGGGCGATGATCTGGGGCCAGCGCTCCATTTCCTGCATCTGGCTGCGGTTGGTGTTGCGGCGGGCGAACACGTCGCAGAGGTGGCAGGAGAGCCTGGGGTAGCGGTCGCGCTCGATGGTCAGAGGGGGCGAGTAGGCCCTGGCACGCTCGACGCCGCGGGCGTTGAGGGCGAGGGCGGTGTAGGTGATGCCGGGCTTGGGGGTGAACTTGGTCACGATCTCGTCGATGCGCTCCATCTGGGGGGTCCACCTGGGGCTGACGAAGGAGCCCACGACGATTTGGTCCAGACCGGTCTCGGACAGGGCGTCGAGAAGAGAGACTTTATCGTCGACGCTGATCTGGGCGTCTTCGATCTGCATACCCTCCCGCATACCCTCTTCTTTATAGGTAATCGTTGGATAGTCTGGCATTGGCTTCTCCTTTCCCGTCCCGCTTGGGCAAGGTGCTGGGCACAGGTTGCCTGATGGGAATTTGAGCGTGGGTCGATACTGGGCGGATTGTATTGGCGGGGGGTTGGGTTGTCAATTGGGACTGCGTTGACATCTGGCTGTCGTTCCTGCGAAATTAGGAGTCGAGACCCTCCCTCGAGTGGCAAGGAGAATTTCCGATGCTGACACGGCTGCGGCTGGAGAACTACAAGTCCTGGAAGGACACTGGAGACATTCCCATGAAGCCTATAACCGGCTTCTTTGGGGCCAACAGTTCCGGCAAGTCCAGCTTGCTTCAGGCACTACTTCTTATGAAGCAGACCGTCGATTCTCCTGATCGTGGGATCGTGCTCCATTTTGGCGACGAGCGAACTCTCGTAGATGTAGGTGACTTCGAGGGTGTCGTCCATCGAAATGACACCAACCAGACCATCAAGTTTTCTCTGGACTGGAAATCCGAAATAGAGATCGAGGTGCCGGAAAAGTATGGAAACGGCTCTGTAGCCAGGCATGTAGATGTCGGTTTCGATACTGAAATCGGGAGGGAAGTTACCACTTTCAGGGGGTCTCCGGTGTTGAAAGAGATGTCTTACCGGATTCCCCATCGTCGGCGATTCGGGGTACGGCGTCTCTCCAATGGGTGGGGTTACGCGCAATTGCTCGATGGCATGGAGCTCGAGCACAGACTCCGTCCGGGGCAACTGATTCCTGCGCCGACGCTCCAGTTTAATGATTTTAGTCGCTGGATAGAGGGGGATTTTGAAGACCGAGGTTTCCTTTCCAGTCTGCAACACGGGCTAGAATCACTCTTGCGCAATACGCACTATCTTGGCCCTCTCCGCGCAGAGCCTCGGCGCTTTTACAGTTGGTCTGGTGCGCGACCCTCCGATGTGGGCCAGGCAGGAGAATCCGTAGTCAGCGCCATAGCCGCATCCAAACAGAGTGGTCAGGCGATACTGGATGACACTGGATCGCACTACTCTAGAATTGACGAATACGTAGCAGGATGGCTTAAGCGGCTTGGGCTCGCCGATGACTTCCGTGTTGAGACACTTGACGATAACGGACGGTTTTTCGTAGCCAAGGTACGAAAGTCACCCACTTCGCCCGAGGTCCTTCTGGCAGACGTGGGGTTCGGAGTTTCCCAAGTCTTGCCAGTCCTAGTGTTATGCTTCTACGTGCGTCCGATGTCTACCGTGGTCCTGGAGCAACCGGACATCCACCTGCATCCTTCAGCCCAGGCCAGACTCGCCGATGTCTTCATCGACGCATGGAAGAAATACCGCATTCAGATATTGTTTGAAAGCCACGGTGAGCATTTGCTTCGCAGGCTCCAGCGCCGGATAGCTGAAGGGAGTATCAAGCAGGACGACATCGGCCTTTTCTTCTGCTTTATGGAGGAGGATGGCAGTTCGAGCCTTAGCCATCTTGAACTCGATGAGTACGGGAACATCGCCAATTGGCCCAAAGACTTCTTCGGCGATCAGTTCGGCGAGATTGCGGCTATGAGCGAGGCTGCGCTTAAGAGGAAGGCGGAATCCGATTGACTGCTGGGAAGACAGAGGCAGTGATAGACACCAATGTCGCCGTAGTCGCAAACGGTAAACACGAGAAAGCGAGTCCAAACTGCGTACTTGAGTGCATAAACCGCTTACGCTTGATTCAAAACCAACGTATCCTCTTGTTGGACGACAAGAACCTGATTCTTACGGAGTACCGCAACAACCTCCACCCATCCGGCCAGCCGGGAGCAGGGGATGCGTTTTTCAGATGGCTCCACGACAACCAAGCCAACCCGGATTACTGCCGCAGTGTAGCTGTAAAGCATCATCCTGACCGGGAGTTTGAGGAATTCCCGGATGATCCAGACCTCGCAGCATTTGACCGCAGCGACCGTAAGTTCGTTGCTGTTGCACTGGCCAGTGGGACTGGGCCAGAGGTCTTCAACGCTTCTGATACGGACTGGTGGATTCACCGTCAGGGGTTGCATCAACATGGCATAAAAGTGGTCTTTCTGTGCCCGGAGTTAATGCGCGAGTAAACGATGGGCAATCCTTCGAAAGACTATGGCTCCCTGTTCCAGGAATTGATCCCTCTTATGACTGTTCCGCAAGTCCCGAATTGACACCCGGCACGGGCCACTCCTATAATGCCTGCAATCGGAGAGGGTCTCCGCTTTTAACAATTCGGGTTTCAGAGGCACGTAGGGGAGCTCGGTTAAGCCGGGTTGAGAGGGTGACCGGATTGTCACCGACCCTTGCGAACCTGATCTGGGTAATGCCAGCGTAGGGAAGCGACGCCCGTCGTGTATGAGTCAGGCCGAGGCCGCCAACCCCTAGCGTTGGCGGCTTTACTATTTTTGGAGGTGCTTCATGGTTGGCGTAGCCGATGTTGGTAAATTGCTCCAGGGCAGGGCGAATTTCCCCGCCAGCAGGAAAGTGTACAAGGAAGGTTCCCGGCCCGACATTCGCGTTCCCTTCCGGGAAGTGACCCTTACGCCCACCACGGGCCGGTTCGGGAACGAGGAGAACGCCCCGCTGGACCTGTATGACACCAGCGGCCCCTACAGCGACGATTCGGCGCAGTTGGACCTGCGGAAGGGGCTGCCAGCGCTGCGTGCGAAGTGGATTCTGGAGCGCGGCGACGTTGAGGAGTCCACCGCGGTCCGCACCGGGACCAACGGCAGGGGCAGCGCACAACCCTTCCCAGGTCTCCAGCGCAAGCCTTTGCGAGCCAAGGCAGGCCAGGCCGTGACACAGATGCACTATGCCAGGAAGGGCATAGTTACGCCGGAGATGGAGTTCATCGCCATCCGGGAGGGGATGGACGCGGAATTCGTCCGTTCCGAGGTCGCCAGGGGCCGGGCCATAATCCCCTCGAACATCAACCATCCCGAGTCCGAGCCGATGATTATCGGGCGCAACTTCCAGGTGAAGATTAACGCCAACATCGGCAATTCGGCCGTTACCTCTTCCATTGAAGAGGAAGTCGAGAAGATGATGTGGGCGACCCGGTGGGGCGGCGATACGGTGATGGACCTTTCCACCGGAGACGACATCCACACGACCAGGGAATGGATTCTGCGCAACTCTCCAGTGCCCATCGGTACGGTGCCCATCTACCAGGCGCTGGAAAAGGTGGGCGGCGACCCCAATGAACTGACCTGGGAGATCTACCGGGACACCATTATCGAACAGGCGGAACAGGGGGTTGACTACTTCACCATCCACGCCGGCGTACTGCTGCGCTACGTCCCTCTGACGGCCAACCGGATTACCGGCATCGTGTCCCGTGGCGGGTCGATCATGGCGGGGTGGTGCCTGGCCCACCACGAGGAAAACTTCCTCTATACCAACTTCGCCGAGATCTGCGAGATCATGCGGGCTTACGACGTCGCATTTTCGCTGGGAGACGGGTTGAGGCCGGGGAGCATTGCCGACGCCAACGACGAAGCCCAGTTCGCAGAGCTTTCCACCCTGGGCGAGCTTACCCAGTTTGCCTGGGAGCACGATGTCCAGGTGATGATCGAGGGTCCGGGACATGTGCCGCTGCACAAGATCAAGGAGAATGTGGAGCGGCAGATTGAGGTCTGCCACGAAGCCCCGTTCTACACCCTGGGGCCGTTGGTCACCGACGTCGCACCGGCCTACGACCACATCACGTCGGGAATCGGCGCAGCCATGATCGGGATGTACGGCACGGCCATGCTCTGCTATGTAACTCCCAAGGAGCACCTGGGCCTGCCGAACAAGGAAGACGTGAAGGAAGGCGTGATTACCTACAAGATCGCCGCCCACGCCGCCGACGTGGCCAAGGGCCATCCCCGGGCTCATCAGTGGGACGACGCGCTCTCCAAGGCCCGGTTCGAGTTCCGCTGGGACGACCAGTTCAACCTGGCGCTGGACCCGGAAACGGCCCGGGACTACCATGATGAGACGCTCCCGGCCCAGGGAGCCAAGGTGGCCCACTTCTGTTCCATGTGCGGCCCCAAGTTCTGCGCGATGAAGATTACGCAGGACGTGCGGGAGTACGCAAGGAACCGGGGCGTAGCCGTGGAGACCGCGTTCGAGACGGGCATGGATGAGAAGTCCGAGGAGTTCCGCAAGGCAGGCAGCAGGATCTACCAGCAAGCCTAGACGGGACGGCTGGTAGGCGTGGCGAGTGGGTCTGAGTCCCACCCACGCCGGCATTTGCCCAGGTCCCATGAAGGTGAGGCCGGGCTTCCACGGCAGGCAGATGCCCGGCCGAGAAAGCCCGGCTTCTTACGATTTCCGGGGAGCCGGGTAATGGTATACTCTGTTGTGAACACCTCCCAGCCAGCAACTTTTGGAGCCAACCGATGGCACTGTATTTTCTTCTCGGCACCCTTTCTTCTGAAGGTCAACACCTGGTCCATGATGATGCCGACCTGTTCCTCAAGGCCACCAACTCAATAAGAGTAGAGGGAGCCACCGTATTGGGACGCTATGGCGTCCTTGGAAGATATGACTACGTGATCATGGTTGACGCCCGGGACAACGAGACAGTGGCCCGGATGTCGGTCGAACTGGGGATAAGGACCGGACTGCACATCGAGACTCTGCCGGCCATCGCCATCGGATTTATGGCGGACCAGAACCCCGACAACCCGGAAGAAGAGCCGGAGAGCGTTCAGTTGCGGCCGGGTCAGGGGGTCGTGAGCTAGGGTGATGGCAACGCCGGTAGAAAACCGGATTGACGAAGCACGGGAATTGCTGCAAGCGGCGCGGGAGGAATTTGCCCGTGCGGAAGAAGCCCAGGGAGGCGCGGCCGTGATTGGGCTGAGGAATTCCTGCGGCAAAGGCTGGCTTGCCATACTGGAAGCCATCAATGCCCACTTTATCAAACAGGGTGTTCCAGAGTCTGAGTTGCCCGGGAACAACCGGGGCAGAAAGTACTTTGCAGGCCGCTACATGGACCGGAACATGACGAAGGACTACATCTACTTGCGCCAGACGTTCCATCTCGACGGGTACTACGACGGGATCGTGGAGTTCGACGACATGTCCGGCTATCTCGACGAACTGGAAGAGTTCATTGACAGCATAGCAGCATCGGGGAGCGAATGATGGCCGGAGCAAGGGTCCCCAAGGCGATGACTATTGCCGGTTCCGACTCCGGCGGCGGCGCAGGTATTCAGGCCGACCTGAAGACTTTTGCAGCCCTGGGGGTTTACGGCACAGTGACCCTTACCGCCATAACGGCCCAGAACACCGTAGGGGTCACCGGAGTACATGAGATCCCGCCGGACATGATCATCGCCCAGATGGACGCAGTCATGGGGGACATTGGCGCGGACGCCGTGAAGACGGGGATGCTGTCCAGCCGGGAGATCGTCGAGGTAGTTGCCGGCCAAGTGAAGAAACACGGGATTCGCGCGCTGGTAGTTGACCCGGTGATGGTCGCCAAGAGCGGGGACCCGCTGCTCCGGGAGGACGCGGTGGAGGCCGTTCGATCCTTCCTGGTGCCGCTGGCGGCGGTGGTTACTCCCAACATCCCGGAGGCTGAGTCCCTCACCGGCATGACTATCGAGACCGATGCGGACGTTCGGGAGGCCGCCGAGAGGATCATACAGATGGGCGCGCGCTCCGTGGTGGTCAAGGGCGGACACCGGGAAGGTCCGGCCGCGGACCTGCTTTACGATGGGGTGAGATTCCAGGAATTTTCGGCGCCGCGGATTGATACAGTCAACACCCACGGCACCGGATGCACATTCGCGTCGGCAGTTGCTGCGGGTCTGGCCCAGAGGAAGACAGTAGAGGACTCGGTTACCCAGGCCAAGGAGTACGTGACGGAGGCGATACGAAGCTCCTTCCCAATCGGGAGCGGCCACGGTCCATTGAACCACTTCTACCAGCTTTGGGGAGACAGCCAATGACGACGGCAGAGACGAAACTGTTGACAGCTGATGATCTGCTCCGGATGCACAGCCAGGGAGTTAAAGGGGAACTGATACGGGGAGTGTTCTGCGAGACTGTGTCTGTGGGAATAGAACACGGCGAAATAGCATTCAATCTGGGCGGTGAAATTCGAGCTTTTGTCAGACCAAGGCGGTTAGGGCGCGTGGTTGGCTCCGATGTCGGCATCTGGCTGGCAAACGACCCGGATACGGTGCGGGAACCGGACGTGGCATTTATCCCGGCGGACCGATTGCCCCTTGACGTGCGGGTCACAGGCTACTCGCAAGTAGTTCCCGCTCTGGTAGCTGAGATTGTGTCCCCTAGCGATAGTCTGCGCGAGGTCCACGACAAAGCGCGCATGTGGTTGAGCCATGGGGTAGCTTTGGTGTGGGTAGTGTTCCCTGATAGCAGGACCGTTGACGTTCACCAGAACGGCAGTCCCGTAGTAACACTAGCTGAGGACGATTCATTGGACGGAGGGACGGTCTTGCCGGGGTTCTCCCTGCCGGTCAGGGAAGTTTTCGAGTAGATAGGCTTACCGATATAATCAGGTCAACCTCCGGCGCTCGCACTTTCGGAGGGACGGGAGCGCCTTAACTATTCCAGAGGTACACCGCTTATGTTCACGCCCGTTTCCAGTCGTGTCAGCTTCCCGTCAATAGAGTCCAATGTCCTTCAGTATTGGAAGGACAAGGATGTTTTCCGACGCACGGAGACCGAGCGGGAAGACAGTCCCCTGTTCATGCTTTTCGAAGGTCCGCCCACGGCCAACGGCAATCCCGGCATCCACCACGTCCTGGCGCGGGTGTTCAAAGACGTTATATGCCGTTACCGCACCATGAAGGGCTACCGGGTCATGCGCAAGGGCGGATGGGACACCCACGGCCTGCCGGTTGAACTTGAGGTGGAAAAGGAGCTTGGACTCCAGACCAAACGGGAGATCGAGGAGTACGGCATAGAGCGGTTCAACGAGAAATGCCGGGAGAGCGTTTTCCGCTACGTCAAAGAGTGGGAGACCATGACCGACCGGATTGGCTTCTGGGTGGACATGGACGACCCATACGTCACCCTGCACAACGACTACATTGAGACGGGGTGGTGGATATTGAAAGAGCTTTGGGACAAGGGGCTTCTGTACCACGACCTTCGGGGAACGCCCCATTGCCCCCGGTGCGTCACCAGTCTCAGTTCCCACGAGGTTGCCCTGGGTTACCAGGAAAACACTCCCGACCCATCGGTGTTCGTGAAGTTCCAAGTCCAGTCCGGACCGGATTCCGGCGCTAACATGGCATGGGCATCGGACCCCGCTGTTCCCGCGTATCTGCTGGCATGGACCACCACACCCTGGACTCTGCCGGGCAACACGGCCCTGGCGGTGGACGCGGACGCCGAATACTCGGTAATCGAACTGGAGCGGGATGGGAATGCCCAACGCCTGGCGTTAGCTACCGCATTGCTCGAATCAACGGTGGGTCAAGAATACCGTGTTTTGACCACGGTCAAAGGGTCTGATCTGGTGGGAATCGGCTACCAACCTCTCTACAGTCCCGATGAGTTTGGGGTTAGCGTCAGCCGATTTGCGGAAGGCGCACTGGTCACGCCCGGACGAACGGACTTGAAGCTAACGCCCAGGGTCGTTGCCGCCGATTTCGTCTCGATGGACGACGGCACCGGCATCGTTCACATCGCCCCGGCATTCGGCGATGAAGACCTGGGCCTGGGACGGAATCAGGGACTGAATTTCGTCCAGCCCGTGGACCTGTTGGGGAACGTGACCGGCAGTTACCCATTTGCGGGCAAGTTCGTCAAGGATGCCGACGGGGAGATCATGGCGGATTTGCAGGAGAGGGACCTTCTCTTCCGCCGGGAGGTGTACCGGCATACCTATCCTTTCTGCTGGCGCTGCGACACGCCGCTGCTCTATTACGCCAAGGGTTCATGGTACATCCGCACATCGGCGCTGAAGGACCAACTGGTCTCCGGCAACGGCGAAATCAACTGGTACCCGGACTACATCAAGGAAGGCCGGTTCGGGGAGTGGCTGCGCAACAACGTTGACTGGGCCATCTCCAGGGAACGGTACTGGGGCACTCCCATACCCATCTGGCATTGCCATAGCTGCAACAATATGGTGTGCATCGGCAGCCGGGATGAACTGTCGCAACAACCGGGACTGGAAGGGCCGAGCATTGACGACCTTGACCTGCACCGACCCTATGTAGATGAAGTGACGTTCCTCTGCAACCCGGACGGCTGCGGCGGGCGGATGCGGCGCATTCCAGAAGTGATGGACGCCTGGTTTGACTCCGGGGCCATGCCCTTCGCCCAGTGGCACGTGGGCGGACAGGACGATGTAAAGAAGCTGCGGGAGCAGGGACGGTTCCCCGCCGATTACATCTGCGAGGCGGTGGACCAGACCCGGGGCTGGTTCTACAGCCTCCATGCCCTCTCGACGCTGCTGGAGGGAGAACCATCTTACAGGAACGTTATTTGCCTGGGGTTGGTGCTGGACGAGCGGGGCCACAAGATGAGCAAGCACGTGGGCAACGTGGTGGAGCCGCTCCCGCTGCTGGACGAGACCGGGGCCGACGCGCTGCGCTGGTACTTGTTCACCGCTACCCACCCCGGAGAGCCGCGCCGCTTCTCCGCCCGGCTGGTCAACGAGACGCTGCGGCGAGTGCTGCTGACCCTGTGGAACGTCCACTCATTCTTCACCAACTATGCGTCCATCGACCAGTTCCACCCGGACCAGAAGCCGACGGACTGGCGGCCGGAGAACGAACTGGACCGGTGGGTGTTATCTGAGCTTAATTCGCTAATCTCCCAGGTCGACGGCTATATGGACGGCTACGACCCGACCAACGCGGGCCGACGCATCCAGGAGTTCATCGACCAACTCTCCAACTGGTACGTGAGACGCAGCCGCCGCCGGTTCTGGAAGAGCGAGAACGACCAGGACAAGCTCTCGGCCTACGTGACGCTGCACACCTGCCTGGTTACGGTGCCCAAGCTGATGGCCCCGCTGGCCCCATTCGTTGCCGAGAAGATGTACCAAGACTTAGTGTGCGCCGTGGACCCCGCTGCGCCAGACAGCGTCCACCTGGCGGAGTTCCCGGCGGCGGACCAGTCACTCATCGACGAGCCGCTCATGGAGGCCACCCGGCTGGCCATGCGCATTTCCAGCATGGGCCGGGGAGCACGCTCCCGGGGCGGGTTGAAAGTGCGCCAGCCCCTGTCGGAGGTGGTGGTGCGGACGCGGACGGCAGAGGAACTGGGCCATCTGGACCTGATCACCCCGCAGGTGCTTGAGGAGCTAAACATCAAGAGTCTGAAGCCGATGGCGGATGAGTCGGACATTTACCAAAAGGCACGGTCAGAGGCAGGGGACCGGTCTGAAGCCACCGTGGCCGTAGACAACTACTGGGTCGCCCTGGACGGAGGGTTCATGGTGGCCGTGGACTCGACCATCACCCCGGAGTTGGCGGAGGAAGGGCTGGCCCGTGAACTGGTCCACCGGGTCCAGAACATGCGCCGCTCCGCCAACTTTGACCTGACAGACCGCATCGTAGTCTATTATCAGGGGCCCGAGGAAGTGGGCAAGGTCATGGCCCGCCATGCCAGCTACATCCAGCAGGAAACCCTGGCCGAGGAACTCCTGGACACTGCTCCGTTGGAAGGCTCGGAAACCGAGACTGCGAAGATCGATGGGATGGAGGTCGTCCTGGGGGTGAGGCGGGTCTAGGCGGGAGAGGCGGAAAGAAGGGGCACCGCCATGCCGGAACTGCCGGAAGTCGAGAACGCCCGGCGTTGCCTGCTCCGCGCCGGTCTGCCCGGCCGAACCTTCAAGGGCGCGGACATCGGGTGGGCCAGGACGGTAAAGCGCCCTGACCTGGAAGGGTTCGTTCTTGGACTGAGGGACGCCACGGTCTCGGATGTGTTCAGGAAAGGCAAGTACATCCTGGTCCCCCTGCAAGTTGAGGATGCGACGCCGACCCTGATTATCCACCTGGGGATGAGCGGCGGGCTAAGTGTTGAACCGGCATCCAGCCCGGAGCCTCCGATGGTGCGCCACCGTTTCGCCCTGGATGACGGCCGGGTGATGCGGTTCGTGGATGGGCGAAAGTTCGGCAAGCTATGGCTGGTTGGCGACCCTGCGGAGGTGCTGCCTCCGTTAAGCCCGGACCCTCTGGAGGACGGATTTACCTCGGAAGGACTGGCGGCGTCGCTGTCAGGGAAGCGAGCGCCAATCAAGGCGCTGCTGCTGGAGCAATCGGTCTCCGCCGGTATCGGCAACCTCTACGCCGACGAGTCCCTGTACCTGGCCGGGATTCACCCGGGGCGTTCCGGGACGGACCTGAGCCCGGGGGAAGTTGTCCGGCTCCGGAAGAGCATTTCCCAGGCTTTGACCGATGGAGTGGCCATTTACGACCGGGCCAGGGAAGAGCTATGGCCCGACGCCCCGAGGGCGCTCACGGCCTGGACGATTCCACGCAAGGAAGGTGAGTCGTGCCCCCGTTGCGGCGCGATGATGGCAGTGACCCGTATCCGGGCGCGGACCACCTGGTTCTGCTCGGAGCACCAGGTCTAGGAACACTCAGGCTGCCGTGCCGTAGATATGCTCAGGGATGACGATGATCACCGAGCGGCGGTCGTCGATCATGGCCTGGTCGTATTCTTCCCAGTTGGGGTGTTCCTCGCCGGAGGCGGCGCGGTAGGTCTCCCGCAACGCTTGGCGCAACTCCTCCGGGTCGGTGTTGCCAGCGGACAGGATCTGGGCCTGCCCTTCCAGCACCACGAAGCCCCACCAGCTTTCCCTTGACACCAGCAGGGAGCATCGGGGGTTGCGCCGGAGATTTTTCAGCTTGGCGCGGTCCTCGGTCACGGTGAAGCCGATTCCATCTCGAACCGGGCCGCAACTGATAATGCTCATCTGCGCCGCGCCGTTGCGGCGGAAGGTTGTCAGCACGCCCCGGTGGGTCTCGGTGGCCAACGCCCTAACGTTGTCGGGGATCATATCGGTCTCTCCTTGGCTGTGTGGCTAGAGGACGAAATCTATCTCATACAGGTCATAGTGGGAGTGTTGCATGTCCAGGCTGGCGTACACGCTTTGGGCAACGTGGTTGTCCCGGTCCACGTAGAGGCGCAGGCCGCATACGCTGCCGTCGCGCATAGCTTCAGCGCGGACATGGGCATCCAGGGCGCGGTAGACTCCCCGGCGGCGGTGGTCCGGGTGGACGTAGACGCTCTGAATCCACCAGAAGCGGCCGTTGCGCCAGTCACTCCACTCGTAGGTAATCATCAATTGACCGACGACTTTCCAATCCCGCCGCCGCCCCGATTCTGCCTCCGTATGGCCGCCGATTTCGGCGATGAAGTAGCGGCCAAGCGCGGGGTCTTCCAGGACTGCGGACACTCCCCGGCGCAGGCGGTCAACGTCCAATTCGATGCCCTCGGTCTCCAGGGCCATCGCGGAGTTGAAGGCCACGATGGTGTCCAGATGAGCGGGGGTTGCCGTCCGGACGTTGATGCTTGTTGAACGGTCTGACACGGTCCTCCTCGTTTCCAGAGCCCCTTCTGCCTGCGCTGAGACTAGCTGAACCAAAAGGTTGAGCCGTACTCGCCCTTCTGGACCTCGATGCGCACCGGAAAGGCGTCCTTGAGGTCTTCCAGGTGGGTGATGACGATGATCTTGTCGAAGTCGTCCTCGATGGCTGCAATCACGTCCAGTATGCGCTCCCGGCCCGCCGCGTCCTGGGATCCAAAGCCCTCGTCGATGAACAGGGTGGGCAGGGGAGCGCCGACGCGCTGGGCGAGGACTTTGGACAGTCCGATGCGCAGGGCGAGGTTGACGCGGAAGGCTTCGCCGCCGCTGTACATTTCGTAGCCGCGGGGGCCGAGCTCATCGCTGACATTGATCTGCAACGTCTCTATGGGGTCGCCTCGTCCGCTGCGCCGCTCTCGCTGTGTCTCAAGTTGGACCTGCATCCGGTTGTCGGTCATCCGCCCCAGCAGGTTGTTGGTCTCCTCCTCCAGCCGGGGCAGCACCGTCTCGATGAGCATGGCCTGGATTCCCTGCCGCCCGAAAGCGCCCACCAGTTCGCGGCAGACGCTCTGCTGTTCCTCCAGGTCAGATAACTTGGCTGATGACGCCGCGATGTCCCGCCTGAGGGATTCGATACGCCGCACTTCGCCTTCCAGATGGCCCTGCCTGGCGGCAGCTTCCTGGACGCGGCCCTCGATTTGCCGGAGTTCCGCCTCCTCGGACTTCAACTGCTCCTGCCAGACCGGGAGAACTTTCACCGACTCGACGATGGCGGCACGTTGCTGTCCCAGCCGGTCCAGTTCGTCGCGGCGGCGTTCCAGCATGTCGCCGGTACGCTGGAGGGAGTCAAGTTCACCCGGCAGGGACGTTTCGGCGTGAGTGAGTTGGTCCAGCAACGCCTGGAAGGGTTGCAGGGACTGCATCTCCTCATAGCTGCGTTGACGGGTTTTCTCATCATAGCCGAGGGACTTGATCTTCAGGTCCATGACTTCCAGGTCGGCCAATTCCTGGGCGGCGAAATCGTTGCAGGCCAGGGACTCGGATATGCGGGCCGATTCGATGCCGACTGTCTCAAGCTCCTGCAGCGCTCTTTGAGATTCCTGTATCTGGTGTTCCAGCCTGGGCAGCATGGCCTGCCATTCCTGTTGGGCGGCTGCCAGGGACTTTTCCCGTTGTTCGAGGCCCTTCTCCATACCCGACTGCCGGGTCTGCAACTCCTGGAGACGGGCCTGGTTGCGGCGGTAAAGGTCTCGTTTCTCCCTGATCTCGGCCTCATAGACTTCGACCAACCGCTGGCAGGAGTCCTCGCGGAGTGGGGTCTGGCACAGTGGGCAGACCGCGCCATCCCCGTTGGAGTTGTTGAGCAGGTCCAGCTTGGCGCGGAGTTCCAGTCCTTCCGTCTTGTACCGCTCAGCCATGCTGCCGGCCTCGCCTACGGAAGTGAATATAGCGGTCAAGTCCTGGCGCTCAGCCGCAATTTCGACCTCTTCGCCCTTCAGTTCTTCGATGTGGCTGCGCACCTTATCAAGTTCGAGGTTTAGGGCAGGCTCAGCCTGGGCCTTGGGTTGCAGCTCGGTCTTTACCCTGCGTTGAATCTGCTCGGCCCGGGCTTCAAGGCGGGACCGGGCTGCATCGATGGTACGGAGGATGCCTTCTCTCTGGCCGCGCAGCATGTCAAACTCGGCGCGGGCCATTTCGAGAGACCGGTACTTCTCCCTGGCGGCATCCATGCGTTTGGCTCCATCCCTGACCTGTTCCGCGTCTTCAATCAGAGACCTGAATTGCGTGACGCGAGCATCCGCAGCGGCCAGTGCGGACTCAAGCTCGGATATGTCCTTCCGGGAATTGCGAATCTGGCCTTCAAGGGATGTAAGGGCGTCCTGCTGCCGCAGCAGCTCCTCCACCCGGCCCCGGAGACCCTCGACGGTGTGCCGCTGCTCGACAAGCTGAAGGTCCAGTTGGGCGCGGCTGGCCTGCACCTCGGCAAGCTGGCTCAACGGGTCTCCGGCGTGTTCCAGGTCTTCCCGCATCCGGGCCAAAGCTCCCTCCACCTCGGCGGCAGCGGTCTGTGCGCCGGAGAGCCTTTCCCTGGCCCTGGCCTGGAGGCGGTCGTAAGCCTCCAGGCCCATGATCCGGGCCAGCACGGCCTTGCGCTCGGCTGGGGTCTTGCCGGTGAACTCTCCGGCCCGGCCCTGGAGCAGGAACGCAGAGTTGATAAAGGTGTCGTAGTCCATGCCCACGGCCTGGACGATTTTGGCCTCGGTCTCCCGCACGC
Source organism: Dehalococcoidia bacterium (assembly GCA_965204715.1). Lineage (GTDB taxonomy): Bacteria > Chloroflexota > Dehalococcoidia > Lucifugimonadales > UBA3495 > CATOSP01. Next base: position 102,249 of record OZ242009.1, read on the forward strand.
TGTTGCCGGTGATGGGCTGAGGGCTATCTGCGCCGAGGACCTGCAACTGGAGATCAGTAACTCCCTGGCGACGCCTGGTCCCGCCGCGGGAGCGGCTGCGGATGACCCGGTATGGGGTGTCCCTGGCGAGGAAGTCCAACTCGACCCGGCACTCATCTGCTCCATAGGAGATCAGGTCGTCCTGGGACTTGCCCCTGGCCTCGCCCCAGAGACACCAGGCGATGGCGTCCAGCATGGCCGACTTGCCGTGGCCATTTGCGCCGCACAGGCAGGCCACGTGGATTCCGGCAAAGTCCAGGGTGGGGACATCCTCCCGGTAGCTGAGGAAGTTACGCAGGGTCAGGCGTTGGGGTATCATAGGCGGTTACCCAATTCCATCACTGAAGACGAGTGAAGGTCGTCCGGCGGGCGTTTGTCTGATAGGAAATTGCCTACCCTGCCCATCCTTTACGCATAGCGAGGGTGACCATTGCCACTAGGTTCGTCTTGAAATTCGGAGCGGAAAATACCTGCCCACTGTCTTTGCAAGTGACCCAAGTTTGGCCCGAGATGTCGGAAGGGGGTGGCGGGCAGCCTTCCGACCTGATTGGAAGCACTCGCACCCCCCAGGTGAGTGCTATTCCCATTTCAATCATTACGTTGGGGTTAAAGTCGGATGTCTCGAATACTGCGATGTCGGAGGAAATAATGTCCCGCACGATTTGGTTGAATATATGCTCGCCGTAACCGGCACGAAGCTCTTTGAAGTCCAGGAGAATCCTGTCGTTGCCCGGGGTGGAGTTGTATTGCATGACTGCGCCGCTAAATTCGTTCTCCAGGTTTTTCACAAGCCGGTCTGAATCGTAATTTACCGACTTGAACTGATAGCCGAATACTACTCGAAGAGAGTCTTGTTTCTGCCTTGTTGTGTATATATATTCCCAATCCTGGTCGGTAAACCCGTAAGGCGAACCGATGGGGGCTGGCAGCCTGGGGATTCTGAAGTCGCCCGGATACTGTGATTGAGAATCGTCAGGACTGCCAGGCATTGCCATCAACAATTTGTATTGGTACTGACCGTAGGGCGTTAGCCAAATGTTGAACTTCCCATCATCAAACTGATTGACGTGAGCGCATCCGTTGTTTTCCAAAAACACAGCGGCATCAAGCGCCCTGTTGGGCGGCAGCGTTGCCTTAATATGCCCATCCGACAATAGGTGGCGTCCACGTTTGGCGTCTTCTTCTGGATTGGCGTATGTGGGGAGGGCATACTCTGCCAGGAATTTCAGCAATGATATGCCGTCTCGTTCTATTTGAACGCTCATTGCAAGTTCCACGCTTGGCGGTTGCTTCACCAGAAACTCTTGGGTGTTGAGTGTACCATTGATTTTAGCCGCCGCAAGCCGTTGCCGGCAATCATAACCACAGCGACTTAGGCAGGCGCCACAACTCCACCCGGTTGCTTGCTCGGCAGCCTTGACCCTGCTATCCAGCCCTGCATACAATCCTGAAACGGATATGACATAAGACTGCAAAAACTGAAGCCCTATGTGGTCTGCAAGGAAGTGACGGAGTGCTAGAGAACCTGACCGAGAAGTTGACCGGGATAATGGGGCGGCTCACAAGCAGGGGCCGTTTGACCGAGAAGGATATCGATGAGGCGATGGGACAGGTGCGCCGGTCTCTGCTGGAGGCGGACGTCAACTTCCGGGTGGCCAGGGACTTCGTGGCGGCGGTCAAGGAGAGGGCCCAGGGCGCGGATGTGATGGACAGTCTCACGCCGGGGCAGCAGGTTGTAAAGATCGTCCACGAAGAACTGACGGCCATGCTGGACGGCGGAAACCACGGGATTGTACCGTCCAGCCGTCCCACCAATTCGATTATGATGGTGGGGCTTCAGGGTTCGGGGAAGACCACCACGGCGGCCAAGCTGGCCCTGGCATTGCGCCGCCAGAACCACCGTTCTCTGCTGGTGGCAGCTGACCTTCGACGCCCGGCGGCGATCCAGCAGCTTGAGACTCTGGGCCGCCAGTTGGACATCCCCGTGTACTCCGAAGACCCTGCCTCTTCCTCTGCGGTGCAGGTGGCCAGGGCCGGGCTAAGACGCGCCGAGGAACTCGGGTTGAACTGGGCGATTGTCGATACCGGAGGCCGCCTCCAGATCGACGAAGAGCTGATGGAAGAACTGGAGAACATCAAGGACGCCACCAATCCCCATGAAGTGCTGCTGGTGGTGGACGCCATGACCGGGCAGGACGCGGTGAACGCGGCTGAAGGCTTCCACCAACGGGTCTCCCTCACCGGCCTGATCATGAGCAAGATGGACGGCGATGCCAGGGGCGGGGCGGCATTGTCGGTTACCCGCGTGACCGGGGTGCCCATCAAGTACATGGGCGTGGGAGAACGCCCCGACGCACTGGAACAGTTCCATCCCGACCGGATGGCCTCCCGCATCCTGGCGATGGGGGACGTGCTGTCGCTTATAGAGAAGGCCCAGGAGGCGGTGGACGAGAATCAGGCCAAGGAGTTGGAGCGCAAGTTCCGACAGGCCACTTTCGACCTGGAGGACTTCCTGACGCAGATTCAAGCGGTCAAGAAGATTGGATCGTTGAGCGATATTGTCGGGATGATCCCCGGCATGAACCAGATGAACAACCGGAAGCTGGCCGGTTCATTTGACGATGATCAGGTCAAGCGGGTTGAGGCGATTATCCGCTCCATGACGCCGGAAGAGAGGCGGCGTCCTGAGATACTGAACGGCAGCCGCAAGCGCCGGATTTCCAGGGGGAGCGGCACAACTCCCCAGGACATCAACCAGTTGCTTAACCAGTTCCGGCAGACGCAGAGGCTGATGCGGCAGCTTTCCCGCTCCCGCAACCCCCGGAACCTGATGAACATGTTCCGGTAGGAGTGTCTATCCCATCGGGTTGCGCATGGCGGCGAACATGTACACCGTAGCGTAAGTGCGCCAGGGTGACCAACGGGCGCAGAACTCCTCAACCTGAGCGTCTTCAATGGGTTCACCCTGGAAGTAGAGAGCTGACATCGTCCGCCGGAGGGCCAGGTCGCCCAAGGGCAAAGCATCGGGGCGGCCCAGGGCGCGCACCAGGAGCCATTGGGCGGTCCAGTTGCCTACGCCCCGCAGCTTCGTTACCTGGCTAACTACTTCCCGGTCCTCAAGGAGGCGCAGAGACTCCAGGCCGTCAGACTCCTCCAGGGCGGCGAGGGCGATACCGCGAATGTACTCGGCCTTGCGCCAGCTTAATTTCATCCCGCGCAGCTCTTCCACCGGCAAAGCCGCCAATGTTTCCGGGCGGGGAAAGGCGTAGTACCGAAAGCCGTCCACGTCCAGGTGGGGGCCGTAGGTCTCGATCAGAAGGGTGCGAATAATCCTGGAGACCTGGGTGCTGATCTGCTGCCCCAGTATGGCCAGCACCAGGGCCTCGAAGACGGATGCGGTGTGGGGCAGGTGCAGTCCGTGGAACCGCCCGGTGATTCCCGACATGGTCTCGTCGCCGCTGGCCATGTCGTAGAAGGGCCGCAGGTCCTGTTCGGCCCCCAACAGCCAGCTTACCAGCGCCGATGCCTTGGTTTGGCTGTCATCGTCCAGGCTTTGGCCCTGCAACCTGACCTCCAGCCGCGGCTCCTCAACGCTGCCCGCGGAGGATACCGACGCCAGGACCAGATTTCCGTCCAGGTCGAGGAGGCGGCGGTAAACACCGTTTTCCAGGGAGTCAGAGCCGTACCGTGCCTGGTAGTAAGTGTGATACCCGGCGGTAATGTCGAAGCTGAATGGAGCGACCGGTTCCAGGATCACAGTTCCCTGTTCAATGTTCACCGCAACTCCACCAGTCCCAGGTCAGCGTAGATTGCGCCCTGTGGGGTCAGAGTGCTTTGGACCAAGTGTACCGTCCCAATTTGCCAGGGTTCCACCGGCGGCAGAGTGGTGGACGACACCGCATCTCCGATGGCCCGGCGCTGTCTGGGAGTGGCACCGTCGCGCACCCGACCGATGGTCAGGTGGGCGCGGAATGGCCTGGGCTCCCGTCGAAAGCCAGCTCCGGTCATGGCCGTTTCCACCGCATCCTGAAGGCTTGCCAGGGCGTCCAGACCGCCGCCGACTCCGGCCCACAATACCCGTGGCCGCTCACGGTTGGGGAACATTCCCAAGCCTGACAGTACCAACGAGAATGGAGAATGGTCGCGGCAGGACTCTTCAACAGCCTCCAGCAACTCGCCTGTCCGGCTCGACGATATGTTGCCCAGAAATTTCAAGGTCAGGTGTATGCCCTTCGGGTCCGCCCAGCGGACTTGACGGCCCGTGGTATCCGCCAATTCTCGGATTGTCCGGTCAAGGGTCTGCCGCGCCTGCTCCGAAATGTGAAGGGCAATGAAGGCCCGTATCTCCGTCCCGGGAGCTGTCATCTCTAGTCCCGTCCAGCCGTCTCCGCCAGCAACTCCCCCAAACGGCGGTACCACTCCGACAGGTCGTTTACCGAATAGACGGCGTTGGCCGGGCTGGGATTAGGCGTGACGAAGATGCGTGTGTTGCCGATAAGACGCGGCTGTAGGCCCAAATCCGGCGATTCCCTGACCCCCTCGGCGTAGCGGAGATACGCCTTGAACGCCGTGACTCCGTGGAAATTGGCGACACGGGGTTGAAATTGCAGGAGCTTGTCACGGAGCACCGGGGACCAGTGACGGAAATCTGCAGCCTTTAGTCCCGAACCTTGGGCGGTGGCCCGCTTCACCACGTCGGTAAACCCGATGCCGCGGTCAAGCAGGCTGGCGTCATCCTCGGGGCCCAGGGGGTCAACGCCTGCAAGCCCGGAGAGGTTCAGGGCCGGCCAGAAGCGGTTGCGCGGGTTGGCGAAATAGTGGCCGGTGCGGATGGATGGAAGAGAAGGGTTCAGGCCGACGAACACCAGGTCAAGACCCTGGCGAAGATAGTCCGTCAATGTTGGCGTCTCTTCCATCAATTACTCCAATTGCTCCTGATTTGTTTTCGAGACTAAGCTAGAACCCAAACAGAGCTGCGGCTGTACCTGCTGTGATATCAGACCGCGTCTCCGGGTCGAGTCCGGCTTCGTCCATGTGCTTCAATGACCTGGAGGCGGACATCAGAGGGTAGTCGCTGGCGAACATGATCCTGTCCGGTCCCACCAGCCGTGCGACTTCATTGTAAACCTTGGGCTGGTATAGGAATGGGCTGGCGGCGGAATCGAAGTATACGTTGCGGATTAGATCAGGGACTTCGGGCATCAGCGCATAGAAGGGCAAGCCGCCGCCCCAGTGGGCGCAGATGATGACGTTTTCCGGGAAGTCACAGATGAACCTGTAGACCCTGTCAGGCGTGGTACGTCCCTTGCCGGGGTACTCGTGACCCACCGGCTCTGAACAGTGAATCAGGACGGGCAGCCCCAACCGCCGGGCCGTGTCCATGAGGGGAAACAGGGATTCCGCATTGGTGATGTCGAATCCCTGGGTGTCCGGGTGCAACTCGCCTATGCCGCTCAGCCCGCGGGCCGCGCAACGTTCCACCTCCACCACCGCCGCTTCACCCCAGACGGGGTTGACCGTGCAGAAGCCCGTTAACCTGCGGGGATAACGGTCTACTGACTCAATGATGTAGTCGTTGTTCTCCTGCGCCAATTCCTGGCTGGACCATCCCAGGCCCATTGCTACGGCCCGGTCCACACCATCGCGGTCCATGTCGCGGACCAGCGCATCAGCAGTGGCCAGCCTTCCCCTGGGAGTGGAAAACATGGAGGCAAAGGTCGCATCCCTGCCAGCTAATTCGGCGCGACGTGGTTCGAATTCGGGCGGCGTAATATGACAGTGGGCATCTATCAGCATTCGATGCGGCCCCAATTATAGATACACTGTAATGCGGTAGTGTATCTCCGTTTGAAATTCACGAGTTTTGGACGCCCTTCTACGACGAGGCTTGTAGCGGCCTTTTGGCCCTGTCATGAGAAACTTGGCCGACACCATATTTGGCAGCCATTCCATGATCAATTACATTGAACTATTCCGAGGATGCCCGGTCAGTAAGCACAGAACCCAACTTAGCAAGCCAGCAAGCTAAGAGGACAATTACCGTGCCAATTATAGCGTTTAGTATCAATAGCCCATTGAAGAAACCCCAGATAATGATTGCTGCACCGAATATAAAGAGGCCAATGCCCATCAAGAGCAGAAAAACAACCCGTAGACCCCATCAACCACTTATCGGCCATCGCCTGCCGCACCCAAGTCTGGCTCTGCATCTCCAAATAGCTGCCGCAGGGCCTCCAGCCACTTGCCGTCCTTCGGGCGGATATTGACGCACTGTTCATCTGCTTTTGGAACCTCGTGAGGCGGCACATCGTCAAATAGACACTTATCCACCTCCCGGCGGTGAATAAAGTTGCCGGAGCGAATTGATCTGAAGGTGAAGAAAGCCACACCGCGCCCGTTGTCAGCAGCGTTCAAGTATGCCCCAGCGAGAATTCGCTTCCCACGACGTAGGGCTTTGTTTCGGGTACTCCAGCTTTCAGGAGACCAGATACCCAATTCATCGGCCAGCAGTCGGCGACAGTCTTGATAATTCATTATGGGAATCATATAAGAAATGTCCGGGGTGATGAAAGGTCAAAGCCCACGATTTCAAACTAAGACACTAGCCGCCATCTGATTACCTAGACATCCCGACAAGGGCGGGCTTATAATTTGTTGCGCCGAATTTCGACCCTAGATTATTTGCGCATGGCTCCAACCCAGTAAAGACCATCCGGCGCAGGTCAAGCGGGGGTGAGAGTTGACCACGAGGGACACAGCAGGAAATGGCAGCAGGACCGGGACAACTCCGGGGCATGACGCCGAATCGTTGGCCCTTCTGGCCAGGGAATTGCGGCGCGATGTTATCCAGTCCATTTATACCGCAGGGAGCGGCCATGTGGGCGGCTCGCTGTCGGAGTTGGACATTCTCGTCTGTCTCTATTTCCGGGAGATGCGTCACGATCCCGCCAATCCCCAGTGGCCCGACCGGGACCGGCTGATCCTCAGCAAGGGCCACGCTTCGCCCGGCCTGTACGTAGCGCTGGCCAAGGCGGGGTATATCCCCCACGATGAGCTTGAGACTTTCCGCAAGCTGAATAGCAGGTTACAGGGACATGCACACCCCATGGTGCCCGGAGTCGAGATGAACTCGGGGTCCCTGGGGATGGGGCTTTCCTTTGCCCTGGGATGCGCCCTTGCCGCCAGGATGGACAACCGCGACAGCCTGGTCTACGCCATCCTGGGTGACGGAGAGTGCGACGAGGGTGAAGTCTGGGAAGCCGCGATGTCCGCCTCTCACCACAAGGCCACCAACCTCATCGCCTTTGTGGACCGGAACCGTATTCAGAATGACCGGCACACCGACGAAGTGATGACCCTGGAACCGCTGGCGGACAAGTGGCGCGCCTTCGGCTGGCGGGTATTCGAGACTTCCGGCCACGACTATGCGGATCTGCTTGATACCATCGGAAGGGCAAAGCAGGATCGCACTCAACCAACAGTGATTATCGCCCACACGGTCAAGGGCAAGGGTGTCTCCTTCATGGAGGATAACCCGGGGTTTCATGGCCGTGCGCCCAACCAGGAAGAGTTTGAAGCCGCGATGAAGGAGCTCGCATAATGGCCGCACAAAGGCAGATGGCTTCCACCCGCGAGACCTTCGGCAGGACCCTGCTGGAGCTGGCTGATGAACACCCGGAAATTGTGGTGCTGGGCGGCGACCTGAACGTCTCGGTGTTCACCCATTTGTGGAGGGACCAGTACCCCGACCGGTTCTTCGACTTCGGCCCGGCAGAGCAGAACATGGTCGGCGTGGGCGCGGGTATGGCAGCGTCGGGGAAGACCCCATTCGTAAGCACATTCGCAGTCTTCGGCGTCGGCAGGCCCTTTGACCAGTTGCGGGTGTTGGTGGCCCAACCCCACCTGAACGTGAAGCTGGTCTGCACTCACGCCGGTATCCTCACCGGGGAAGATGGCATGTCGGCCCACGGGATCGAGGATCTCGCATTGGCCTGCGCACTGCCCGGGTTCACCGTGGTATGTCCGGCCGACGCTGTGGAGGCAGCCCATGCGGTGCGCGTTGCGGCAAAGACCGAAGGCCCTTTCTACGTCCGGCTATCCCGGGCCAACACGCCGGTAGTCCATCACGAGGGCTATGAGTTCAAGCTTGGCGCGGCGGAGGTAATTCGGGACGGCGGAGACGTATCGATAATCGCCACCGGGGTCATGGTGTCGGTGGGGCTTGACGCGGCGGACCTCCTGGAACAGGAGGGCGTGTCGGCTCGTGTGGTAAACATACATACCCTCAGCCCAATTGACGAACCGGCAGTCCTGGCAGCGGCTCGGGAGACCGGGGCGATAGTCACTGCCGAGGAACACCTGGCCCACGGCGGTCTTGGCAGCATCGTGGCCCAGGTTGTTGGCAGGTCCAACCCCGTCCCGATGGAGACGGTTGCCCTGAACAGTTATAGCGAGTCCGGCAGGGCGGATGAACTGATGGCCAAAGCCGGGCTGACCCCGGAAGCAGTCAGAGACGCGGCCAGGCGCGCGCTCAAGCGCAAGGGGGCCTGATTCCCGCCATTTCTTTTATGAAGCCGGGATGCCCCCGCATGAGTGAGTTGGTTCAGGCCGGAATCACGCCAATTGAGGTACTTGCAGAAGCTCGATGCGACGCCCCTACAACCCCCTGATGGACTCGATTGTGCCATCCACGTAGAGAATCTGGATGGTTGCCAGTACGCTCCGGTCCAGCATCGCCGCCTGGTCTGCGTTGCCCTGGGTGCGCATGTTGGCCAGCAACTCGCCCACTGTCGCATTGCCGTCGATCATTGAGACCAGCCTGGCCACCAGGCCGCTGGCCGGGGTGCCCTCGGGCTGGCTGACGGTGGTGAGGACAGTGCCCCACACGAATTCGCCCTCGCCCAGTACTGCTTTCCGTTGGACGAGGACACCGTCGGACAAGCTGGGCACAGCCGTGAGAAGACGGGAGCCTCCGGCGCGCGCTTCGGCCATCGCTTCCTCCCACCGTACCCGTCGCGCCGCCCGCTGACCCTCCACTTCTCTGACACTGGTCACGAAGTCCCCAGGCGGCTCGCCCTTCTCCAATACCGCGCGCTCGTACCCTCGCGGAGGCTGTCCAGCCACGGCCTGAATGAAAGAGTGCCGTGGCGAAAACTTGCCGTCCCCGTTCAGCAACCGCCTCGCCTCCCAAAAGTAACCCTCGGAGGCCAGGTTGCTGGAGTAGAACAGCCGGGCCAATTCCCGGAAGTGGGAGTATTCCTTGAAGTAAAGCTCCTGGTAGGCGTCGGCTGCCGCGGGAGCAAGTCCGGGGTCCTTCAGCGCCGTTGCCACGTAGGCGGCCGCCAGAACGCCAGACATCAGGGCCAGATGCACCCCAGAGGAGAACAGCGGGTCGACGAAACATGCCGCGTCTCCGGCCAGGACGTACCCATCGCCCGCAAGACGGCGGCAGACATAGGACCAGTCTTTCAGGATGAACGGGCCGGAGACCATCTCGGCGTTTTGCAGCATGGCGTTCATGTGGGGCGCGCCTTCAAGCTGGTTTTCGAGGAAGCGGCGGAGACCTTGTTCCCCAACGTCTCTCTGCCCGCTCTCGCTGTCAACCACCGCGCCGATGCTGGCCCATCCAGTGTGCAAGGGGATGTTCCAGAGCCAGCCCCTGGGATGGGCCTCAATGAAGATGTTGGTGGCGTCGCGTCCCGGAAGTCGTTTGCCGCCGGTGAAGTATCCGTAAACGGCCAGGTTACGAAAGAAGGGGTCCCAGTCCCGGAGCCGGAGCTTGCCGGAGAGCAGCCCACCCTGCCCACTGGCGTCCACCACGAATGACGCCGCTGACTCTCGCTCTGTACCTGTGTCGTCAATGTACCTGACCCGTCCGGGCCCGCCCCGCGCACTGCCGCTTTGGGGACCAAGAAGCACATCAATGACCCTGTGGCCCTCTCGGACATCCACTCCGTGGGCGCGGCTGTTTTCAAGAAGTATCTGGTCGAACTGGGGCCGCCATACCTGGTAGGAATGGGGGTAGCGGGTGTTGGTCTCCTCGAAGTACCAGCTCCAGGGTTTCTGGCCGGTCCCCCACACCATAGTTGCGCCGTACTTGCGCAGGAACCCGGCCGCCTCTACCTGATCGAGTACGCCCAATTCCTGCAACACCGGAACGCTGGCGGGAAGCATGGACTCGCCCACGTGGTCCCTGGGAAATCTCTCCCTCTCCAGCAAGAGAACGTTAAATCCCTGGCTGGCGAGCATGGTCGCAGCAGTGGAACCGGCAGGGCCGCCCCCTATGACGGCCACGTCGGGGGAGGAGTGAGAATGGGTCACGGGAACCGTCTCATATACGAGGACTACGGAATGAGTTTGACCGGCGCAACAGTCACGCTAACCGTGGTAAGAGCTAAACCGGCCATCCATTTGATCAGCCGGACCTCTGCTGCCTTAATCTCAGCTCGTACCTCGGCCCGCATCTCATCCCTGGCCGGCATCATTTCCATGCGAATCCATCCGAACCATCAGTTGCTGAAATGAGCCCTCCAACCAGCTTACCCGTTCTTCCAGCGTAGTCATTCAGCCCTTAAACCTTATCCACTTCACCGGCAACGCATGAGAAACGGTCTTAGTCCCAACACAGGCAGTCAGGACTAAGACTTGCATTCCCCCGTTGCGCTATGCGTCCGCTTGCGCCCCTGGAGCTGCCGCTGGAATAACCGGAGCATTGCCCTCGTAGGGCTTGCTAGTGGCCGGGTCAACCTCGAAGGGGCCGGGCAGTTCCAACTCCTCGGCCATCTCGCGGACGGCGGGCAGGACCTCCTGCCCCATGAGCCGGAGGCTGCGCATGGCGTCGTCGTGAGTCATCGCGCCGTCTCCGTCCCAGAAGAAGATGCTACCCGGGCGGATGGTCTCCAGGACGTGCCGGATCTTGGGGATGACACTGTCGGGCGTGCCGGAGATTATGGTGTAGTTTTCGACCTGCTGCTCGTAGGGACGCCCCAACGCACCGGCGGGACCGGCATTGCCGCCGCGGGCGCGGGTGGCCACCGCCTGGGTCGGAAGCACCCGGCGGCGGGAGGTGAGGCCGGGGAGGTTCAGCAGCGCCGGGTTTACCGTCCCTTCATTGCCTGCCAGGAACGGATTGCTGGGACCCTGTACGTACTTACGGCCGGCCTCCTCGGCTAATTCCTCGGTCTCATCAACGTGGACCTTCCACAGGTAGCCGATGTTCTGCGGCCCGGACTGGTAGCCCAGTTCGGCGGCGGTGTCGTGGTAGAGCTGGAACGCCTGCCGGGTGGGTTCCATCTCAGTAGCCAGCATAATATACGGTATCCGCTGTTCCGCAGCCCACATGAGGGAGTCGCGGCTGACCACTCCCGGCAGCCAGACGGGCGGATGAGGCTTCTGATAGGGCTTTACCCAGGGGTTAACGTGGCGGTAGTGGTAGTGTTTGCCCTCCCAACGGAATGGACCTGGGGTCGTCCATGCCTTGATGATAAGCTCATGGGCTTCCTTGAACCGCTCCCAGTTGTAGTGCGGCTCTATGTTGTGGGCCACGCTCTCCCGCCCGGTGCCGCGGACCCAGCCGGAAACCAACCTGCCCCTCGAGATCATGTCGATCATGGAAAGCTGCTCAACCAGCCAGAGAGGGTCGTCCCAGATGGGTATTATGTTCCCCAGAAGCACGATCTTGGCCCGGTTGGTGATGCGGGCCAGTATGGATGCCTCGACGTTCATCGCGCCGCCCATGCAGAAGGGAGTACTGTGGTGCTCGTTGAGCATCAGCCCGTCGAATCCCATCTCCTCGGCGTAAATCTTCTCGTCCAGGTATCGGTTGTACAGGTCAGACCCCAACTCGGCGTCGTAAATGTCGTTGCTGACATTGAGGTCCATGATCGGCTTGCCGGTGGCCCCGAAATACCCGGACTTCGGGTCCTGGTACGGCCTCTCAGTGAAGTATCCAATGAACATCTCGATTCTCCTTCCGGTATCGGCTGCGAGGCTCCAGCTACGCCAGGGATTCTAACAAACGGGTAAGACTCAAAGACTTGTCCCCAGGCAGGCCGCAGTGGTAGCTATGACGCCAGGAAGCCTTTGACCAAGCCCACGAACTCGTCGGTCTTCTCGATCTCAGGGTGATGTCCGCAATTCTCCAGCACACTGAGACGGGAACCTGCTATAGACTCCTGGTATACCTGTGCAGCGCTGACTGGGACGATATTGTCCTCCCGCCCCCAGACAATCAGCGTCGGAAGCCGCTTGACCCTGTGCAGCAGGTCGGGCAGACCCGGATAGAACATGTAGGGACGCCAACTGAGCCTACATGCCTCCTCACGAGCCACTTCCCAGGCTTCGGCCAACTCAGGGCCGGGTTCATCGGGGCAGACCTGTCTGAACTCAGGGGTATTGTCAGGGTCGTGGAACCCGGCGGCCAGAAAGTCCCTGGCGACCACCAGGAACATATCGTATATATCGCCCGACGGAGGCCTGATGCCCGCCGGTCCGGCCAGCACCAGTTTGCGGAACGTGTCCGGGGACATGGTAGCCATTTCCGCGGCCAGCCAACCGCCCAGGGAAAACCCCATCAGGTTGGCCCCATTGAGGCCCAGATCGTCGATGGCCTCAAGATACCAGCCCGCCAGGTCGCGCATGTTCATTATCCATTCCTGGCGCTCGGTCTGGCCGAAGCCCGGATGAGACGGTATATGAAGGCTATAGTCCTTGGCCAACTCGTCCTGGTACCTGAGCCAGGTCTGGTGTCCCAGTTCGTCGTGGAGGATAATCAGGGGATCGCCGCTCCCTGCCCGCACGATCTGAAGTTGAGTGCCCCCGGCCTCTACGAATTCCTCGGTCCATGCTTGAGCGCCATCCGCCATTTGCCATGTCCTCCTTATGGTACTGGTGAAGCTGAGTATTTATGATCTCATGATTGAAACATCCGGCCAATCACAAGCATAGGTATTAACAGTCGTCTGCCACGGTTCCTCAGACGCCCCATAATAACATGGCCACGCACAATTGTGGGCATGGCCGCCCAAGGTGACGCAAAAGGGGACGAACCGGACCCCGTCCGCGGCGTTTACAATGGGCGTACCCAAAATATGGAGAAGCTGCCTGGGACAAACTGACACGGGCTGCTTTGGGGTAAGCCGTCGGCCATAGAGGTAGATTTGGCAGGACACGCCTCTGTCCGATACCGCTGGCAGGCACGTGTTCTTTGAAAATAAACAGTCGTCTATTCTACTGTTTCTGACTCCAGTAATCCTGTATTGCGACGGAATGTGCTCTTGCCCCCTGGCCTGTTTGCTTGACACTCCATGGGGGGTATGATACGTTTCGCACGCCTCAAAAGGGGCGCATTCAGGCGCGAAAGGACAGGCGATGTTACCGATAATTCTGGCTCTTGCTGCCGGAGCCTTGGCCCTGGTATTCGCAGCCATTACTGCGGCGCGTGTACTGTCCGCTGACCGGGGCAACGAACAGATCCAGTCCATCGGAAACGCCATCCAGGAAGGGGCCAACGCTTTTCTCAAGCGGGAATACCTTACACTACTCCCCTTCGCACTAATTGTAACCATCGCCCTCGCAATTCTTGACTACACCCTGTTTACGCACGATGTGAATCTTCCTGCTACGGCTATCTCCTATGTGGTGGGCACCATCTGCTCCGGCATGGCCGGAATTATAGGGATGAACGTCGCGGTCAGGGCAAATGTCAGGACTGCCGCCGCTGCACAGCAGGGCCTCAACCCGGCGTTGCGCGTCGCTTTTTCCAGCGGGTCTGTCATGGGCGTCACCGTAGTGGGCATCGGACTGCTGGGCGTGACTATTCTTTACCTGGTATTCCAGGACATCCGCGCCGTGGCCGGGTTCGGGTTCGGAGCGAGCTCCATCGCCCTGTTCGCCAGGGTCGGCGGGGGCATCTTCACCAAGGCGGCGGACGTCGGTTCCGACCTGGTGGGCAAGGTGGAGGCGGGAATACCCGAGGACGATCCCCGCAACCCCGGGGTCATCGCCGACAACGTGGGCGACAATGTGGGCGACGTAGCCGGGATGGGCGCGGACTTGTTCGAGTCCTACGTCGGCAGCATCATCTCCGCCGTGGCTCTGTCCGCCAGCGCAGTGGCCCTGGCTGTAGGCAGCGGAGCGGCCGGCAACTTCACCGATCCCCAGGCCGTGTTCCCCATGCTTCTGGCCGGAGCGGGCATACTGGCCGCCATTCTGGGGACGTTCGTGGTCCGAAGCGGCGAGCAGGCGGATTTTGAAAAGCTTCTATGGGCACTCCGATACGGCATATTCTCTGCTGGCGGACTGCTCATAATCTTCGCCGCGATCCTGACCATAGTCCTGACCAACAACTGGTACTGGTTCGGCTGTGTCGTGTCCGGTCTGGCTGCCGGGACGATCATCGGCCTGGCAACTGAGTATTACACTTCTTACAGCTACAAGCCCACACAGCGGGTCTCCGAGTCGTCCCAGACCGGCGCGGCCACTGTCATCATCAGCGGGATCGCAACAGGGATGTTGAGCACCCTGATTCCCGTGGCCTGTGTTTCGGTGGCAATTCTCCTGGCCTACTGGTTTGCAGGATTCTACGGAGTGGCCCTGGCCGGGGTTGGACTGCTCTCGACCCTGGGTATCACCCTGGCCACCGACGCCTACGGTCCGGTCGCAGACAATGCCGGGGGAATCGCCGAACAGGCCCAACTGGACCCGGAGGTACGGGAGCGCACCGACGCGCTGGACGCCCTGGGCAACACAACGGCGGCAACCGGAAAGGGGTTTGCCATCGGTTCCGCCGCCCTGACCGCACTGGCCCTGCTGGCCGCATACTCAGTCAACGCCGGACTCATCACCCTCGACGCAGACGGGCGTCTGGCGGGCGACACCGCGGGCATCAACCTGCTGCAACCCGAGATACTGGTAGGGCTGGTCATCGGCGCCATGCTGCCCTTCCTCTTCTCCGCGATGACGATGCAGGCCGTGGGACGCGCGGCGCAGGGCATCGTCGATGAGGTGAGGCGCCAGTTCCGCGAAATCCCCGGCCTCATGGAAGGCAACGCCCGGCCCGATTCAGCCCGATGCGTGGATATAAGCACACGGGGCGCGCTCCGGGAAATGATCGTTCCCGGCATAATGGCCATCATCGCCCCAATCGCAACAGGCTTCATCCTGGGAGAGGCAGCCTTGGGCGGGTTGCTCATCGGCTCGGTGTCCGCGGGGTTCATGCTGGCAATAATGATGGCTTCAGCAGGCGGGACGTGGGACAACGCCAAGAAGTACGTCGAACTGGGCAACTTCGGCGGCAAGGGTTCCGAGGCTCACAAGGCAGCGGTCGAAGGAGACGTGGTCGGCGACCCGTTCAAGGACACCTCCGGGCCGTCCCTGAACATCCTGCTCAAGCTGATGGCCATAGTTTCGCTGGTATTTGCCCCGGTGTTCCTCCAGGTAAGTCCGCTGGTCAATCTGGGATAGCGTTTCTACCGCAAAGGTTTCAGAATCGCAAATGGGGACTTGCTGCCCTAATGTCCGCTCCGGGCCTCGCGCCGGTTATATAGGGCAGCGTCTCATCCGGAGCAATCCCTCTTGTAGCGGGCAAAGTTCAGGGTACGCTATGGTGTACCGGAGGCGGGAAGGGTTTTTTGGAGGAACGGGAATCAATTTGGGCAGTACCCCTGCCGGTTCTTGTACTCTATCGCATCGTCTTCTCTATCCCGGTCATATCCAGTGTCAGTGTCGCCACTTGGTATGAGATTCGCATCCGTACCAGTGACGGCCCCATCGAAACCTTTATGGCCATCGGGCATGGTTCCAGCCCGTTCATCGTTTTATCAGCGGGGTTGACAGTCGTTTTCGTGGAGGGCTGCACATACTTGCCGAATGGTCAATTAAAGACCGCTATTTGCGGAAGGGCCGGGAGGCTGAACGCGAGGAAAGGACCAGAAGGGAGCGCGAGGCGTACCGGAGATTCGGGGGGAAGTAGAGGGTGTCCGTATGCTTCCAGACACAGAGGAAGTGCGCCGGTTCCTCGCCGGTGAATCCGAAGAGTACAGATACGGGCCAGCTCACTAGGAAGTGTGTTCGAGGTCTACCAGAGTGACGCTGGCCGTCTCGCCTTCCACTTCCAGCAGCCCAAGGGTGCCAAGGCTACCGGGCCGGTGCCTCCGTCCGGGATAGGTGGGGCTGCCGGGATTCACCACCAATATGCCGTCGCTGACGCAGACCAGTTCCTCGTGGGTGTCTCCGTAGACCACCACGTCCACCGGCTGGCCGAACTTGCGGCGCATCAGGTCCCGGACGCCACTACCGGGGAACTTCAGCCGAGTGCCGTCGCCGCTGGTGTCGATTCGCGGGCCGGGCCACTGGATGTCGTGAACCATCCCTATGGCCAGGCCTTCGGCCTGTACCACCCTGGTAGTCTCGGCAAGGCGGTCCCCCGGCTCTCTCGGGTCCTCGTAGCCCCGGACTGCCAGCACCGGAGCTACCGACTCCAGGTAATCCAGGACTCCCAGGCACTCCAGGTCGCCGCAGTGCAGTATCAGGTCAACGCCTGCCAGCGCCTTCAGGACCCGGTCCGGAAGGTCCTTGCCACTACCAGCGCTGTGGGTGTCGGAAATCAGCCCAATCTTCATTTTGCCAACCCGCCCCCCAATCATCTCACACGCGGGAAGAAACGTATGGCATCGGTCCCTACGTTGATACTGCCCGGGGGCCTACTCAGCGTTGGCCGGCGCGAGAACTTCCATGGTGCGCCTCATGCCCTCCAGGGTCGACCCGTGGGGGAAGGCGACCACCGGCATGTCGGCCCCGGCCCGGCGGAACTGCCTCATACGGGAAAGGCAGGTCGCGGCGTCGCCTATGATAGTAATGTTCTCCAAGAGTTCGTCAGGTATGGTGGCCGCGGCCTTGCCCCGGTCTCCGGCAGACCACGCCTCGCGGACGGCGTCGGCCTCGGCCTGGAACCCGGAGCGTCTGAACAGGTTGTAGTAATACTCACCCATCCCGCCAATATAGTATGCCATGTGCCCCCGGACACGCTTCTCGGTCTCCGCCAACTCCTCGGCGTCCTCGGTGACGTAGCAAATGATCTGCGGGGCCACTGTTATGGTGTAGAGTTCTCGCCCTGCCGGGAGGGCGGCTTCGGCCATCTGGCCGATCATCTCCGGCAAGCGCCGCCGGTCCACCCAGATCGGAAGCCACCCGTCGGCCAGCTCTGCTGTGAGCGCCAGGTTCCTCGGCCCAAGACTGGCGACATACATGGGAATATGCCGCTGCACAGGTTGTACGCCCAGGCGAAACCGTGATAGCTGGAAGAATTCGCCATCGTACTCGGCAGGACGGCCATACAGGACTGAGCGGATGATCTCCATGTATTCCCTGGTGCGAGTGACAGGCTTCCGGTACGGAATCCCATGCCACTGCTCGATGACCAATCGTCCACTGGTGCCCAGACCCAGGATGGCCCGGCCCCTGGAGATTCGGTCAAGGGATGCAATACTCTGGGCAATCAGACCCGGTGTCCGGCTGAATACGGGAATGATGCCGGTCGCCAACCGGATGGTAGTGGTGTGGCAGGCCATCATGGTCAGCACCGTGAAGGCATCCCGTCCCCATGCCTCGCCGGTGAATATGGCTTCGTAACCCAGTCGTTCCGCCTGTTGTGCCAGCGATACCAGCTCCTCATCGGAGATGTCCTCACGGCTTCCCATGTGCAATGCAGTTGCGCTCATCTCTAGTTCCTGCTTCCCCACAGAGTCGAGTAATCGGGCAAGTCCCCCAAAGTGGCATCGGTCAACTCGTCCAGGTTCTCCTTCTGCGCGAATTCGTGCTCCTGAGCCACCAGGCGGGTAATGACTTCTTCCCAGTCGGCAACCGCCGGGTCTTCAGAGCGGCCCTGAATCAGCCGTTTCAGGCCGCTGACCACCTGCTCGGAGTGGCCCGGCAGAGAACTGCCGCTGACGACAATCACGACGACCGTCGGGATACTGGACTCGTCGTCCATACGGACTCCCAGCCGGTCCAGGATGAAGGTCATCGCTATTTCCCGGACCATCTCCTCCATACGCAGGGGAAGGTTGAACATGTGGGCAAATGGGGGCGCGTTCTCCTGCCGCAGCGCCTCTGAGAACTCGAACTCGACGCTATGAAAAAAGTGCTCGCTGAATATGTCCCTGGCGTTCAACAAGTGTATCTGCTTCTCTCCATCCCGGAGGTCGATGACCAGGAACTCATCCAGGTGGGGGAATATGCAAAGCTGAATATCGGATTCTTCCCCGGTGGGAATATGGGGGTCGAACATCTCTTCCATAGAGCGAAGCCCTCCTTTTGGCGTGAGCGCCCCGAATCTCGCCAAGACTTGTCCGGGATTTCTCACTCCAGTCTCCCGTCTATTACTGTAACCCTAAGCCTGCGCATTCGCCAACCCCTGTGCCGGGCGATCAAGTCCTTGTGGATGCTCCCCGGAATTGGCAGGCCCCTGTGCCGGGAACGATGGACTCCGGCGAACGGCAGAATAACCGGGAGCGCAATAGCGACAAGAACGGTTTGGACACAAGGGAGATTCCCTCCCTGCAACTACAGCAATCCCGCAATATCCTCAAGTTGCCGGATCAGCCAGCGGGTGACATCATCCCGGCACACCGATTCGGCCAGCAACGATGCCCGCCGCCTGCGTTCCTCCACCGGCATAGTTATGGCCTGGTAGAGGGCTTCCATAGTGCCGTTGACGTCCGTGGGGGAGATCGTCAATGCCCCCTCAGCCAGTTGGTGGTGGACGCCGCTGGTCCGGGACAGCACCAGCACCCCATCCCGCGTGTTGACCACCGGGCCTTCCTTGGCAACCAGGTTGGTCCCTTCCATGATTGTGTTGGCCAGAAGGACGTCATACAGCTTCATCCCGGCGACAGCCTGGGTGTAGTTGTTCTCCATGAACATCCGGATGGGCTGCCACTCCCGGCCCCGAAATATCTGGCCGTGCTTGCCGTTGACCTGATTGACCTCCCGGTTGATTTCGTCCATATACCGCTGGTACTGCCGGACATGGGTGCGGGACGGCACCAGGAAGGCCAGGAAAATAACCCGGCCTTTCAGTTCCGGGTGCTTGGTCAGGAGCAGGTCATAGGCCCTGAACCCCCGCACGATGTTCTTGTTCGGCTCAGCACGGTCGATGCGGGCGATGGTCGTCACTGAGGGCCTCGCCCCATCGCTGCCAGCGGGCCGGAGCGCAGGGGTGGGATCCGTTTCCTGGCATAGCTCCTCCAGGCGTGACTGGTATTCCAACGTCCGGGTGGAATCGGCAATGCGTCTGACCTCGTCCACGTTGATCGACATTGGGTAGACCCTTACCAACGTCTCCCGACCCCGCCAGGAAACCCTGCCGTGTTCCCGGTCAATTTGCGCTTCCGGCAGGAACTCCTCCGCGGTGTCCAGGAAACTGCGCCGGTCCTGGGGCGACTGAAACCCCACCAGGTTCGCGTTGCAGAGGGAACGGCAAATGCGGTGGCCGATGTAGTCGGGCACGATTTGCCAGTACCGGGGAGAGGGCCAGGGGATGTGGACAAAGTGCTGTACCACGGCGTCCGGAATCTCCCGGCGCACGAACTCCGGGATCAAGTACAGGTGATAGTCGTGACTGATGACCACCGGCGCCCGCCCGTGGCGTTCCGCCTCGGCAGCAATTGAGTTGGCAAAGGCCCGGTTCACGGGGATATACCCGGTCTCCCATGCGTCCTGCACCGTGGCGTCTACGTTGGGGTTGTAAGGCGGATTCCACATGTAATGCTGGAGGAACCACAAGAGGGGGTTGCAAATGACGTTATAGAACTTGTGGTAGGCCCGGCGCGGCGTGACCACGTACCGGAGGTTGATCTTGTGCCCCGGCAGCGGAGACTTCATGCCCGGGCCCGCGCCACCGCCGGAGACTGCCCGGTCTCCCTCCCCCATTGCGCTGGCGACCCAGGTGAATTCGGCCGAATGGACCAGGGAGCTATAGGCAGTAACCACTCCGCCGCTGCTCCGGCGGGGTTCAGGATGCCCGCCGCCTGAGAACGCCGCCCCATGCCCGGCGGCCGCTCCGTCCCCCTGCCGAGGACCCGCGTTCCCGTGAGACATCTGGTGTTCCACCGGCCCGCGATTGCTCGCCACTATCAGAGGGCGTTGCGAAAGGAGCCGGTCGCAAAGCTCCCGTAACTCGTCAATACCCTCGTCAGTAGAAGCTGATTGTGTAGTCTGCTGCACCATTCGGGATTGGCCATGAGGCGGGTAACATCGTGACAGCGGTACGGGACGTTGCTGGCCCGTATCAGTGACCGGTACTGTGACTTCTCAGACCGGCAATGGCAGGCCCGACATGAGCCAGTTCATCAACTATTGCATCCGGGTGGGTGTCAGGATCATCCGGGTCTTCATTCTCGTAGAAGCCAGTTATCCATACCGTTTTCAGACCGCAGCGGTTCGCACCCACAACGTCGTTCTTCACATGATCGCCTACGTGGACGCTCTCCCCCGGGGAAGAATCAAGGGCACGGAGGGTCATCAGGAAAATCTCATCCGAAGGTTTGGACAGCAGCACCTCATCAGAGAACGTCAGGGTATCGAAGTACTCCAGCATCCCCCGCTCATCCAGGAACCGGCGGAAGGCCACGCCGGGGGTCATCCCCGTGTTGGAGATCAGGCCGACGCGCAACCCCATTTCCTTGACCTGACGCAACACGGTGACGGCATCCCTGTGGGCCAGAGGAGGATGGACGAAGAACGAATCAGAGTAAATGCGCTCGATCTCGTCGATGGTCTCGCCATCCAGCCGGGACAAAAGTCCATCCGCAATGCCGTCGATGAAATGCTCCACCTGCTGTCGGAAGCTCACATCCAGGCTCTGGTCTCGGATACCGTGGCACCAGCGGTAGCAAGCGCGGTAGGCCAGGCGGATGGTCTCCAGGTCAAAGTCCATTCCACGCTGTGCCAGAGCCGACTGGGCACCCTCAAGCCGCACCTGGGCACGGGCGCGCCCCAACTCCCGGTTGTCCAGCAGCAGCGTCTGCCAAAGATCAAAGGTAACGGCCGTCAGTCCCGGCAAAAGCGTCTACCTCCAAGACCCCGCACCAGCATCTTCACTACTACCTTCGATGATACCACACCGCAGAAGGTCAAGCCCGGCAACGCTCCACTTGACGACCATCAAATACAGGTAGTCTCAACAGACCCCACTACCGTCAGCAACGTCAGTTCCGGGAGTGACATCACCACATAGGACGGTTGACCTAACTTGCGCCAGAATTCCATGGGGTCAGCTTGGCAAGCACCGGCCACGAACAGAGATATTACGGTACCGTGGCTGACCACCAGCAGCGATTCACCCCGGTCCGCGTCGTCCTTTCTCGATTCAATCAGTCCGGAAATCGTCCGTGCGAATCGGTGTTTTGCCTCATCAGCCGTCTCTCTCCCGAAGACCAGAGACTCCGGTTTATTGAAGAAACGCGCCAGCTTCGCCTCAAACTCTCCCGGCACAGGGGCAAAATCGCTGTTCGTCCTCTCGTGTTCCTGTAAACCCTCCACGACCTGATGGGTCACGCCAAGCCTGCCGGCAACTATCTGCGCCGTTTCGGACGCCTTGACCTCACGGCTGCTGAACACCATGCGAGGGGCAAAAGCCCGGAGCTGCTCCGCCAGACCCAGACAGCGCATCTTGCCCAAAGGTGAAAGCGGCCACTCCGATGGGGCAATTCGCGGCGATACTTCAGAAACGGAATGCCGGATCAAGACCAGTCTGCCCGCAGGAGTCCCCTGGCAGCCGGACGGAGTGCCCTTTACCACAACCCTGGACCGCTAAATCGGAGGCCGCCGGCCGGACCACTCCGTCGCCTGCTCGTAGGCGTGGGCCGCGCGCAGCACCGTCAGCTCGTCATAGGGACGGCCCGCCAGTTGCAGGGCCATCGGCAGCCCGGACTCGGAGAAGCCGCAGGGGACTGAGATGGCCGGGAACCCCGTCAGGTTGTATGGGCGAGTGTACTGGGTCAACGCCGCGGTGGTCCCAATCTCGCGCTCTCCGGCCTGCACCCTTTCCTCCAGTAACTTCGGCGCAGTAACCGGCTCCGTCGGCCCAGCCAGCAGATCCACCTGCTCCAGCAGCTTCCGCGCCTGCCGGTCGAAGATTGACCGTGCCTGCTGCGCCCGCAGGTAGTCCGCCGCGCTGACGAACAGTCCCGCCTCCAGTCGCAGCCTGACCGGCGGGTAGAGCTTGTCCCCGTCGGCGGCCAGCAAATCCCGGTGGTATGCCGCGGCCTCGGCCATCAGGATCGCGCCGGAGATTGCCTGGGAGTCGTTGAACATGGGGAAGGACACTTCCGTCACCACCGCGCCCAGGGATTCCAGCACGCCGATGGCATCTCTGACAGACCGTTCCACTTCCGGGTCCAGCGGGGCCTCGAAGTATTCCCGGACGACCCCGATGCGCAGCCCCCGGACGTCCCCGGTAAGCGCCGTGGTGTAGTCGGGTACTTCAAACCTGGCCGAGGCCGGGTCGTTAGGGTCGTGGCCCGCGATGGCGTTCATCGTCAGAGCCGCGTCCTCGACGGTCCTCACCATCGGGCCGGGGTGATCGAGGGACCAGGACAGCGGGGTCAACCCGTGACGGCTCACCAGTCCGTAGGTAGGTTTCAGACCGACGATGCCGCAAAGGGCCGCCGGTATGCGAATAGAACCGCCGGTATCGCTGCCCGTGGTGATGGTGCACTGGCCCGCCGCGGCGGCAGAACCTGAGCCGCCGCTTGATCCGCCCGCTATCAATTCCAGGTCCCAGGGATTGTGCATGTGGCCGTAATCGGGGTTCTCTCCCGTCGGCCCGTAGGCAAACTGGTGCATGTTCAGCTTGCCCAGCAGAATGGCCCCGGCCTGGCGGAACTTCGCCGCCACCGTGCAGTCCCTCTCCGGTATGAAGTTATCGAATACCCTGGAACCCGAGGTGGTGCGGACTCCCCCGGTGTTGAACAGGTCCTTCAAGGCAACGGGTATCCCGTGAAGCGGTCCGCGGTAGTTCCCGGCCTGTATCTCCTGCTCCGCCCCCCGCGCTGCGGCCCGGGCCTCCTCGGGAAGCAGCGTGATGAAGGAGTTGAGCATTGGCTCCGTGGCCTCGATGCGGGCCAGGTGAGCATCGATGATGTCCACCGGGGAGACTTCCTTGCTCTGCACCAGCCGCGAGAGGGTCCCGGCGCTGGCGTAACAAAGTTCAATTCCGTCCATAATTATTTACGCTTTCTCGCTTTCCGCGTTTCTCAAACTTTGCGCAGACTGCCCGGCTAGTCCCCGTATTGTCCCTCCGGGGCGGGTTGAAATGCCATGTCCGGCTCGGCCCCGGCCACGTCGATATCATGCAGCGACCGCATCCCGGCAAGCTGCGCCCGCACGTATGGGAAGAGGGTGTCCATGTGAGGGCTGTCCGCATCCAGACCTGCTTCCGCGGCCAAGTGCAGAAACGCCTCGCGGCTGAGCGAAAATTCCTGGGCCATCAGCTAGTGTCCTCCACGATTCCTGCTAATGCTTCACTGTCTGGTATTATCCCCTACGGGATGGCCAGTGGCTAGTGCCCGGTTACGGGCAACCACAAGCCACAACCCGGCAATCGCCACCCAATGCCACCGGGACCGGAGACTGAACATTGACCTGCGGTAATTGCGGACGCCCCGCAGCGGCGGCAGATAACTTCTGCCAGAATTGCGGAAGCCCCATCGCCGACAGCCCGCCCGTTGCGGCAATCGCACTACCATCTCAGGGTAAGACCTTCGTGACCTGGCGCGGTGGTCAGGTCGCCCTGGGCATCGTCCTGGTACTGGTCTCATTCGCCGCGGTGTTCGTACTGTCCGAGGGTTTGGTGCGACTGGCAGACAACCACCGCCTCGCCGTCGCAGCCTGGGAACGCAGCCACCTCATGGGGTTCGCGATCATAGTAATCGTGTGGCTCCTCGCTCTGAAGCCGCGCAACCTTCCAATTGCTGCGCTGGGCCTGAAAGCGCCAACGGTTTCCCATCTCCGGTATGCGGCGCTGACCATCGGCGCATTCGGCGCAAGCATAGGATCAAACGTCGCCTATGTGGCGCTGGTTCAGGTTGCGGGTCTCGACATTCTGATGCCGCCGGAAATACCGAAGGAGATACTTTTTCCCGGGCCGGGGATACTCCTCACCCTGCAAGCCCTGGCCCTGTGGACTCCTTTCACTGAGGAGCTATTCTTCCGGGGGTTTGTGTATGCCGGGCTTGTGCCCCGTCTGGGAGTGGGCATGGCCATTGGCGTCAGCGCGGTCGTGTTCAGCCTGTTCCACGTAGACCCTCGCCTCATGCTGCCCATCTTCGTTACCGGGGCGCTGCTGGCATGGCTGTACCATCTCACCGGCTCCCTGTGGCCCAGCGTCGCCGTCCATGCCGGACAGAACGCCCTGGCGATATTCACCACGCTGCTGGGGGGCTGGACAACTACGGGCGTGTGATATACGCTAACACAGTTGCCGAATTCGTTGGCTCAAATTGCCCCGGCGGTTGAAATCACGGGACCGGGCCACTGGGGACGGGTCCTACACGCAGGGGCTGGCCGGCAAATCGGTATGAGGCGACGTTTTCAGTGAACAGGGACCGAATCAAGGAGACGTTTGACGGTATCGCCCGGCAGGGGCGGCCCGGACTCATTGTATTCGTCACCGCCGGACACCCCGACCGTGAGGCAACCCTGGAGCTGGTCCCGGCACTGGTCGAGGCCGGAGCCGATGCCGTGGAAATCGGCGTCCCCTTCAGCGACCCGCTGGCAGAGGGGCCGGTCATCCAGGAGTCCAGCTTCCTGGCAGTCCAGCAGCAGGTTTCCTTGCAGGAATGCCTCGGCATGGTGGCCCAGCTCCGGAACAAAGTCCCCAACACTCCCCTGATACTCATGGGGTACTACAACCCCATCTACAACTACGGACTCAGCCGCTTCGCCCAAGAAGCGGAACAGGCAGGAGTGGACGCCCTCATTCCTGTAGACCTTCCCCACGCCGAGGTCAGTCCCCTGGCCCGGGAATGCGTTGAGCATTCAGTCCACATTATCTACCTGCTTGCCCCTACCAGCACTGACGAAAGCATCAAAGACGTGTGCGCCGACGCCAGCGGCTTCATCTACCTGGTCAGCCTCACCGGCGTAACCGGCGCACGGGACCAGGTTTCCGACAGGGGCTTCGAGTTACTGGAGCGGGTCCGAGCCCACACAGACCTCCCCCTGGCAGTGGGATTTGGCATCTCCAACCGCGAACACGTGGAAAAGGTCTGCGAACAGGCGGAAGCCGCCATCGTGGGTAGCGCGCTGGTGCGCGTGATGCTAGAATCACCACGGGACGAATTGGTGGCACGCGCGACGCGGCTGGTGGCCGAATTGGCCGGAAAGCCCGCTGCCGCGGTGGGAGAGTCTGCCTGATGATGCCGTGGGACGTATCCCATACGCATGAGCCGACCCGATGCCGGGTATGGGGCAACCTCCCATGATGTGCCGTGGCATCCGGGGCGCGACGATTGCCGAAGAAAACACGGTGGAATCCATCCACGGCGCGACCCGGGAATTGCTAACCGCCCTGATCGAGGCCAACCAGATCGTCGAGCGGGACGTGGCCGCTGTGTACTTCACCACCACTCCCGACCTGAACGCCGGGTTCCCGGCCACCGCAGCTAGGCAGGCCGGTTGGAACAACACCGCGCTCATGGGAGCCACCGAGGTTGCTGTGCCGGGCAGCCTTCTACGATGCATCAGGGTCATGATCCTGGTCAACACCGATAAAGAGCCAAAGGACCTGGTAAACCTCTACCTGAAGGGGACCGAGGTCCTGCGCCTGCAGGGGGTAGAACAGTCCTGATGAGGACTTGGAACGCCCTCTTTACTTCCTTCGCCCATTACGGCGCCTATTACGGCCTCCGGGCCGTTGGATTTGTGTGACATAAAAGTTGTGCATGTTGCTATCCCGATATCCGTAGACGGAAGGAAATTCCAGTCTATTAGGGTGAAGAAGCCATGATTGTCGTAATGGGAAAAGACAGTTCACCGGAGCAGTTAGCCGAGGTTGAACGGCGAATCGAGAGCCATCCGGGGCTGAAGCCCCAGGTGTTCCACGGCGTCGAGCGCATTGTCGTCGGCGTCCTGGGCACCATTACCCCCGACCTCAAGGACGAGATGGAGTTGCTGCCGGGCGTGCTGGAAGTGGTCCTCATCTCGAAACCCTACAAGCTGGCGAGCCGCGAGTTCCACCCCGATAGCACCACGGTGACCGTCGGGGAAGCCGTGGTCGGCGGCCCCGACCCGGTCATCATGGCCGGCCCCTGCTCCGTGGAAGACGAGGAGCAGATGGTCTCCACGGCCAGGGCGGTGAAGGCCGCCGGGGCCACGGTGTTGCGTGGCGGCGCGTTCAAGCCCAGGACATCGCCCTACAGCTTCCGGGGCATGGGCATCGAGGGTCTGGAACTGCTGGACATGGCGAAGCAGGAAACCGGCCTCCCCATCATCACCGAGGTTATGTCGCCCCGGGACGTGGACATCGTGGCCCAGTACGCCGACATCCTCCAGGTCGGCGCACGGAACATGCAGAACTACAACCTGCTGGACGAGGTGGGTGAGACCCAGAAACCCGTCATGGTCAAGCGCGGCCTGGCCGCCTCCTACGAGGAGTGGCTCCTGGCGGCCGAGTACGTCATGGCCGGGGGCAACGAGAACGTCATGCTCTGCGAACGGGGCATCCGCAGCTTTGAACAGTTCACCCGGTTCACGATGGACGTGGCCGCCATTCCGGTCATCAAGCGTCTCAGTCACCTTCCCATCATAGCCGACCCCAGCCACAGCACCGGGCGCTGGTATCTGGTGACGCCGGTAGCCCTTGCCGCCATCGCAGCAGGCGCACATGGCCTCCTGATAGAGGTCCATCCCAACCCGGACGTGGCCAAGTGCGACGGCCCCCAGTCCCTGACCTTCGAGAACTTCAGCAAGCTAATGGACCAGGTCCGGGCCATTACGGCGGTACGTGAAGAACCTGTGCCGGTTCCCTGACGCCGCAACCCTCATATCCAGTCCCTAGCGCGGTCACGAGCAACCAGGGAGGCGGGATTTCACTCTCGCCTCCCTGGTCGTTTATGCCGACTTTGACAGTTGTCCCAAACCGCAACCATGCTCCAAAATCCCATACTGAAATTCCTTCAGCAGGTCCATATTTGCCACTTATATGTCATAAATCAGGCTTATGATATTCGTATTACGTCTCCATTTGCCAATTATCCGACGAACACTATTCCATGCGGTGATCTCCAATTGATTTTGGCATATCCGGCTGATAAAATCTGATACTCCCAAATCGCAATACTTCAGGACACGGCCCGCCATACCGTCAACAGACGCTGGAGGGTAGAAATGTATCCACAAGTCACCCTGACAACCGCCAGCCGGGAAGACGCCGCCCGGGTCGCCCAATGGCTCGACGATGCCGAGGTCAACTCCATGTGGTACGGTGTGGACGGAAATGGCCTCCCCGTACACATTGGCTATTCCCCCCATCGCATGGCCGACGCCTCCGACGAAGAGGTCCAAAGCATTTTCGAGCACGAGGATCGGAAAATCTACTCCATCTACACCCAGGAAGGCGACCACATCGGCGAGGCCCAGCTTGTGGTGGAATGGCCTCTGCAAGAGGCCCAGGCATTCATCCTGGTGGGCCGCAAGGACCTCTGGCACCACCACTACGGCACGATGGCCATGATCGGCCTGCTCGACGAAGCCTACGACTCCCTCCGCTTGCACCGTGTCTGGGTGGATGTGCCCGAGTATTCCGAACACGCCATCCAGCTATGCGAACACATCGGATTCGTCCTCGAAGGTCACCTCCGGGAGACCCACCTCAAGGACGGAAAGTGGTACGACTCCATGGCTATGGGCCTGCTGGCCGATGAGTACGCCCGCCGCCGCTCCCGGCTGATGGGCAACGCCGCCGTCTGATGCAGCGCCGCCAGCGTCCTGCCGCCGTTCCCGCCACACATCAATTTGAAAGGAGGCTGCTATGCCGGTAATCACCGTCAACAGCGCAATCGGCGGCGGGGCCATTCCCGTCGGACGGATGGTGGCGGAGCGGCTTCGCCTCAACTTCGTAGACCGCCTGATCTTCACTCAAGCCGCCCGCCTGGTCGGCTCTCCCGTCGGCGCATTGATCGACAAGGAGCAGCGCGTGGTCCGGTTCCGGGACCGGCTCGGCAACTTCATCCAAACCATGCTGGAACGTTCGGCCGTCGCCGGCGTCAGCGGAGAACCCTACTTCGGAAGGGGAATCGAGACCCTTCCCCCGGAGACCTACATGGAGCTGGCCGGAGAGACCGCCACTCCCCAAAAGGTGGATGACGAAGCATTCATGGAAGCCACCAGAACAGTGGTCATGGACCTCTATCGCAAGGGGGACGTGGTGATTGTGGGCCGCGGAGCTAATGTAATCCTGGGCGACACCCCGGACGTCATCCACGTGGGCCTGCTTGCGCCCCTGGAGACCAGGGTTGAAAGGATGATGAGCCGGGAGCATTTCGACCGCGACGAGTCCCAAAGTTATGTTGAAGAACTGGACCAGGCCAGGACTGCCTACTTCCGCAGATACTTCAATGTCCACCCGGAGGACCCCAGTCTCTACCACGTCATGTTGAACACGGCCAAGGTCGAATATGAAACGGCCACCGAGATCATCATGCACGCCGCAGCGGACCTGCGCCCCTAGTCCGCCGCACCTCTGTCTTCACCCTCCCTTTGCGAAGGAGGGACCGCGCCGAAAGCCCCTAACCGCCGTCCTCAGCCCTGTAAGCCTCGTCCAGAAGGTCCACCACGTGCGTTACGGGATGGGCAAGCCCTCTCTGTCTCAGACCTCGCTCGATTTGCGACATACAGCCGGGGTTGGCCGTTACCACCTGCTCCGAACCTGTTGCGATGATGTTGTCCAGCTTGCGGTCCAGGATTTGTCCGGACAGTTCCGGCTGGACCATCGAATAAATCCCGGCTGAGCCGCAGCACATGGTTGACTGCTCCATCTCCACCAGTTCAACGCCGGGTATGGCCTTCAGGACTTCCCTCGGCTGGGCCGTTATCCTCTGGGCGTGTGCCAGGTGGCAAGGGTCCTGGTAAGTGACCTTACGGGACAAGGACGTGCGGGGAGGGTCAAGGGGCAACGACGCCAGCAGTTCGGTTATGTCAACGGTCATCCGGGCGAAACTCCGGGCTGCGCCGGCATATTCGGGATCACCCCTGAGCAGGTCTTCGTATTCCTTCATCGCCGAGCCGCACCCGGCAGAAGCGGTAACGATTGCTTCCACACCCAAGGCGCGGAACACGTCCATGTTGCGCCGCGCCATGCGACGGGCCGTATCCAGGTCCCCGCTGTGGATGTTCAGCGCCCCACAGCAGCCCTGGCCCACGGGAACGACCACATCGCAGCCGTTGCGGGTCAGCACCCTGACGGCAGCGGACATGGTGCTCCCCTGCATCAGCGGCATGACGCAGCCGGAGAGCAGCCCCACGGTCAGTTTCTTCTCGCCCACGGCGGGGTGGACGGCATTGCTTGGGCTGAAGAAGGGGCCGGTAAAGTCGGGAAGCTGCGACTCAAGACCGGCCATTCCTCCGGGCAGAGCGTTCAGCAGTCCGGAAGCCCGCACCAACTTCTGAAAACCGGACTTCTGGTACATCTTTGCCAGTTGCGCCCCCAGGCGGAGCCTGCGTGGGTGGGGCAGCGCAGCCCGCAGGAACAACCGGCTCATACGGCGCAGGCCCTCGGACTGCATCCCGTGAGAAAGCACCTGGGCGCGGGTGTTCTCCATGATTCGCCCGTATGGCACTCCCGACGGACATACGGCCTCGCACGCGCGGCACTGGAGACACTTTTCCCAGTGGGAAACGACGGTAGGGTTAATGGCGGCGCGCCCCTCGTTTACCGCCTTCATCAGGGCGATGCGCCCCCTGGGAGACTCCGGCTCGACTTTAAGGGTGGTGTAGGTGGGGCAGGAGCTAAGGCACAACCCGCAGTGGACGCAGCGGTACATGTCCGACTCAGCGGGAACGTCGCTGCCGTGGAATCCCGACCCCGGCGGCACGACCGGAAGAGGCTGGTTTTCCAGAAGTTGCTTCCCCTGTTCCGTCATCAGATACCCCCGGAGAAGCGGCCCGGATTGAAGATTCCGGCGGGGTCCAGGTTCTGCTTGATGCGCCGCATGATTCCTGCCCCTTCCGGTTCTGGTCCCCAAACGCCGGTCATCCGCTTCACCTCCACCGGCGCGCGCTCCGCCACCGCCGAACCGCCAAGACTCCGTGCCAGGGCACGCACCCGGTCAACCGCGCCAACTACAACGGATGCGTCTCCGTCACCCAGTGCGTCGGGCTGCCACATCAGCCGCGCCAGGCCGAAACCGGGGTCGGCAACGGTCCCTGCCCCCGGCAGGTCTTCCAATGCCTGGGGAAGCAACGCCAGTACCCGGCTGGTCATGGATGGAGGAACAACCACTTTCAGGGCCAGGCAAGGCCCAGAGTCTCTCTCCCACCCCAGATCAGTAACCCACTCGAGCAGGCGCCGGCTTGCCGCCTCGTCCAGTTCCTGTGCCGACGATGCTCCATTGGCCCGCAGGAAGCCCGTCCCCTCCGATAGCCGCCGTTCCACTGCCCGCACGCGGCCTGAAACAAACGCGACCAGCATGGCCGTTCCCGGCGCGGAATCACTGGCCGCGATTTCCTCTCCGACTGCGCCGCGCAAGTCCACAGGCGGCCTTCGCCAAGACGCGCCATCGACAACCTGAATCCCCTGGGGCGCGTATACCTGCCCGGACAATCCGTTGGCGGCTTCGATAGCGGAAGCCATCGATGGAAAACCCGCCGTCAGGGCTTGCAGGCGTTGGGGAAGCGGGTCCAGCTTGAAGGTGGCTTCGACGATGACGCCCAGTGTGCCCATCGAGCCGGTGTACAGCTTGCCCAGGTCGTACCCGGTGACGTTCTTCACCACCTTGCCGCCTGATTTGGTCTCCACACCCGTGCCCCCAACCACGCTGATGCCGATGAGCCAGTCCCGGGGCAGTCCGCAGGAGGCCCGCATCGGGCCGCTGGCGCCGGTCGCCAGGATGCCGCCGATGGTCGCGCTGCCGGACAGAGGCGCTTCCAGGGGCAGGGTCTTGCCGCCGGACGCAAGATGCCGTTGAAAATCCGCCAGGGTAATCCCGGCCTCCACCGTCGCGGTCAGGTCGGCGGGTTGGTAGTCCAACACCCGGTTGAAGCGGGACAGGTCAAGGGCCACGTCATAACGGACGGGCGCGTTGCCCAACTCTATCTGGGTCCCGCCGCCCCTGGGGACAATTGCCAGTCCTTCCTCAGCAGCCCAGCGCACTATCTCGACAATCTCATGCCGCTGCGTGGGGCAGACCGCCAGGCGCGGGACCACTCCGTCAACTGAGTAGTCTCCCAGCCTTTCTTCGGGAACGATACCATCGCGTCCCAGGGTTTGCGCCGGGCTCGCGGGCAGGGAGAGGGCCGACCGCCTCACAATAACGGGCCTGGGGACGCCAGGTACTCGAACAGAGTGTCGGGGAAGTTGACGGTCAGGCCGTCCACCCCGGAGTCAACAGCGCGGCGCATCAGCGTTTCGTCAGAGGCGCCCCAGGCCCGGACTTCGAACCCGTCGCCGTGGAGACGGCCCACCAGTTCCGGCGTCAGTGACATGGAATGAGGGCAGAGGAGTTTCAGCCCCAGACGCCGAGCCTCCTCCACCGTCGATTCGGTAACTGCCACGACAAGAAGACCGGCGGGCAATTCCGGTGCATAGGCGGTGACTTCCTCGACGCTGGAAAGGTTGAATGACGTGATGGTGGCGCTACCGGCAACCCCGTAGCCGCGCACCAGGTCGGCGGCCCGTTGGGACAGGCCGGGAGCATCGGACTTGATCTCAACGTGAAAGTGGAACCGGCCCTTGTACCGCTCAAGCATCGCGCCGAAGGTCGGGATCCTCTCTCCCGCGAACTCGGGTGAGAACCACGATCCCGCGTCCAGCGATTGCAGCTCGGCCAGAGTCGTCTCCGCCACGGCCCCAGTACCGTTGGTGGTGCGGTCAAGGGTCTCGTCATGGATGATTACCACGTGGCCGTCGCCGGAGAAGTGCAGGTCGAACTCAACGTGGCTTGCGCCCAGGGCCAATGCCCTGTCGAAAGCGGCAAAGGTGTTCTCCGGGGCATAGGCCGACGCGCCCCGGTGGGCGATGTTCATAAACTCTCGACCGGCCATCTCATATCCGCCTGATGCCTAGATGGACAGCCCCGGTTCCGGGCGTCGCGCCGGCGGGTGGTAGTGGGTGCCGTCGGGGAATACCTTGCCGGGGTTAAGCCGGTTTCGGGGGGCAAAGGAGTCCCGGACGCGGCGCATGGCGTCCATGTCCTCGCCGGTGTAGACCAGGGGCATAAGCTCCTTCTTCTCCAGGCCGACCCCGTGCTCGCCGGTCAACGCACCGCCGGCGTCGACGCACACCTTCATAACCTCTGCGCCCGCCTCGATGATGGTCTCCAGCGCCCCCGGCTCGCGCTCGTCGAAGAGCAGGCACGGGTGAAGGTTGCCATCCCCGGCGTGGAACACGTTGGCGATGGGAATGCCGTACCGCTCGCTGATGGCGGCGACCTCCCGCAGCACCTCGGTCAGCTTGGTCCGGGGGGCCACCCCGTCCACCAGGTAATAGTTGGGGGCCAGGCTTCCCAGCGCCCCCAGCGCGCCCTTGCGCCCGGCCCAGAGCCGCTCCCGGTCGGCGGCTTCCTCAGCAGTGCGCACCAGGGTCGGGCCGGACTCCCACAGGGCAGCCTCCACCTCCAGCCCGATTTCGTCAACCTCTTCCTGCAAGCCCTCAAGCTCGATTAGCAGCACCGCTCCGGCATCCTCGGGATAGCCCAGGTCCATCACGTTCTGGACCGCCCGGATGCTCAGGGCGTCAATCATCTCCAGGGCCGCGGGGACTATGCCGTGGCCGATCACGGCGGAAACGGCAGTGCAGGCCGAGTCCACGTCGGGGAAGACGCCCATGAAGGTCTTGACCGCCTCCGGCAGCGGAAGCAGCCTGACGGTTATGCGGGTGGCCACGCCGAAGGTGCCCTCCGACCCGGTGAAGACGCCCCGGAGGTCGTAGCCGGGGGTCTCCCGGGCCGCGCTCCCCAGGTTGACCAACGAGCCGTCCTCCAGCACCACCTCCATGCCCAGGACATGGTTTGTGGTGCAGCCGTAGGCCAGGCAGTGGGGGCCGCCGGAGTTTTCGGCAATGTTCCCCCCCAGGCTGCACGCCTTCTGGCTGGAAGGGTCGGGCGCGTAGCGGAACCCGAACCTGTGGACGTGGTTGTCCAGGTCCAGGTTGATCACCCCCGGCTCCACGGTGGCGGTGCGGTTCTCCGTGTCAACCTCAAGGATGCGGTCCATGCGGCTGAAGGAAATCTGCACGCCCCCTGGCGGAGCAATCGCCCCGCCGCTCAGACCCGTCCCGGAACCCCGCCCCACCACGGGAACATCCTCCCGGTAGCACAGGGCCATCACGCGCCGGACTTCATCGGTGGATACGGGCAGGACGACGGCCCCCGGCAGCCCGCGGTCGATGGACCCGTCATACTCGTAGACCAGCAGGTCCTCGGGGTGGTAGTAAACGTACTCCTCCCCGACGATGGCCTTCAGTTCGTCCAGGAAACGCGCCGCCGCTGAGTCCAAGAGATTCCCCCCAGTAGAACTTGGGGTGATGATAGACCCACGGGCAGATAGTTGGCAAGGAGCGGATTGTTGGGGGACAAGGGGCGGAAATCCGGTTCGTCCAAGCTAAGCCGGACTACGGATGGAATACGGCGGGGTGCGTTAGCGTCCCCTGCCACCGCCACGGCCACCTCCGGAAGATGCGCCAGGGCCAAGCCCACCGCTGGGTTGTGGTCCCCGGCTGCCGCTGCCGCCGGGAGAGGTGACGGGAGGGCTATCGTCATTGAGCGCTGCCAGGGCGCCCCATGCGAATAAAATGAATATCCCACAGTAGAAAGCGGTAGCCAGGATTCCGTTCAGCGCACCGGACAACAATAGCGTGAAGATGAATCCCACCACGCCCACAAGGCTGGCCAGGTGCCAGCCTCGGAGCCAACCATAGGGACCCTTGAACAACCCGGAAATGAAGAGAGCAACTGAGGCCAAAAGGTAAAAGACCCATGTTGCGAAGAAATCAACCAGGATATTGTCGCCTTTATACCAGACCTGCGCAAAGCTATAGAGTCCCATACCAAACAGGAACATCCAGAAGCTCATGCGGTTTACCCAACCTTCGCCGTGACGTCCCCAGCCGATACGGTCTGTCCAAAGAAATATCCACCGGGACACCAGGACCGCGATCCCAATTATCAGGAAGAGGCTGAATTGGTCGCCCACAACGGAAGAAAGCACGATGCTGACGGCAATCATGCCCAGGCCCAGCCAGTCTGACCATCGGAGTTTGCTTATAACGTTCATGGCAATCCCTCCAACGGCGTCTGCTTGATGGCAACCTGCAATGCCCCTCGCCGCCGGGCAGGCCGGATAGCCCAAGCAGAGCCTGTAACACTGTTCAACGAAGTATAGCATGAATATATTTCAGTATCTGATCTGTCAGAGTAAGGGTATAAATTGCGGTTTACAGAAACAATCGCCGGATTATTGGCAAGAAAGCGTGGAATAGCAGGAGTGGCTGTGTCCCGGGGCGAGTCGGAGGCAGATACTCTGGCCTCGACTATTCGCGGGCGGTAACAGTTGACACGGTGGCGGTGAGGTTCTCCGTGTCAACCTCAAGGATGCGGTCCATGCGGCTGAAGGAAATCCGCACGCCCCCCGGCGGAGCAATTGCCCCGCCGTTCAGACCTGTCCCGGAACCCCGCCCCACCACGGGAACACCCTACCGGCAGCACAGGGCCATCACCGGCGGACTTCATCGGTGGATATGGGCAGGACGACGGCCCACGGCAACCCGCGGTCGATGGACCCGTCATACTCGTAGACCAGCAGGCCCTCGGGGTGGTAGTAAACATACTCCTCCCCGACGATGGCCTTCAGCTCGTCCAGGAAACGCGCCGCCGCTGAGTCCAAGAGATTCCCCCAGTAGAACATGGGGTGACGATGGACGCACGGGCAGATAGTTGGCGAGGAGAGGATTGTCAGCGGAGAATCACGCGGGGACCTGCTCGTATGAGAAGGCTGGAATCGCCATGCGCTCACTAGCATGTTCAATGGTTATGGCGCAGAGGCGGCCCTGGCCGTCCAGGTCCAGCAGGGTATTCTCGTCCAGGTCCCGCGTCTCGCCCACATCGTCGGGGCAGAGTTCGTCGGGGCAGAGTTCAATGTAAAGGGTATCCGTCTCACTGAAATATGTAACCTTCATGGCCTGAACGACCTGTCGAAGAAAGGGTTGTGTACAGTCTCTCCGTCCGGCATCAGGACAACCCTCAGATACCTTACCGTCCATCTCCGAAATCTGCCCCCAGCGCCGAATGCGGCCATCGGCCTGGACCACTTCACTTGCCAGACCGTTATCACCCACTGAATCCAGTCAAATTCAATGTATGAATGGTCGGGACGCTGACGCATACGCCGGAAGTAGTCCGTGAATTTCAATAATCGACCCTGGAACTGTCCTGTTCAATCGGATGTCAGACCAACCGCGCTCCCCTGCCAAGAAGAGGGATGCGGGGTTGGCGGTGGTATACTCTGCCGTAAGTGTTGATACAGAGGCCAGCCCCTATGCCTGCCTACCCGCACATCGAACGCTATTACGAAGACCTGGAACGCCTCATCGAGTTCGGCGGTTCGGACAACGAGCAGAGCATCCGGCCCGCCTTCCAGACCTGCCTGGACGCCTATTGCCGCGACCACAGGGAGGGATTCGCCCTGGTGCCGGAGCTGCCCGGTCCAGGCGGAGTCCCGGACGGCACGGTCAAGGACTCCCTGCGAATGGCCAGGGGATACTGGGAGGCCAAGGATACCGACGACAACCTGGATAATGAAATTCAAAAGAAGTTCGCCAGGGGCTATCCGCAGGACAACATCATCTTTGAAGATTCCCGTATCGCCGTCCTGATTCAGGACCGGGAAGAGGCGATGCGGGTGGACATGTCGCGCCCCGGGGAACTCCACACGCTCATCCGCCGCTTCCTCGATTACGAACTTCCCAGCATCGAGGAGTTCCGCGCCGCGCAGGAGCAGTTCAAGGCCGACCTCCCCGCAGTGATAGAGAACCTGCGCCAGACCGTGGAGGACGCCGAGTCCGGCAACCCGGACTACCAGGCCGCCGCCGCCGAATTCCTGGACCTGTGCCGTCAGAGCATCGGCCCCGCCGTGTCCGACGACGACGTCCGGGAGATGCTGCTCCAGCACATCCTGACACGGGACATCTTCCTGCGGGTGTTCGACGAGGACCAGTTCCACCGGGAAAACAACGTGGCCCAACGCCTGGACACCCTGGAGCAGACATTCTTCACCGGCGACGTGCGCCGCCAGGCCATCGAACGCCTCCGCGCCTATTACGGGGCCATCGGACGGGCCGCGGACGAAATCGCCGACTTCGCCGAGAAACAGAAGTTCCTCAAGGCCATTTATGAAGACTTCTACAAGGCGTACAACCCCGCGGCTGCCGACCGCCTCGGCGTGGTCTACACTCCCAACGAGGTGGTGGACTTCATCATCCGGGGCGCAGACCACCTGCTGCAAAAGCACTTCGGGCGGGGCCTGGCCGACGAAAACGTGCAGATTCTCGACCCGGCCACCGGCACGGGCACGTTCATAACCAGCCTCATCGAGTACCTTCCCAGGGACAGGCTGGAGCACAAGTACCGCAACGAGATTCACGCCAACGAGGTGGCGATTCTCCCCTACTACATCGCCAACCTGAACATCGAGTACACCTACAAGGAACGCACGGGCCGCTACCTGGAGTTCCCCAACCTGTGCTTCGTGGACACCCTGGACAACATGGACTGGCAGCAGTCCGGCGCAACCGGCGGCGCGGTGCAGCGCCAGGGAACTTTCGACCTGGGCGCAATGTCCGTCGAAAACTGGGTCCGCGTCCAGGAACAGAACGAAAAGCCCATCAGTGCAATCATCGGCAACCCGCCCTACAACGACAGCCAGGCCAACTGGAACGACTTCAACCCGAACCGCCGTTACCCGGAGATTGACCGGCGCATCCGCGACACCTACGTTGCCCAGAGCGGCGCCCAGAAGACCCACCAGTACGATATGTACAAGCGTTTCCTGCGCTGGGCCTCGGACAGGCTGGACGATGACGGAATCATCGCATTCGTCACCAACCGCGCCTACCTCGACGCGCGCCAGGACGACGGGTTCAGGAAGGTCGCCGCCGGTGAGTTCTCCGACATCTACATTCTAGACCTGGGTTCGGACGTGCGCCGGAACCCCAAAATCTCCGGCACCACCCACAACGTCTTTGGCATACAGACGGGCGTCGCCATCGGGTTCTTCGTAAGGGACAGGTCCAGGCTGGACCAGTGCGCAATTCACTATGCCCGCCGCGAGGACTCGGAACGCGCCGCGGAAACCCTGAACTATCTGAGCGGGGCCATGATGCAGGACATTGATTTTGACCGGATTACCCCTGATGAATTTGGCGAGTGGCTGAACCAGTCGGCCCACAGGTTCCGTTACAGTAAGCTAATGCCCCTTGCTAACCGGCAGGCCAAGTTCGCCGGTATGGGTGACGGGGAAAACACCGTGTTCAAGCTGTTCTCCAATGGGGTGAAGACCAACCGCGACGAATGGGTGTATGACTTTGACGCCCGCACCCTCAGAGACAAGGCGTTGTTCTTCGCGGACACCTACAACGAATCTTTAGACAACGGCGACACTGCTTACAATCCGGCGATCAAGTGGAGCCGTGACTTGCGTAACGAGTTCCAGCGTGGCCGCCGAATTGTCTATAGCGAGGCGAACCGCATCCAATCGCTATATCGCCCATTTGTTGTGAAGCATCATTTTGTTGACTTCACAATGAACGATGTCCTTACCCGGAACCATTACGAAATCTTCGGCCCGGACCTGAAACAGCCCAACAAGGTCATCTGTTTCTCCGGCGTTGCCGCCAGCAAGCCATTCCAAGTGCTGGTGACTGACAGGTTGTTCGGCTTCGACACCCTCGAAAAGACCCAATGCCTGCCGCTGTACCGCTACACTGCGGACGGCGAGCGGGTCTGCAACATTACGGACTGGGCCGTCCATGAAATCAACCGGCAACGGCGCGAAGACTGGGGAGAGCAGTATTATCTTGAGGTCTTCGGCGAGGACGGCATAACCGCCGAGGACATTTTCGCCTACACCTACGGGCTGCTGCACGACCGGGGATACCGGCAGGAGTACGGCGCGGAGCTGCTGCGGGAGTTTCCCCGCCTGCCCCTGTACCACGATTTCGATTTATGGCTGGAATCCGGCCGTGAGCTGCTGGACCTGCACCTGGGATTCGAGTCCGCCACCCCTTACGAACTGGAGCAGCGGGAGAAGGAATCGGCGCCTGCGGACGGGGGCCGCACCATTCTGCGGGCAGACAAGGAACGGGGGCTGATAATCATCGACGAGCGGACGACGCTGGCCGGAGTGCCCGAGTCCGCCTGGGAATACAAGCTGGGCAGCCGCACCGCCCTGGAGTGGGTGCTGGACCAGTACAAGGAGCGCAAGCCCCGCGACCCGACCGTGGCCGCCAGGTTCAACACCTACAACTTCGCCGACCACAAGGAGACCGTGATTGACCTGCTCCGGCGCGTCTGCACCGTCAGCGAGCGGACGGCCAGGATTATGAATGGCATGGCCTACTGGCTGAACGGGTATCTGATAGAGGAGGGCGACCGGGGAACGGGCAAAGGACCGGTGGTGTGGCAGTCTCTATAGATTAACGCACTTTTGCAGAACAGGTCCGGGAGGACAACATCGTCGGCGATATAATCGTGGCGACATTCCCATACACCGATTTGAGCGGCGCGAAGAACCGGCCTTCGCTGGTGGTTGCCGACGTGGGCATGGGGGACTGGATACTGTGCGAGATAACCAGCGGTCCCCGGTCACGGCCCGGAGATGTAGCCATTGGCCCAGGCGACATGCAAATCGGCCGGTTGTCGCACGACAGCCGAGTCCGTCCCAGCCGCATACATGCGTTGAACGAAAAGTTATTTGGGCGTTACATCGGCCGGTTGTCCGACGCCAAACTCACCGAAATACTGGCCGCAGTGCGGGCGTTATTCTGATAAACTCTTACGGGCCGGCGCAATGGAACCAACCCGCGCGCCGGCACGGGACTTTTCGCTGACAAGCAAGGAGGCTTCCAGTGGAGTTTGACATTGCCGTCCTTGGCGGGGACGGCATCGGGCCGGAGGTCACCGCCCAGAGCGTGCGGGTGCTGGAGTCAGCGGGCCGGGTGTTCGGGCACACCTTCCGGCTGGAGTACGGGGATGTCGGCGGCATCTCCATCGACCGGAACGGGACGCCCCTGCTCCCCTCGGTGCGGGACCTGGCCTCGGGCAGCGACTCGGTCCTCTTCGGGGCCGTCGGCGGGCCCAGGTGGGACGACCCCACGGCCTCCATGCGACCGGAGGACGGGCTGCTGGAGCTGAGGTCCGTCCTGGGGGTATTCGCCAACATCCGCCCGGTGAAGGTCTACCCGCTGCTGGCCGGTTCCAGCGTCCTGAAGCCCGAAGTCCTTGAGGGCGTGGACATGGTGGTGGTCCGGGAGCTAACCGGGGGCCTGTACTATGCCCAGCCCAAGGAACGCCACGAGACGCCCCAGGGCTGGACCGCCGTAGACACCCTGCGCTACACCGAGGCCGAGATTGAACGCATTCTCCGGGTCGGGTTCGAGCTGGCGCTGGGACGCCGGGGCAGGCTGGCGTCGGTGGACAAGGCCAACGTCCTGGAATCGTCCCGGCTGTGGCGGCAGGTGGCAACCCGGCTGGCCCCCGAGTACCCCAACGTGCAGATGGAGCATGTACTGGTGGACGCCTGCGCCATGCAGTTGGTCCAGCGTCCGGCCAGCTTCGATGTGATAGTTTCGGAGAACACCTTTGGCGACATCCTCACCGACGAGGCCTCGGTGCTGGCCGCGTCTATGGGCCTCTTGCCCTCGGCCAGCCTGTCGGCGGTCCCCCTGGAGGGACGGCGGACCCAGGGCTTCTATGAGCCGATCCACGGCACCGCGCCGGACATCGCGGGGCAGGGCATCGCCAACCCCATCGGCTCCATCCTCAGCGCGGCCCTCATGCTGCGATACTCCCTCGGCCTGACCGAGGAAGCCGCCGGCATTGAGGCGGCGGTTGACCAGGTGGTGACGGAAGGATACCGCACCCGCGACATCGCCGCCTCCGGCGCGCGGGAGGTCAGCACGGAGGAAATGGGGGACCGCATCGCAGCAGTCCTGGAGCAGGGGGCGTAACGGACGGTCAGCGCCGTCAACTGCCTATGCCGGAAATCCAGAGCCTCCCCATCGCCCTCCTGATCTTCCTCGCCAGCGCCGCCGCGGTCATATTCTTCGGCATCAAGCTGGCGGTCTACGGCGACGCCCTGGCCACCCTGACCGGCTGGGGCCGCCTGTTCGTGGGCAGCATCCTGATCGCCCTGGCGACATCGCTCCCGGAACTGGCCACCAACATCACCGTGGTCCGGCTCCTCGACCCGCCCAACCCGGGCATTGCCGTGGGCAACGTGGTCGGAGCCAACATGCTGAACATGTTCACCCTGTCGGTGGTGGCGCTGGTCTTCGGCGGCAAGCTGTTCCTGGAGCGAGTTGCCCCGGCCCAGGGATACCTGATAGCCACGGCGGCAGGACTGACCGCTCTGGCGGTCGTCTTCGGCGCAATCAGGTGGGACCTGGCCGTGTTCAAGGTCGGGGTCGCCTCAATCATACTGCTGGCCGTGTTCCTGGCAGGAATGTGGATCGTCTACAAGACCCGGCCCGCGGGCGATGCCGATGAGCAGGCAGACCCCGGCATGGGCCTGGGCAGGGCCTGGGTGATGTTCTCCCTGGTGTCGGCGGGGGTGATAGTTTCAGGCTATTTCCTGGGCTGGAGCACCGATTCCATCGCGGGGATAACCGGCATCTCCTCCGGCACCCTTGGGATTCTGCTGGTGTCCCTGGTTACCACCATGCCCGAGGCATCCGCCACCGTGGCCGCGGCCCGGCTCGGCGCTATGGACCTGGGGGTGGCCGGGCTGTACGGCAGTTGCGCTTTCAACGTCACCATCCTGTTCTACGCCGACCTGTTCTACCGCGGCGGCCAACTGGACGGAGGGATCGTGGACACGGCAGCCGTGCTGGTCAACCGGGCCGAGCCGGTCCACTTCATATCAGGGGGAGTGGCCATAGTCCTGATGCTGGCGGGAATGGCGCTGATCCTGTTCCGCGACCGCATCGGGAGTTTTACGGCCCGTGCCGTGATGGTACTGATGGCCGTTGGCTACATCGCCGGCGCGGTGGCCGTCATCAGGCTTGGCGCAGCAGGGTAGGCAGCTGGGCACAGCCTGAGCTCGCCGGCTCATAGGTGTGGACGATGACAGTTTCCCAATTTATCGAACATCTGCCCAAGGCCGAGTTGCACCTGCACATCGAGGGGACTTTCGAGCCGGAGTTGATGGTCCGCATCGCCCGCCGGAACAACGTCTCGTTGCCCTTCGCCCCGGCAGATGAAGCAAGGGCGGCCTACAACTTCTCCAACCTCGATGAGTTCCTGAGCATCTACTACCAGTGCATGTCCGTCCTGATTACCCAGGATGACTTCTATGACCTGACCTGCGCCTACCTGGACCGTGTGGCCGTCCAGACCGTGCGCCACGTAGAGATTTTCTTCGACCCCCAGGCCCATACTTCCCGCGGTGTGGACTTCGCCACCGTCTGCAACGGCATCCGGGCAGGACTGGAATACGGACGGGAACGGCACGGCATCACATCCCGGCTGATCATGTGCTTCCTCCGCCACCTGGACGAGTCCGATGCGATTGCCACCTTAGAGCAGGCCATGCCCTTCCGGGAATGGATTTACGCCGTCGGGCTGGACTCCAGCGAGACAGGCAACCCGCCGGGGAAGTTCGCCCGGGTCTTCGCCCAAGCACGGGACGCCGGGTTCGACGCCGTCGCCCACGCAGGCGAAGAGGGGCCGGCGGAGTACGTCAGGGAAGCAGTGGAAACCCTCCGGGTGCAGCGCATCGACCACGGCTGCCACGTGCTGGACGACCCTGCCCTGACCTCCGAACTCGCCGGGCGAGCCATACCTTTTACCGTATGCCCCCTATCCAACCACAAGCTCCGGGTGGTGGAGACGCTGGAACAACACCCGCTGCCGGAGATGCTGGACGCCGGGTTGATCGTCACCCTCAACTCCGACGACCCTGCCTTCTTCGGCGGATACATCAACGAAAACTACCAGGCAGTACAAGACCACCTGGGCGTAGGCGACGACACCCTGGCCGCCCTAGCCCGCAATTCCTTCAACGCCTCTTTTCTTGACGACGCCCGCCGCGCCGAGCTCCTGGCCCAACTCGATGCCTACCTGTACAGCCGTTAGCGCCGCTTCCGAATTGTCGTGCGACTGTGGACCCAGCCTAACGGACCACCTCATCCACGATTCGCCGCAACCCTTCCCTGTCCGACTCGTCCGTGAGGCGCTCAGCGGCAGCTAACAGGGTGGCCCGGAACTGTGGCGCGAAGTCCGCCGCTGGGCCGGAACCGGGACTGGTGTAATAGGCAAGGGCTTGTCCTGCCCGGTCTGCCAGCCAGTCGTCGCCGTTTTCGTTCATCAGCCAATGCAGGAACCGGGCATCGTTTTCCAGGGAAATCCCCAGTCCCGGAGCTACGACGGCGCGTTGATGATCGTAGGCGATGTAGCCCAGGGATGCGCGGACCAACTCGTCCTCGCCGCGCCGGTCCAGGGCTGTGAGCAGGGTTGCAGCAAATTCCGGCCCGGCTTGTACCAGTTGGTGGATGTTCCGGGCCGGGGCGATACCACCGGGTCGCCGCTGCGAATGATGTCCAGGGCCGCTTCCATGTCGCTGCCGAGAATGGCCACTGCGGCCCGCGGCTGCCGGCGG
Organism: Dehalococcoidia bacterium; assembly: GCA_965204715.1. Lineage (GTDB taxonomy): Bacteria > Chloroflexota > Dehalococcoidia > Lucifugimonadales > UBA3495 > CATOSP01. The sequence continues at coordinate 145,371 of OZ242009.1, forward strand.
ATGAAACCATGCAGGGGAAACCGGGGGTTGTCCAGCAGGCTGGCCATCTCACGGGGCGACGTTCCGGCTCTGGCGGCGATGACAGTGTACATAGCGTACAGGAACGGCTCGTCGATGATGAAGTTGCCCGATGTTTCCTCCAGCAGCGACGCGGTCCCGTCCGTGAGAGCTTCAAGGTTCGCGCCAGTGGTGATGTCCAGCTTCGCCAGCAGTTGCTCCGGGCGGAGGATGAACCGGACCTGTGCCGGGGCCGCCTCCATCAGCCCCCGGATAACGGCCTTGTCCGATGCCGCGAGCACCCGGTTGGCCGTCGCCCGGTTACTGCCAAGCATCAGGTCGAGGAACAAGCGCACGTCTTCCTCCGGGCCATAGCCGATACTGTCGAGGAACAAGCGCATCTCGGTTGCGCCCTGGCTTGGGGAGTCATTCGCTTCGGTCAGGATGCGGTTGACCACAACCTCGAACCTTTGCAGTCTCTCCACGAAGCTGGCCGTCGCCCGGAGGGTCGCGCCTTCAGGCAACACTGGGGAGCCGGCGAACAGGTCCAGCAGCGTCCGGTCGTCGATGGCGGGGAGGAGATTGACCAGGAAAGGACTGCCGGCGATGTAGCTGCCGAGGGCCCCGGAGCGGTCTCTGGGAGGCAGGGATTCCAACACCGCGGCAATGTCCAGCGCCTCGGCCAGTTGCCCGGCCCTGGGCAGGTCGAGGGACGCCAAGTAGCCGGGATGCTTCCGGTGCAGCCGCACCTTGTCCCGAAGGTAGCCCCGCCAGAAGGTGAAGTTTTCCTCCCGCTGCGGGTCTCCGATGAGGAGATCGAACTGGTCTGTCAGATCGTAGAGCCGCTGCTTTTCCTCTCCAGCCAATATGCCCCGCTTTTCGTCAGACAAGCCGGGGAGCGGCTCGGTCCGGGGCCCGGCGATGGAGAGAAAGTGGTAGTCCCGCAGGTCCAGGTGCTCGAATCCCAGGTATTTCCCGGCTGTGACGCGGTCTTCCGGGGACAAGGACTGGAACCACTCCGAAGCGTGATACCAGAACGGGAACGTGCCGTCGTTCAGCGCCCGGCTCCAATACTTGCGCAGGACCGGCGGAACCAGGGACAGGTTTCCCCCGGTGTTGTACACCATATCGGCTTCCATATTGTGCAGCAACGGTTCCAGGTTACCGGCGCTGAGTCCCGGCAGGTTGCGGAGACGCTGCCGCAACGGTTCAAAACCGTCGGGGGGCTGGGACATGAATAACAGGACGTCGGCGTGGTACTGCTTCAGGGCCGGGGGATGGCCGCCGCCGGGGGGCCACTGCCAACTGAGGTCGGGGCGTCCTTCGACGGGAAACCCTCCCCAATAGGAATGAGAAAGCTCGTGGACCACCGGGATTGGCTTCGCCTCCCCAACTCCCGCCCAGCCGTGAAATCCGTAGCTGCCGAAGAACCCCGGCTCGCCGCGCATCTGCCGCACGTCCAGACTGCGCAGCAGGGCCGCGCCCTCGGCAGTCAGGTCGTATAGCCCGATGACCGCGTCCAGCCTTCCCCACACCCAGTCCGTGTTGCCGGGACGGGGAGTAGGCCGGTCAGGGCCAGAAGCGGCGGCGGGAGAGGAAGATATCTCAGTGCCGGACGGTAGCAATCCGGCAGGAATCGTCGCGGGCCGGACTGGAGTCGCGGTCTGATGGGAGGTCTCAGAAGAGGCGGGTTGACCGGACATCGCTTTGGAGGAACGGCCTGGGGCAACAGTGTCGGACCGTTCCGGGTCGCAAGCAGCCGCCAAAGATGCGACAAGTACAGTCAAGGCCAGGAGAGCAATACAAAGCGCAGGCAACGGGCTGACAGACAGCAGGGATTCCCGCGTCAGATGTCGGCCCCGTCGAACCGGGCTATCTCAACGAAACCGCTTTCCTCATCTGACCAGTCGAAGAGGACGGCGGCGACCACCCGCTGCGCGTCGATCCCCACTACAAGCTGCTGCACGGGGTAGGCCGGGCCGCCCCCCCACGGGCTGGTGGCCACCTCCCGGTCCGTGGCGGAAAGGTAGGCCCCGCCGTTGGGATGGGAGTGGTAGATTATTCTGGCCGGAGCATCAGTCTCCAGGCTGTTGTTCAACTCCAGCAGGTCATTGCCCGTTAGTACATAGGCCGTCTCGGCGGTGCGGTCAGCGGCAGTGGGGTGAGTCCCGGATGCCTGGGCATTTTCGCAACTGCGCACGGCGACGACTCCGGACCCGTCCCTGGGTCCGGAGAGCCAACCGCAGCACTCGGACGGAAAGGCTTTTCGGGCCTCCCGGTAGACCTCTTCCAGGATGGCTTGGGGTATTTCCAGTGGAACGGGGCTTTGAGACACTGGGGCGCTCCTTCAGAAGGCGTGTGAAAATCAGGTTAGACCTGTCCCGCTCCTAGTTTCCACATGGGGGCAACCGGTAGGGGACTTGAGAATGACGGGCCGGGGGGTGTTTTCATAGGGACAACGTTGCTGGGCGCTTATGGCGAAGTGCGTCGAGCAGAGCCGGTCTCGTCTGGACGCTAAATGTTGTCCAACGCCTCGATGGCCCTGCGCCGACGCTCCCGCTCGCGGGACTTCAGAAGCTCGGAGAACCGGGTAACTGCGTCCTCCTGGTCCGGGGACTCGATGGAGCCGGGCCGCAGGGTGCGGATCAGGTTTATCGCCGCCTCGGGCGTGTACCCGCAATAGACGAAGTAGCAGGCCAGCACGGTGCCCGTGCGCCCCAGACCGGCCCGGCACGTGACCACCACGGGCCGCTCCCAGGTCTCTATTTCCTGCTCTATCCACCGGACCATGCGCTCGATCTGTTCCAGGGTTGGCGCGGTGAAGTCCGGCACCGGCTCGTAAAGATCGCGCAACTCCAGGGCCTCGGCGGAAATGGTCTGCTCCTCCATGCGGATAACCGAGGCGATGTCGCGCATCTTCAGGAAGATCAGGTCCCGGCGACTGGTCGGACCCCTGGAGGCCGCCAGAGAGCCTTCCAGAATCCAGCTAAAGTTCAAATACTCCAAGCTCTCCCCTCCGGCATGGGCGGTCGTGTCTGGTCTAGCGGGTTGCCGACAGACCGGGAACGGTCCCGGCTGACGCGCCCATTATACTCACCCCGCAACTTCCCGGCCAACCCGGTGCTGCGCCGGAAGGTCTGGTATATTTGGAGCATTGAACTCAACCTTTTGGGAGGCACTGGTGGAGTATACCAACCTGATACTGGAGAGAGAAAACGCGGTGGCAACCATCCGGTTGAATCGCCCGTCGGCCCTGAACGCCATCAGTCCCGGTCTGCTGGCAGAACTGGCCGACGCTATAGCTGTGGTGGAAGCGGACGATGGAATGAAGGCGCTGGTAATCAGGGGCGAGGGACGGGCTTTCTGCGCCGGGGCCGACCTGGTGTACTTCGAAAATGCCTTCCAGGACCCGGGAGAATTGCACCAATACCTGACCGGCTTGAACGACTGCCTGTTCAGGCTGGAGGAATTGCCCATCCCCGTCATTGCGGCGGTGCATGGCTTTGCCCTGGCCGGCGGGCTGGAACTGATGATGGCCTGCGACATGGCCCTGGCCGCGGAGGACGCCCGCCTGGGAGACCAGCACACCAATTTCGGCCTGATGCCCGGCGGCGGCTCCACACAGAGACTGCCGCAGCGCATCGGTATGCAACTGGCGATGGAGCTTCTGACCACTGGAAAGTGGCTTTCCGGCAAGGAGGCGGCGGACTGCGGCCTGGTGCTGCGAGCCGTGCCGGAGAGCGACTTGGATACGGAACTGGAGGGGCTGTTGTCGGCGCTGCGGGCGAAGAGCCGTCCGGGGCTGGGATGGATCAAGTCTGCGGCGCGCCGGGGACAGGAACTCCCGTTGAGGGATGGCGTGGCGCTGGAGACCTTCGCCTTCGTCCAGTACGTTTCCTCCTCCAGCCACCCGCGGGAAGGCATCCAGGCGTTCCGGGAAAAACGGCAGCCCCGGTTCTGACGCGGGCTTCAATTAGACACAATTCCCACCCGATGCTATGATTGTACCAGGGACGGTGTGGCGGAATCCACGCCGTTTCCGTTTTTGGACTGAGGGCCGGGTCCTCTGCGAACATACCGGCCGGCTCCCGGTGATGGGGCGATGTTCTCAGTCCCCATTTCATCCCAACCAAGAATTGAGGCTCACATTTTGCGAATTAAAGAACTACTTGACGACACGAGGACCATTTCATGCGAGTTCTTCCCGCCGAGGACCGAGGACGGCATCCCCGCGGTAGTCCGCGCGGTTGAACGGCTCAAAGCCTACAACCCGGACTTTGTCTCCGTGACCTATGGGGCCGGCGGCTCGACCAGGGCATTCACCGAGCAGATAACCACCGAAATCAAGGGCCAGAATGACCTGGAGGTTATGGCCCACCTGACCTGCGTCGGCCAGGCCAGGGAAGAGATACACCAGGTGCTGGAACGCCTGGACGAGGCGGGAATTGAGAACGTCATAGCCCTTCGCGGAGACCCGCCCCGTGGGGACACCGAGTTCGTCCCGGTGGAAAACGGGTTCAGCCACGCCTCGGAGCTGATTGAACACATCCGCGAGAACTTCGATTTCGGCATCGCCGCCGCCTGTTACCCGGAGGGCCATATAGAAGCCCAAGACCCGGACACGGACCTGGAATACGCCAGGCTGAAGGTGCAGAAGGGCGCTGAATTCCTCATCACCCAGCTCTTCTATGATAACGAGGACTTCTTTGACTTCACCCGGCGGGCGGAGCAGGCCGGCATCGACGTGCCGATTGTCCCCGGCGTGCTCCCCATCCTGAACACCGCGCAGATTCGCCGGTTCACCTCCCTTTGCGGCGCGAAGATTCCACCGGCCCTGGACGAGCAGTTGGAACGGTACGCCGATGACGACCGCGCCGTCCGGGACCTGGGGGTCGAGTACGCCACCCGGCAGGTCGAGGAGCTTTGGGAAAGCGGCGTGCCGGGCGTCCACTTCTACGTGCTCAACCGGAGCTACTCGGTATCCAGGATTCTGAAAAACCTGGGGCTGCCGGGCCATGCTGGGCCTGAATAGCCCCTTGACGGTGGTTGCCGGCCGGTCAGATCCATCCCGCAAGTGACGCGCCATGCTGTCCACCGGCGTTGACATTATCGAAATCCCCCGCATCCGCCGCATGGTGGAACTCTACGGCCAGCGGTTCCTGGACCGCATCTACACGCCCGGAGAGATTGCATACTGCCGGGGCCGTGCGCCCAACCTGGCCGCCCGCTTCGCCGCCAAGGAAGCGGCCATGAAGTCCCTGGGCACCGGCGTCCGAGGCGTCGGCTGGAAGGACATCGAGGTGGTGCGCGCGCCCAGCGGCGCGCCGGGCATCGAGCTTCACGGTCGCGCCAAGCGCCGGGCCCAGCGGCTGCAAGTCAGGGAAATCTCCGTCAGCCTGTCCCATTCCAGGGAATACGCCGTTGCCTTTGTGGTCGTGCAGCAGGACGATCCGGCTGGACCCTGAAAGAATGAAGATAGTCACCGCCGCCGAAATGACCGCGCTGGAGCAGTCCGCGGAACGCCGCGGCGTCAGCACTGACACCCTGATGGAAAACGCGGGCCTGGCCGTGGCGGAAGTCTCCCGCTATCTGATGGGAGGCGCGGCCGGGAAACGGGTCCTGGTATTGGCCGGTCCGGGCAACAACGGCGCAGACGGCCTCGTTACCGGGCGGCGCCTGGCCCGTTGGGGGGCCGGAGTGACCGCATACGTCGTCAGGGACCGTCCCAACCCCGACCCAAAGATGGACATTGCGTTGCGCTATGGGGTGTCCGTTGCCGACGCCGCCAACGACCCTGACCTGACCACGCTGGATAGGCTATTGTCCCGTTCCGACCTGGTGGTGGACGCCATACTCGGCACGGGGCGCTCCCGGCCCCTCACCGGCATAGTGGGCGATGTAATTGCCCATCTCAACAACACAACCCGCAACTCCCATCGGTCCATCTTCGTGGCGATGGACCTGCCCACCGGCCTGAATTGCGACACCGGAGAAATTGACCCGGCCTGCCCGCAAGTGGACGTTACGGTGGCCCTGGGACGCCCAAAGGTGGGCCTGCTCACCTTCCCCGGCGCGGAACGGGCGGGAAGGCTGGAAATTGCTGACATCGGCCTGCCTCCAGACCTGCCGGAAGAACGGGGCATTTTCCTGGAACTCCTGACCCCGGAGTGGGTGCGGGAAAGGCTGCCGGAACGGCCCGTCAACTCTCACAAGGGCACATTCGGCCACGCGCTGGTGGTCGCCGGTTCCCGCAACTACGTGGGCGCGGCGTACCTGGCGTCGCAGGCGTCGGTGCGGACGGGGGCAGGGCTGACGACCCTGGCAACGGCGCAGAATGTCTACCCCATAGCCGCGGGCAAGCTCACCGAGGTTATTCACCTTCCCTTACCCGAAGACGGAGCGGGCATGATTCATTCCGAAGCCGCCCGCTTGCTCCGGGCCGGCATGTCCCGGTACAGTGCGCTTCTCGTTGGCTGCGGCCTCGGATGGTCTCCGGGCACGGAAGGGCTGCTGAAGGCGCTGGTCCTGGGAGACCCTCCCCTTCCCGTGCCGGTAGTGGTGGACGCCGATGGACTCAACAGTCTATCCGGCATAGCTGACTGGCGAAGCAAGCTGCGCGGTCCCGCAGTGCTGACCCCTCACCCCGGAGAGATGGCTACCCTGACCGGTATGTCCACTGCCGAAGTGCAGCGGGACAGGGCGGGAATTGCCCGTGAGTGGTCTCAGCGTTGGAACTCAACGGTGGTACTGAAGGGCGCGCTGACGGTCATAGCCGACCCCGGGGGGCTGGTCCGGGTGGCCCCATTCACCAATCCGGGAATGGCCTCAGCGGGCACCGGCGACGTCCTGAGTGGAATCATCACCGGACTGTTGGCGCAGGGGCTGGACGCAACGGACGCAGCCTGCTGCGGCGTGTACCTGCACGGCCTAGCCGGTGAAGCTGTCATCCGAAAACTGGGGAATGCCGGGAGCCTGGCATCGGACCTGGTAGAGCGGATACCGGGCGCCATTCGGCAGTTGAAGCAGTAACACTGTCTGCGCCGCAGTATCAATAGCTGATACTACGGTTGGAATGGGCATTGCCGGGTTAGCCCGGCTCGAATAGTGTTGAAGAACAATGCCAGCGCGACATGAAATGACGGTAGAATAACCCGATGACTGACGCCGTGGCTGAGAGTGCCGGAACGGATACCCAAAATCACTATGCTATACTGAAACCGGGCCACAACAACACTGGCACAGCATTCATTCAGCAAACACCAACAGCAAACACCAATGCCCCTGGGCAGGTAAGATTTGGTATGCCACTAGACCTATTCCTGGAAACCCTCAGCGACGAGACGGTCCCGGTACCGGTAGCCGAGTTCGCCGAGATGTCGGACCTTTCCCCATCTGAATTGGGAGAGTTTGCCCGTGCTTGGTTCGGAATAGACGAGGACCGGCAGCACGACATTATCACAGCGATGGTAGAGGAGGCGGAAGAGAACGCTGAGCTGGACTTCTCCGCCGTCTTCAAGATGTGCCTCCGGGACAAAGACGAATTCGTCCTGGAAAAGGCCATTGAGGGCCTCTGGGAGAACGAAGACCGCTCCATCATCCCCGGCCTGGTCCAGGTGCTGCAGTCGGACCACAGTCCGGGAGTGCGCGCCGCGGCGGCGGTTGCCCTGGGCAAGTTCACCGTCCTGGCACAGGAGGGCAAGCTGCTGGCCAGGGATGTCGACGCCCTGCACAATAGCCTGATGGACGTCCTGAGGGACACGGACCAACCCCTGGAAGTGCGCCGCCGCAGCCTGGAAGCCGTTGCGCCCATGAACACCGGCGAGATCAATTCGCTGGTGTCCGACGCCTACGAGAGCGACGACCTGGATATGAAGTCCAGCTCGATTTACGCAATGGGCCGGACCGGGGAACCCAGTTGGATCCCGGTATTGCTGCGCGGGTTGGACAGCCCGGAACCCTCCATCCGTTACGAATCAGCCCACGCCTGTGGAGAGTTGGCCGAGGAGGACGCAGTCCCTTACCTGATTCCCCTGTTGGAGGATGACGACTATCAGGTCCAGTTGGCCGGAATCAACGCTCTGGGCAAGATCGGAGGAGACCTGGCCAAGAAAGTTTTGATAAACTGCGTCCGCGATGGGGACGCAGCCCTGGAAGACGCCGCCAAGGCGGAACTTGAGAACATCGAGTTTATGGACGACCCCCTGGGATTCAACTCCGGCGCCTGAGCGGTCCGCAACCTCATCCGCCTTGTTGTCAGGTTCTCTTTGACAAGCCTATCTCCACAACAGTCCAGGCTTCTGCGCTCCCCCAACCTCGCCAACGCGCGGGTGGGACACCTGGCCACCGCCAGCGAGACGGGCACTCCCCACGTCATCCCAGTCTGCTTCGCCGTCGATGGAGACCTCATCTACTCCGTGCTCGACCAGAAGCCGAAACGTACCGGACTTATCAAGCTGCGCCGGGTCAAAAATGTCCTCGCCAATCCCCTGGCCACGCTGGTTGTGGACCACTACGAAGAGGACTGGTCCCGCCTCTGGTACATCATGGTCTCAGGCCGGGCCGAACTGCTCCTGGAAGGCGCGGAGCGGGCGTCGGCTATTCCCGTCCTGCGGGCGAAGTACCCTCAATACCGGAACATGAACATCGGCGAAAACCCGGTAATCAAGATCTCCCCGGAGCGCGTCATCGCCTGGGGCGGGGGTGAAAATTCTCCTTAGCCTGCTTTGCCAAGGGCAAGCATTTCCGACACTCCCAGGTTTGACACGCCGTATCGGCCAACCTAAACTGCCCCCGTACATGGAACGCCCCAAGCGCGCTTGAGTGTGCGCCAGGAACATGGTTTCAAGCCCGCCGGTACTCCCCCAAGTGAAGGTCGTCCCGGTTTTCAGGAGAGAGACATGAACGGTGTTACCGCAATCGCCAACGTACTGAAGATGGAGGGCGTGGACTTCCTCGCCTGCATACCCTCCAATCCCCTCATCGAACCCGCCGCCGTTGCGGGAATCCGCCCAATCGTCTTCCGTCAGGAATGCACCGGCGTTCACATGGCCGACGGCTTCTCCCGCATCCACAACGGGAAACGGCTGGGAATCTTCCTCATGCAGTCGGGGCCGGGGGCCGAAAACGCCTTTGGCGGCGTGGCCCAGGCTTATGCCGACTCGGTGCCCATACTGCTGCTGCCCGCCGCTGCGTCCCGCGACCGTCTGGGCGTGCCGCCAACCTTCAGTCCGGCCCGCAGCTACGAGTCCATCACCAAGTGGTCGGCCCAGATACCGGCGGCCGACAAAGTTACCGAGGTGATGCGCCGCGCCTTCACCAAACTGCGCAGCGGCCGCCCCGGCCCGGTGCTTCTGGAGATACCCCAGGACGTGGGCGCAGAGGAACTGGACGAGGTGGACTTTGATTACGAGATTCCGCCCATCGTCCGCACGGCTGCCGACCCCGACGCCATCAGCCGCGCCGCCCGGGCCCTGCTGTCCGCGGACAGGCCCATCATCCATGCCGGTCAGGGCGTCCTTTACGCCGAGGCAACGGATGAGCTGCTCCAGGTGGCCGAGTTCCTGCAAGCTCCGGTTCTGACGACCATGGCGGGAAAGAGCGGTTTCCCGGAGAACCACCCCCTGTCATTGGGCACGGGCGCATCCAGCATCCCCGAGGGTGTCCACCACTACCTGACCCGGGCCGACACGGTCTTCGGCATTGGCTGTAGTTTCAGCAAGACCAACTTCGGCGTCCCCATTCCCCCCGGCAAGACGGTAATTCACTCCACCAACGATGATACGGACATCAATAAAGACTACAAGTGCCAGTACCCGCTGGTGGGCGACTCCAGGCTGGTCCTGGGCCAACTGCTGGAAGAACTGAAAAGGCAGGCCGGCTCCGACGGACGTCCCCGGAACCAATCCCTGCACGACGAAATCGCCTCCATCAAGCAGAGGTGGCTCGACCGCTGGATGCCCAAGCTCACGTCCAGCGAAGTCCCCATCAACCCCTACCGTGTCGTCTGGGACCTGATGCACACAGTGGACCTGGACAACGTGATCGTTACCCATGAATCGGGCAGCGCCCGGGAGTACACGGTCCCCTTCTGGGAAGCCCGCGCCCCCCGCTCCTTCATCGGTTGGGGCAAGTCAACTCAGCTGGGCTACAGCCTCGGGCTGGCGATGGGCGCGAAGATGGCCGCGCCGGAGAAGCAGGTAATCAACATCATGGGGGACTTCGCATTCGGGTCGGTGGGCATGGACATTGAGACCGCCGTCCGGGCCAACCTGCCAATCATAACCATCGTACTGAACAACTCCACAATGGCCATTTACGACGACAGCCGGTGGCCGGTGTCGGTGCAACAGTACAACATCAAGGGCGTGACTGGTCAATTCGCCGAAGTGGCCCAGGCCCTGGGCGCATACAGCGAGAAAATCACCGACCCCCAGGAGATAGTGCCTGCCATTCGCCGGGGTCTGGAGGTCAACCGCAACGGCCAGACCGTCCTGCTGGAGTTCATCACCAAGGAGGAGGGGGAATACTCCAAGTTCCAGTGGTGATAGCCTCATCACTATGACACTTGCCCATTGAAAGCGCCGTCCCTTTCGGGCGAAACTGGTTCTTGCCCGCAATCGCCCAGGGGACGGCAGTTATGTCCATAGCCACCGCAGCATACCAGCCCACCATCCGCGAAATGCCCACCGGGGAGCGGCCCCGGGAGCGGCTCAAGGAATTCGGCCCCAGGACCCTGAGCAACACTGAACTGATCGCCATCCTGCTGCGCACCGGGATGCAGGGGGAGAATGTTCTTGCCCAGGCGTCCCGGATTCTCACCCGGTTCGACGGCCTTGCCGGCCTTGCCAGGGCCAGCTACGCTGAGCTTTGCCGGGAGCGTGGGTTGAGCGAGGCCAAGGCGTGCCAGCTTCTGGCTGCCCTGGAATTGGGACGCCGCTCCGTGTCCCTGTCCGCTTCGGAGCGCCCCACTATATCGTCACCCCAGGACGTAGCCAACCTCCTGATTGCGGAAATGGCGACGTTGGACCAGGAACACCTGCGAGTCCTGCTGCTCAATACTCGGAACGAAGTGTTGGGCGTCCCGGAGATATACGTGGGGAACGTCAACAGCTCAGTGGTGCGGCCTGCTGAGGTATTCCGTCCCGCCATACGTGAAAACGCGCCGTCAATCATCGTGGTCCACAACCATCCCTCCGGCGACCCGACGCCCAGCCCTCAGGACGTCTCCATCACCAAGGACCTGATATCCTGCGGAAAGATGCTGGGCATAGAGCTTTTGGACCACGTAGTCCTGGGCAGCGGAGACCGCTTCGTGAGCCTGAACGAGCGCAGGCTGGCGTTTGCGTAACCATCCGCGACTTGACATCAGAGAGAGACTCGCCTTACGATTTAACGCAAGGCCGACGGGAGCAAGCGGCTCCGCAACGCCTGTAGCTGGGGATATAGCTCAACTGGGAGAGCGCGGCGTTCGCAATGCCGAGGTTGGGGGTTCGAGCCCCCCTATCTCCACCAACCAGCCCCTGTAGCTCAGAGGATAGAGCGGCGGCGTCCTAAGTCGCGCGTCGGGGGTTCGAGTCCCTCCAGGGGTACCATTTTATACTTGAGACCTGAACAGTATCGAACTCCTCCCCAATCATCGCAGCCCTTTGACCTTGGTCTTGAACGCTCAATCAGTGGCGTCCGTAGAGGCCGACGGCCCGCGCCTTGGTATCCGCTCCAGCACATTTCCGCCGACAGCACCTGAACTGGCTGATTGAGGGCCTCCCCGGGATTGCATTTTGGTAACATATACGTTACCATATCCCGGATGGCCGATATCAGAGAATAATTGACGGTCGCGTCCGAAGCCCCTTAGGTCGCTAGTTCGACGCTCTCGACTCTGGGACGGCGGCCAGGGTCAGGACCGCACTAGCCCGCATGGAGGCTGGCAACCTGTCTAATGTGAGAGGTGTCGGCAGCGGGGTGCTGGAGTACCGTGTCAACGTTGGTCCAGGCTAGCGCGCATATTTCGGCAGAGACGGAGACACCTTGATAGTCCTGCTTGGCGGTAGCACCAAGGCACGCCAGCAGAGGGACATTGAGGATGCTCGCGAGCTCTGGCAAGAGTACAGACGTCGCAAGCAGCAGGAGGTATGAGATATACCGCTCACCCGTGACTTCAAGGAGACCGTGCAAGCCCGCGCGGAGCGAGACCCGGCGTTTCGAGAAGGATTGCTGAAGGAAGGCGTCGAATGTCTGCTTGCCGGGGATGTCGAGACGGGCAAGATACTGCTTCGAGACTATATCAACTCCACCATGGGATTCGAGGAGCTTGGGTCCCTTACCGACAAGCCGCCCAAGAGCCTCATGCGCATGTTCGGGCCGACTGGCAATCCCTACGCTCGCAACCTGTTTGAGGTCATCAGCCGCATCCAGCAACACGAAGGTGTCCAGCTCGAAGTAACGGCAGTTCGGTAATCGGCAGGCCCCGGCCGAGCCGCGTGCTCAGCGGTCGTTGGCAAGTGGCAATCGATATGCAGGGTCTGCGGGGTCAGTCCCGCGCCGGCGTCCAAGTTGTTCCTGCGGAGGCACGACAACCGTTGCCCCATTATCAGCCTCCGTCGCTGGAGCTAATGGCTAGAACGATAGCATAAGACCATCTGGCCCGCCGCCCGAAAAGGACGGCGCCGTCGTTTAGCGAGCTATTCTAGGGTTCCGGAGTCTGCGCTGCCGGAATGCCGCTGGGTCCTGAACGCATTGCTGTGACCCTTCAACCTGCCGGCCAAGGCCGCCGTTGACGCAGCGAGCGGAAAGGGCTGACCGAGGAAACATGGGGCATAAGGCTGACTATAAAGCGGCCCATTGAATCCCCCCAAAACGGGCCTTGCCCATGGCACAATCTGGGGCCGGGCCTGCTGGAGGAGATCAACGCCCACCTGGAGTCCCAGGATCTAAAGCTGACAGAGGGAACCATCGTGGACGCCACCATCATCGAGGCGCCTCCGTCCACCAAGAACCATGCCCGGGAGCGGGACCCGGAGATGCGCCAGACGAAGAAGGGGAACCAGTGGCACTTCGGGATGAAGGCGCACATTGGGGTGGACTCGGAGACGGGCATCGTCCACAGCATGAGCGCCACGGCGGCCAATAGCCACGACATTACGGAGGCGCACAACCTGCTGCACGGTGGTGAGACGGTGGTGTGGGGCGATGCTGGTTACCAGGGGGTGCACAAGCGGGAGGAGAACCAAGGGTTAGAGGTGGCGTGGCTGGTGGCCATGCGTCCGGGTAAGAGGCGCCAACTGGACCCTGGGAGCGATGAGGCGCTGGCGGAGCAGGCAAAGGCATTGGTAATGGCCAAAGTGGAACATCCCTTCCTGAGGGTGAAGGGCCTGTTTGGCTATGGGAAGGTACGCTACCGGGGGTTGATGAAGAACACGCAACGGCTGGCGCTGCTGTTTGGGCTGGGCAATCTGCTGACAGCGGAGGTCCAACTGGCAGGATGCCGGTAGCCGGACCGTGGGGGCCGTGCGCCATCAGGACAGACCGAGGCCCAAAGAGGCGGGTCGAAGGACGTACGATTCATCGAATGCCGGGGAGCGAAGCCAGCCCGCAGGAAGGTTCTTGCTCACTCAGAGACCTGTAAGCCAACCCTCGGCCCCAAGATCGAATATGCAAGCCTCAGCAGGCTTGTTCAGAGCATTCCTAAATCAAACCATATGGGAGTTTATTCAGAACGTCCTTAAATCTTTGTTAATTCCTCCACGATCACACGCACCTGTTTGCCGGGTCACATCCCGGGTAAGCAGCGAATCTCCGGGGCCCGAGACCTCTCGGATACGTTCCTGACTCCCGTGTTAGTAGCAAGTTGAAAATGGGCGAAAGTAGCAAGATAGAAATGACCACCCGAGGTTAATGGCATTATCCGCAGACACTCTGCGGAGGTACGTCAAACACGTTGCTAAATGTGGGACAAGTGAAAGAGGTCTACGAGATGAAAGGAGCGGGTCGTTCGATCCGGAGGGTTGCTCAGGAGTTGGACGTGTCCCGCAACACGGTCTGCAAGTATCTGAAGTCCCCGGAAGCCATGCGGCCCAGGCCGCGCCTCTGCGCGGGTCGAAGCTGGGACTCCTACGCTGAGTATATCGACCGGCGGATGGCGGAAGGGTTGGATTGCCGGGTGCTGGACCGGGAGGTCCAGACCCTGGGGTGCCAGGGCAGCTACTCGACGGTGGTGCAGTATGTCCGCCCGCGGCGGCAGCGCAAACAGCCCGAGGCCACGATGCGGTTTGAGACGGAGCCTGGTGAGCAGGTGCAAGTGGACTGCTTGGCCCACTTGCCGTCCACCGAGGCACTCATCTCCTGGTCCGACACCACCCGGGCCACCCATCCCGTCAGCGCACACTGCAACTGCTCATAGGAGACTCCGGCCAGGGTGTGGGAGATGGTGGTGACATGGGACGGATGGTCCCGCACGAAATCCAGCGGCTCCTTGAGTGTCGTCCAGTGCATCCGGGCGAAGAGGGCGATGTGGGTCAAGGTGGTCTGGCCGCAAGCCGAGCCCAGCATCGTGAGCCGGAGAATGGCCTGGAAGGGATGATGAACCCCTCCGGGCTTCCTGGGATCCGCCACCTGCCCCAAACACTGGAACAGAGATTCCGCCGCCTCCATATCAACACCCCCCATCTCTCACTTGTTCTCCCTTTGTACAGCTCCCTCTCTGACCATGCAATCGTCCTGGTGACGCAAAGGTAACTGTTCAGGGTTGAGGGGAAATGAGCAACTGGCGGCATTCGAGGAAGGGATTCAGGCCCTTGGCCCGCCAGGTTCCAAAGAGGGAGGCCAAGACCATTTTGCTGTCGCTGCCCTGTTGGGAGCGGGTCCCGCCGCTGATTTTACGGCTGATCACCAGGTGGCGCAGGCTCCGTTCAGCGGCATTGTTGTCAGATGGCGTCTCCGGATGCGATACGAAGACGAACAGTTCTTTGATGTGCCGTTCTATCCGCCGGCATAGCTTGGCTTGCACCGCCAGCGGGTCTTCCAGAAAAGGCAGGCACAGCGCCAGCAGCCGCTGCTCCAAGACCAACTGCCCGCGTGACGGTGGCCGCCTTCCCGCAGCAGCCCACGCCCGGGCCTTGGCGTAGAGCTTCTTTACCCCCTTTGCCCACCGGGCCAGCCCGCCGTCTTCCGGGTGCAATTCCTTCAGCGTGTGAATGTCCCGCAGCAGGTGGACCCAACATCTCTGTTTGAGTCCGGGGTGGTGGTGGTAAGCTGCGTAGAAGTCACTCACCAGAATCCCTTCGAAGGACTCGCCCAGGACCTCGTCCACCACCTCCCCGCCCCGGCCCCGGCGCAGGAAGAACCGCTCCTTGGGCGTGCTGAAAGTCCAGACGTAGCCGTTTTTCCCGTTCTCCCGCCAACCCGTCTCATCGGCGTGAACCACCGGGCTGGAACGGATGCGCTCCAGGACCTGGCCCACTTCCGGTCCTCCCTGCCGGGCAACCTGCTGGACCGCCCGGACGATGGCCCCAACGCTCAGTTGCAACTGATGGAACACCCGCAGATACCATTGGATGGTCCTCAGGGGCAGCCGTCCCTCTTCCCGCAGGGTCACCATCAGGCTCACCAGATTGGTTCCAAGGCGTTGGCGGCCCGCGGCCAGACCTTGCAGAGGGTCCTGGGGCAGCCGCCGCTTCCGGCACAACGGACAGGTCCGGGCTATGAATACATGCTCTGTGACTTCCGCCGGGGCTGCCGGAATGTCTATGACTTCCCGGGTCCGCTGCACCCAGCCCCCGGCGAGAGCGGTATGGCATTCGGGGCAATACTCCGGGGCGTGGACCACCCGCCCGGTGGGTTCCATCCGCAACCGGGCGAAGCCGTGGGGCCGCTTCTTTCGCGGCTTCTTTTCGTCCGCCGCCGGCTTCTTGCGCCTGGCAGCAGGCTTATGCCCCGGCATCCTGGCCCCCGGCCCGCCACCGGACAACCGGGCTTCCAAGCCCTCCACCCGCTGGCTCAGTTCGGTGATGATCCCCTGTTGTTCGGCAATGACTGCCAGCAGGGTTTCCCGGCTTGCCTTGGTCAGGTCCAGTCCTGTTTCCATTGTCCTTTTATGCCACAGCCAGCCCACCGGCGCCAGTGTCTTTCAGCGGAATCGTAGAACCGCCGGCCCGGTAAATTCGCCTCATCAAGTCTGAACAGTTACACGCAAAGGGGCTGTCTTGACATCACCAACGTGTATCACTAGGATACGGCCATTCATCGGCGATGATTCCGATGATCTATGGAGGGATTACATGGTATGTAACGATTCTCGTAGCATTAGGGCCTTAGAGCTTATGAAAGTCGGCTTCCTATCTTGGGCCGCAGTGTTGGCCATGTTCGCCGCGGTGGCGTGCGGAGGGGCCGCTGCGACGCCCATGGTCGTGGAAAAGGAAGTTATCAAGGAAGTCGAAGTAGAAAAAGAAGTGATCAAGGAAGTGGTGAAGGAGAAGATTGTAGTGGCGACGCCGGTTCCCGGCATCGCCGCCCCCGCTATCCGCCGTGACCCCTTGGCTAAGAGCGGCGGGGTGCTCAAGACCAGGTCGGGCACTCCGGGCACCTGGGATGTGAACCAGTCTCCAAGTTCCTCGGTGTTGAGTCCTGTAGGGCCAAGGCTGGAGGGCCTGATCAAGGTGAACCCCTTCGACCGCGGATTGACCATCGTGCCGGGCCTCGCCCATTCCTGGGAGGTTTCCGACGACGGGCTCCTCATAACCTTCCACCTCCGGGACGACGCCAAGTTCCATAACGGCTCCCCCGTCACACCGGATGACGTGGTAGCGTCGTGGACTAGAATCCACAACCCGCCGGAGGGCGTGCTCAGCTACCGGAAGGACTGGTTCAGCCGTATCAAGGAAGTCAATGCAGTGGACGACCTGACGGTGCAATTCGCCTTCACGGAAACCTCGGCGGAGATACAGAGATTCATCGCCTCTGATTGGAACGCCATTTTCCCCAAGGCGGTTCTGGACGAGTACAACAATGACCTGAAGACCTACGTCATGCACCCGGCAGCCGGCCCGTTCCAGATGGCGGAGCTCAAGGCAGGAGAGTTGATCCGGTACGAGAAGTTCCAGGACTACTGGAACGAGGGCCTGCCATATCTTGACGGAATTGAATTCCACATACTGGGAGCGGGTCGATTCGCCGCATTCTTAGTGGGCCAGTTGGACACTCTTCAGGTCAACAACCCGGTGGACTATCAGCTGGCTCTGGACAAGGGAATCCAGGGCGAGAAGGCTATAGTCCCCATCGTCCACGCGATCTACTTCAACCTCCAGGTCGAGCCGTTTGATGATGTGCGAGTCCGGAAGGCCATAGACCTAGTCATCGACCGCGACGAATGGGCTGCGGTGACCGCGGACCTGACAACCCCGGCCAAGGGCAGATGGGCGCCGCCGGGGAACGCATACGCGCTGTCGGATTCGGAGTTGAGCAAATTACCGGCGTTCAACCCTGACCGGGAAGCCCGGATTACTCAGGCGAAGGCCTTGCTGGCTGAAGCAGGCCATCCCAATGGTTTCAAATCTGACATGACCACGGGGAGCCCCCAACACGTGGTGGTACACGCGGAGTTCGTACAAGCCGTGCTTAAGGACACGCTGAACATTGACCTAAGCCTTGAAACCCTGGACTGGTCGGTCTGGATAGCGCGAGCCAAGGAACAGCAGTTCAGCATTACCAGCGGCGCTCAGTTCACAACTTTGCACGATCCCTCTGACTTTATGAACGTGTTCTGGCGTACCGGAGGTGCACAGAACTGGAGCGGATGGTCCAATGCAGAGTTCGACGCCATCATGGACCAAGTGGACACCGAGCTCGATCCCCTCAAGCGGAAAGAGTTGGTGCATCAGGCATTCGACGTCTTGGACCGGGAAATTCCTCAGATGACCGGCGGCTGGGAGGTCGACGGACACATGTGGTGGCCCTATGTCAAAGGATTCCCCAGCCGGGGCCCCGCTCTGGGCAGGTATGTGTACTTCGACCGGCAAACGCTCTGGCTTGACCGATAACAGTCAGGCATAGAGCCATTTTGATTCGAGGCTGCCGAAGTTTTCGGCAGCCTCGGCAACAATTTGTAACATAACGCTGAAGCTGATGGTAAAAACAGGCCTCACATCCAGCGGCCGAGGAGTTTTTGCTCCATGACAGGGCCACCTACTGATGCCTTGGCAACGAGCGCCAACACCGCCCGCAGTAACGGTGCGCCGGTCGTCGGCGTTGTTGTCAGGTTCGTCAAACGCTATCCGGTCGGCGGGGCAATGGGGCTCGCCATAGTTCTGCTCATCGTTGTCGCAATCGCGGCTCCGGTGCTTTCGCCATATGACCCGGTCCGGATAAAGGTGCTGGAGGCGAGACAGGGACCCTCGGCACAACACCTGATTGGAACCGATTACATGGGTAGAGACCTCCTAAGCCGCATCATTTACGGCGCAAGGGTGTCCCTCTTTGTTTCCTTGACCGTGGTCGTGATGAGCACAGCAATCGCGATGGCATTAGGGGTGGCCAGCGGTTACATAGGCGGCCGCTTCGATATGATTACCCAGAGGGTGATGGAGGTAATCCTGGCGTTTCCGGGTCTGGTGCTCGCTCTGGCGCTCCTGACTGCGATGGGCGCGGGGGTTATCCCAATTCTGATCGCATTGACTGTCGTGCGGATTCCCGCCACGACTCGTGTTACCCGGTCAGTCGCCATCTCGGTTAAAGAATACCCATACGTCGAGGCGGCTCGAGCAGTGGGATGCTCCCACATGCGGATCATGCTGCGCCACGTTGCCCCACAGACTGTAGCACCCGTTTTGGTGCTTGCCACAGCCTCTTTGGGGACGGTCATTATCGCCGAAGCAAGCCTGGGTTTCTTGGGTCTCGGCATACCACCGCCTACACCTACCTGGGGCAACCTGCTCGGCGGGGTGGTCACGGCGACCTTTAAGCCCCTGTGGTGGCTCGTCGTATTTCCGGGAGTTGCCATTGTAGTTACCGTCCTAGCGTTCAACCTGCTGGGCGACAACGTACGGGATGCAGTCGACCCACGCCTCAGAGGGACCACCTAGCAATGCACAAATACCTTGCGCGACGATTGCTATACGCGGTCCCTACCGTCTTAGGCACCACGGCCCTGGTCTTCGTCGCCATGCGCATCATGCCAGGGGACATGCTCGCCGCCATGCTGGGCGAGGAAGGCGCGGGACTTCTGTCCGAGGCTGACCGCCAGATAATGTTGGCCAAGCTGGGCCTGGACAAACCGATACATATCCAGTTTCTAGTCTGGCTTTGGGACATAGTCAGACTAGATCTGGGGGAGTCCTTCTTCAAGGGCTACCCCAACGCTGAACTGCTGGCCAACAGAGGGCCGATCACGGCTCAGATAGCTATCATGTCCGTGCTCTTCGCATGGGTAGTTGGAATTCCGGTGGGCGTGCTGGCCGCGCTCAAGCGGAACAGCTTCCTAGATTACATCGCCAGATTCTCCACGATTCTGTTCCTGGCAACCCCGAATTTCTGGCTCGCCAGTTTGGTAGTGCTGGCCTACGTGCTGGTGTTCGACTGGATGCCGCCGATGGGCGTCGTAATGCCATGGGAGGCCCCTTGGCAAAACCTTCAGATAACGATCATGCCGGCGATAGTATTGGGTTCATCGGCCTCGGCCACCATCGCACGGTTGACACGCTCGATGCTGTTGGAGGTAGTCCGGGAAGACTATGTTCGTACAGCGAGAGCCAAGGGGCTTGGAGAGTCTGCGGTTGTCGTGGTCCACGCACTGCGCAATGCGCTGCTGCCAGTAATAACCCTGTCCGGTTTGTTGATGGGCAGCCTCTTGGGAGGCTCGGTGGTGGTGGAAGTCGCCTTCAACGTGCCGGGCTTGGGCGCAACTATGATTGAGGCAATCCGCGAGCGTGACTTCCTGCTCGTACAGAACCTCGTGTTGATCTACGCTTTTGTGTTCATGTTCGCCAATCTGGCGGTCGACATGGCCTACGCTTGGATCGACCCTCGCATACACTATGAGTAGCGGCGTATACTCGGCTCAGTCGGGGCGTCGCAAGCGGGTCAGCTAACATCGATGATTCCAGTCTTGAGCCGGAAACCAAGTCTGTGCTCATTGTTCCCATAGGCCCACTACTGCCGAAGTAATTGCTCTATGCCGGATGTTGGTGCTTTGCCCCGCTGAATCCAGAGGACTTCCGGAGGATGCCCGAGGTCAGCGCTAAGTCTCCGAAAGTCCATATCCTTGGAAACAATCAGATAACCGTGTTCACGGGCGTATGACCAGATTATGAGGTCACCGGCTGACCTAAGACCAATGTCCCGGACATGAATCGAACCGGGATTAAGTCTCGAAGCGCCGATGTAAGCCTGTGGGAAAGGCTTTGGCCGAACAACAGTCTCATACCGGGAAGTTATCTATAGGCTGGGGCTTCAGGTCAGCGGCAAACGCCAGGCATGCCCTGATGTCCTCCCGGTTAAGGGCCGGGAAATCCTCCAGGATTTCGTCCTACGACATCCCTCCCGCAAAATACTCCAGCACGTCATGGACGGTCATGCGCAAGCCTCGAATACAAGGTTGGCCCCCGCGCTTGTCCAGCTCTATGGTGATAATCTTTGCGTAATCGACCGGCATTTCGGCTCCTCCAGCCTGGGTGCCGACATTGCAACATCGGCAGTCCGGCGGGGACTCAGTTATGGAAATGCGCCTGAACCGTGAGATTAAAGCCTTCTGCCCGGACTTTGGTCCGGTGCGCCGGACGCTCCGTGACCTCGGGGCAGAGTTCGTCGAGGCAAAGGAACAGGTGGACTTCTTCTACCACCTGCCCGGCTCTGGAGACGGTGCTGGCACACGGCGGCTGAAACTGCGAATAGAGGGCACAGAGTCGCACGTCATCTACTACTACGACCGCCAGGAAAACGAGGGCAGGACCAGCCGGTTCCAGGTATGGGGCGTGGACAACGGGCAGGTCAAAGAAATTCTCGACACCGCTCTGGGCGTCAGAGTCATAGTCCGCAAACAGAGGGAACTTTGGCGGCAGGACAACACCATTTTCAACCTGGACACAGTCGAGGGAGTAGGACAAATCTTCGAGGCTGAAGTGCAGGATCGGGAAGGCCGGGACATCGACGCCCAGTTGCGGGAGCATTGGCAGAGGTTTGACCCGTACCTGGGCAAGCACATTGAAGGTTCCAACGAAGACCTGGTGGACGCCGGTTAAATGGGAACAAACCAACATGACTCCGAGCCGTCAGTAAAGGCCGTTTTCTTTGACCTGGACGGGACTCTCCTCGACCATGTGCTGGCGGAGCAGCGTGCGGCCCAAGTATTATACGAAAAGTATTCTTCAATCCTCCGGGCATCGACTCTCGAAGCATTTGCTAAAGACTGGGAAACCGCGTCCGAAAAGCACATGGACCAGTTCCTTCGCGGGAACATCGGCTTCGAAGAACAGAGACGACGGCGCATCAGCGATGTAGTGCTGCATCCAGTCAGCCATGAAGAAGCGGACCGAATCTTCTCCGATTACCTGGCGACTTATGAGGCCAACTGGACGCCATTCCCGGAAGTGGTCGACGTCCTGGAAACATTGCGGGAACGCGAAGTCCGCATGAGCGTGATAACCAACGGCGATTCAGTACAGCAGAAGAACAAATTGCAGACCCTGGCCCTAGCCCAATTCTTTGAGCACATCCTTATATCGGGAGAGTTGGGCATATCGAAACCCAACAAGGATATCTTCCAAGCTGCGGCAGACCTTATGGGATGCGGGACCGCGGAATGTATCCACATCGGGGACTCGTTTGACAACGACGTCAAAGGCGCAATGGGGGCAGGGATGCCGGCTGTGTGGCTGGACAGAGGCGGGAACGGGACGTCACCCGAAGCAGGGGACGGATATACGCGCATCCGCAGCCTCCGTGAAGTCTTGGGTTTTGAATGGTTACAGTAGTCGACGGGTTCCTGTAGTATGTTCCGAGTCCAATGCCCAGGTAATCCAGGACGGAGAGATGGAATTATAGGGACTCCGATTTGGTAGAATCCGACTCCGGCGGACAGAGCACCGCGTCTTACGCGCGGCGGATGCTGGAGCCTTGGCGGTCAGCGAACTTCCGTTGGTACTGGACAGGGTCGGCCGTCCAGTCAATCTCCCAGGGGATGCAGTTCCTGGTCTTGGGCTGGCTGGTACTGGAGGTGACCGGCTCCAAGACCCAGCTTGGACTGGTCCTGTTCATCTACGGCGTTCCCAACGTGGGGTTGCTGCCGGTGGGCGGAGTCATCGCCGACCGGATGGACCGGAAGCGGCTGCTGATTATTATTCAGTTGTTGGTGGGAGCGCTTGTCGCCGCGCTGGCCACACTTACCGCAGCCGGCGCCGTGGAAGTTTGGCACATCTACCTGAGCGGGGCCGTGCTGGGAGTGTTGCAGGCGCTGAACCAACCGGCGCGGGTGGCAATGCTCTCGGACTTGGTGGGCGAAGGGACACTGCTGGATGCTGTAGCACACTTCAACGCCGCGGTACATATGGGCAGGATCGCCGGGCCGCCGCTGGTCGGGGCCGTTATCGACGGGCTGAGCATCAGCGCGGCCCTGTTTATGAACGCTTCCTTCTTCGCGGTCAGCGTAGTGTGCGTGACCCGGCTCAGGATTTCGGCCCGTCCTCAGCAGAGGGACCGGGGGCCGTTTCTCAGGAACTTCCTGGACGGCTTCATACATATACGGGACGCACCAGTGCTGCTGACCGTGATCGTGCTGGCCTGCTCATTCGGCGGGTTTGGCATGTCCCACCTGCAGGTTATACCGGCCTTTGCCAAAGACCAACTGGACAGCGGCGCTTATGAGGCGGGACTGCTGCTGCTGGCATCGGGAATCGGCTCCCTTATCGGCAACCTGTCCCTCACATTTATGAGCCGGGCCTGGTTGTACCGATGGCTGCTGGGCTGCCTGGGGCTGTTCTGCATAACACTGACAATGTTCGCCTGGACGACCTGGTTCTGGGGGGCATGGGCGCTGTTCCTGGTGGTGGGATTGCTAAGCCTGGGCACGGTCTGGCCACTGTCCACCACCATCCTGCAACTGGCGTCGCCGGCGGAGGTGCGTGGGAGGGTAATGGGAGTGCTGCACTTCACCCCCGGCTTCCACTACCTGGGCGCGCTGCCGCTGGCTGCGGCTGCGGGTTGGGTAGGCTGGCCGCTGTCAATAACCATCGCCGCGGCGGTATGCCTGCTGGTAACGGTATGGTTCGGCCTAGTCAGGTCTGCGGGGAGAGGACTAGCCTTGACGCCCCCGGCTGTGGCGAGCGCAACGTAACTCCCCTGACGCAATGGAGATGAATCCAGGACGCTACGACTCTGGCGAGCATGAGCTCGGCGCCGGAGGGTAGAATTTCCTACTGGTTCAAACCCCGCTGCATCCCACGGAGGTAGCCCGCCTGCCCGCCGTGCTGGTTGACCTCCCAGATCAGCATACGGAACATGTCGCCGATGGCGATGGTCTCGCCGCGGCGGTTGGTCATCGTAGTCTCTGCCAGGGAAGTGTCGTCGTGCCGGGACAGGAACTCCAGCAGGTTCCCCCGGGCGGCATTGGCGTATTCCAGGAGCAGGTTCTTGCCTGGGCAGGTCCAGTTTGCCAGGTCCTCCTCGGTGTAACCGAACCCCACGTTCATCGGCTCCGGCTGGAAACCGAGACGCTCCGCCCATCCCGTCTCGTATAGCTGCGGTTCCTGCTTGGCCAGGCTCTGCACCCACATGTCCAGCGCACGTCCATAATGCCACAGAATAAACCCGATTGAGTGACACTGGTCGTTGGGCCGGAACTCTATTTCGGCCTGGGTCAGTCCGTCCACATACCGCTCCATCCATTCCCAGTGGGTCTCGAAGGACCGGCGGATAAAATCTTGCAGCACTGGCATATTGCGCTCCTGAGCATAGATTTGGAACGTGCTCTACGCAAGCAAACAGCAGCCCCCCGTTTCCGAGGGGCTGGCTGCATAAACTGTCCGGGTTGGGTACAGGTAGCTAGGCCGGTACGGGCAGGTCGATCTCGTAGTTGACGAGAACATCCCGGATCTGGGCCGCGGAGGCGTCGTCCGCGGGAATCAGAGGCAGTCTCGGTTCACCAACATTGAAGCCAACCTGGTTCAGAGAGTACTTGACCGGGATGGGGTTGGACACGACGAACAGCACCTTGAACAGGGGATGCAGCCTACGGTGTTCGGCGGCTGCGCCCTCCACGTCTCCCTCGAGGAGCAGACCCATCATCTGCTTGATCTGGCTGCCGACCAGGTGGGAGGCAACGGAGACAACGCCGTAGCCGCCGGTGGCCATGATGTAGAAGGTCTCGTTGTCGTTGCCGCTCCAGACCTTGAACCCCGGCTTGGCCCCGTCGATGATGCGGGTCACCTGGTCCATGTCGCTGCCAGCTTCCTTAACGCCGATGATGTTGTCGATGTGACTGAGGCGGATGGTGGTGGCGTCTGACATGTTCAGGCTGGTGCGGCTGGTGACGTTGTAGACCATGCAGGGCAGGTCCACGTGGGCCGCGATGGCCTTGAAGTGCTGATACAGCCCTTCCTGGGGAGGCTTGTTGTAGTAGGGCACCACCAGAAGCAGACCGTCCACGCCCTGCTTTTGCGCTTCCATGCTCAACTCGATGCTCTCGCTGGTGCTGTAGTTGCCGGCGCCGGCAATCACCGCCGCGCTTTCGCCGAGGGCGTCCTTGATCTCGCCGTACAGCCGCAGCTTCTCATCGGTGGTCAGGGTCGGAGACTCGCCCGTGGTGCCCGATACGATGACGCCGTCGCTGCCGGAGGCTACCAGCGCCTTGGCGAGGCTCTTGGCCTGTTCGTAGTCCACCTGCCCCTGCTCGTCGAACGGGGTGACCATCGCTGTTATGAGTCTGCCAATCTCCACCATGTCGGGCCTCCTCTTGAAGTACGGTTCCCAAGCGCGGCCGTTGCCAGCCCCACCTGCTTATGGGGTCCGCCTCCTGGTATTGGTTCCTACTGTTTGATTACCTGGGCATAAGGAGGTTTCATCGTCAGGCCGGTGCCGTCGGTGAAAATCTGCTTGACTTCCAGGAAGTCTTCCAGACCATAGTAACCCAACTCCCGGCCTATGCCACTCTGCTTGTACCCGCCCCAGATACCTTCCACCGGCTGGGCATAATTGTCCCAAATCCAGATTGTCCCGGCCCGTATCCGGCGGGCGACGCGCATGGCCCGGGGATAGTCCGCACTCCATACGCCGGCCACCAGTCCGAAGTCCACGTCGTTGGACAGGTGTATCGCCTCTTCCTCATCCTTGAAGGTGGTTACGGCCACCACCGGGCCGAAAATCTCCTCCTGGCTCAGACGTGAGGAGTTGTCCACCTCATCGAAGATGGTTGGCTCGAAGTAATACCCGTTGTCGAACGCCTCTCCGCGGAGCTTGTTGCCGCCTGTAACCAGCTTGAAGGCGTCCATCCCGAAGTCCACGTACTCCTGGACCACCCGCTCCTGGGAACTGGAAATCAGCGGCCCCATATCGGTTGATTGCAGGGACGGGTCCCCGACCTCGATGCCCTCGGTCAACTCAACGACTCTGGAGAGGAATTCGTCGTGGATGCCTTCCTGCACGATCAACCGGGTGGTCGCGCCGCAGGCCTGGCCGGCGTTCCTGAACATCCCGAAGATGGCGGCGCGGGATGCCGCGTCTACGTCAGCGTCATCGAAGATCACGTAGGGGGCCTTGCCGCCCAACTCCAGGCTCACCCGCTTGACGTCGTGGGCCGCGCGGGCCGCAATGTCCTTGCCTGTGCCCGTCTCCCCGGTGAAGGAAATCTTGTCTATCTTGGTGCTGGTCACCATCTCCGCACCTATCAGCCGGCCCGGACCGGACACCAGGTTGACCACTCCCGCGGGCAGGGACGTCTGGTGCATCAGCTTGATGAGCTCGTAGGAAGCCGCAGGGGTGTAGCTGGCTGGTTTCACTATCAGCGTGCAGCCGGCTGCAAGGGCAGGGGCTACCTTTCTTGCCGTCTGGGTCAGGGGGAAGTTCCAGGGAGTAATCAGCCCAACCACGCCGATGGGTTCCTTGACCAGGTTGATCATCGACCCGGTGGGCAGGGTGAAGGTCTCGCCGTAAATCTTTCCCGCCAGCCCGGCGTAGAAATCGAAAATGTCGGCGGCGGCGGCCACGTGGGGCACAGCCTGGCGCATGGGCATACCCACTTCCAGGCTGACCACTTTCGCCAGGCGGTCGGCGTTTTCCCGCATCAACTGGGCGGTGCGGAAAAGCACCTGCTCCCGCAACTTATAGTTGTACACCCAGTTTTCCGTGTTGGAGTCGAAGGCTTCCCTTGCCGCGTCTATGGCGGCCCGCACATCTTCGACGCTTCCCTCGGCGGCGGCGGTAGCGACCTCCCTTGTGTTGGCCGGATTCTCCCGCTCGAAGACGAATCCCCCGGTGGCAGCCCCCTCCTCCCCTTTGATGATCAAGGGGCTGGAAAGAGGCAACTGCAACGCTGTGCCGGTTGAGGACATTGCTGGCCAACCTTTCTTCCCGGCGGGGCGCCGGACTGATTAAGACCCGCTTGCTACGGTCTGGGGTCTGAGGCACTCGCGGGCTGCCAACTCTTCAGCTATCTGTATGGAGTTGAGCGCCGCGCCCTTCCGCAGATTGTCGGACACGACCCACATGACCAGACCGTTGGGATGGGACAGGTCGCGGCGGATGCGACCTACGAAGACGTCGTCGGTACCGGCCACGTCCCAGGGCATCGGGTAGACACCACGCTCCGGGTCGTCCAGCACGGTGACGCCCGGGGCCGCGTTGAGAATCTCCCGCGCCTCCTCCGGGGACATCGGCTCTTCAAGCTCGATGTGGACTGCCGCGCTGTGGGATATGAGAACCGGCACCCGGACACAGGTAGCGGATACGCGCAGGTCCGGGAGATGCATAATCTTGCGGGACTCCTGGACCATCTTCTGCTCTTCGTTGGTGTACCCTGTGTCCAGGAATCGGTCGATGCGCGGGATAACGTTGAAGCCTATCTGGTGGTCCAACGCCTCAGGTTCCACGTTGTCCTGGCCGTTGAGCAGTTGCCCAGTCTGTTGCCTTAGCTCATCCATCGCCGCGCCGCCCGCGCCGGAAACCGACTGGTAGGTGTCGGCTACAATACGCACCACTGGATTAACTTGTTGTAAGGGATGGCACACCATCACAATGGGCGTGGTGGAACAGTTGGGGATGGATATGATGCCCCGGTGGTCTTCCACGTCCGCGCCGTTGACTTCCGGTACGACTAGGGGAACGTCCTCGTCCATGCGGAATGCGGAACTATCGTCGATTACCGTTGCCCCGGCAGCCACAGCCATCGGGGCGAACTTGCGGCTCATCTCCGTGCTGACGGATATGAAGGCAATGTCGATGTCCCGAAAGGACTCCTCGGTGGTCTCCTCGACCACGAGTTCCTGGCCGCCGGCCTTGAGCTTGCGGCCAGCGGAACGGCTGGAGGCCAGCGCCTTGAGCTTGGGCAGCCGCCGTTCCCCTTTCGATGACCAGCGCGATTCGACAATCTTCAGGAACTCGGTCCCCACGGCTCCGGTGGCGCCCACTACGCCCAGGGTCAGGTCTTGCACGGATTCCTCCTGAGAACGTCGCCCCATACCCGGCTGCTGGCCGGGGAGCGGGGGATTAGGATCCGTCCCCAGATCAGATTAAACGGTAAATTTGGCCCGGTTACAGGCCAAGGACATTTTCCAAGCCTACCACAAGACCCGGACGGTTCACAACCTCGCGGATGCAACGCAGGACGCCCGGCATGTAGCAGTCGCGCCCCAGGGTGTCGTGCCGCAGGGATACGGTCTGACCCAGTGCCCCGAAGATGACCTCGTGGTGCGCGCTGCGCCCCGGCATCCGTATGCTGTGTACCGTGACCCCGTTGTGCTCCGCGCCCCGGGAGCCAGGCAGGTTCTCCCGCTCGGTCTGGTTACGGGTGAACTCCTTCCGGTCTCCCAGGCTCCGGGCCAGGGCGACGGCAAACCCCGACGGAGCATCGATCTTGGCCTCGTGGTGGGCCTCTATGATGTCCACGTAGTCGAAGTAGGCCGCAGCCTCCTCTGCCAGTTTCTTCAGAACCACCGCGCCGAGGGCGAAATTAGGGGCGACCACGATGCCGATGTTCTTGTCGTGGGCCACCGCGTCCAGTTGTTGCAGGTTGTCGTCGGTGAGTCCGCTTGCCCCCAGCACCAGGTTGGTCGATGCGGCCGCCCCCTGCATGGCAGCTTCCATGCAGACTGTGGCGTTGGTGAAGTCCACCAGCACGTCAGGCTGAGTCTCGCGCAGCATGGCCGCAAGGTCGGTTGAAAGCGGGACCTCACCGCCATCCGAGACTGCCAGCACAGGCCCTCGCTCCTGGCGGCAGACCGCACCCGCCAGTTCCATGCCATCGTCCCGGCTGACGGCGGCGACGGTTTCCGTACCCATTTTGCCGGTAGCGCCATTGACAACCACCCGAATGGCCGCCATATCTACCCCCTTGCAGTGCCATATCCTGCTTGAGAACCACGAATATCAGCAGGGATATTAGCACGGATTAGACAGGCGTGGAAGTTGGAGCGGGCGCGTTTCGCGCCAAACTCGGTCCATGCTATGATTGCCCTTGCGATACAGACATCCACCCGCCCGTATTGAGGCCCCTATGACCTCCATCACATCGCAAGAGACCGCGCCCGCAACCCGCGATTTCATCCCCTACCAACGGGACTATTCCGACGATTTCTGCTATCCGGAATCCAGGAAGAAGCCTGACGGCATGGAACAAAGCCCCACCATCATCGACTGCGCCTACATCCTGATGGACTACTTCTCCGGTCGCCCAGATGTGCTGGTGGACGCCGGCGGCGAGGTCTACTACGACCGCAGCGACCGCGTCCGGTGCAAGGTGGCCCCGGACCTGTACGTTTCCTTCGGGGTGGACGCTGCGGCCATCTTCGACCGGGACGCCTACCTGGTATGGGAGGCGGGCAAGCCCCTGGACTTCGCCCTGGAGGTGGCTTCGAGGAGCACCCATGACCGGGACACCGGATACAAGCCGGCACTGTACGAGGCCATCGGAGTGCAGGAATACTGGCGCTTCGACGCGAGAGGTGGAGGCTATCACGGCTACGAGTTGGCGGGGGAGACTCTGGTTGAGGGCGGGTACCACCCCGTGGAGATAAGCGAAACGCCGGATGGAGTGGTACAGGGATACAGCCAGGTCCTTGGGCTGCATCTGCGCGTGCGGGAGCGGCGGTTGTTCTTCCGCGACCCGGCGACGGGACTTGACCTGGCTGGTCTCAAGGAGGAGCGGGACGCCCGCCGGGCCGCCGAAGCGGAAGTTGAACGGCTCCGGTCGGAACTGTGCCGCTTGCGAGGGCAATAGCCCCCAGGACATAGGAAATGCGGCAATTAGGAAGCGCCGGGTGCAGAGTATCCGCACCCGGCGCTTGTTGTCCAGACCTGACGCAGTTCCTATGCTGGACGACCACTGGCTACCGGGCGGGTCTGGGGCCTCCGCCACCGCCGAGGAAGCGACGGTCAGGGCCGCCGGGGCCGCCGGACCTGGGGCCGCCACGCTGTCCGCCTGGTCCTCCGGGGCGGCGCCCCCGATCTCCCTGGCCGCCGCGCCCGCCGTTAAATCCTCCGGGCCTTCGTCCCCGGTCAAAGTTATTGCCGCCGGAGCGCTGGGCCGGGGCGGGGGTTGGACTCCCGTTATCCCCGAATAAGGCGCGCCGGGAGAGGTTCAGCCTTCCCTGGGAGTCAATCTCGGAGATCATGACGGTGATTTCCTGGCCCATCTCCACGTCCGACTCCAACTCGCCAAGATCGCCGTTACGCACCAGGCCCTCACGGCCAGGCAGCAATTCCACGAAGACCCCGAAGTTGGTCAGCCGCGTGACCTTGCCGGTGAAGATGTCCCCCACCGTCAGCTCCCGGGTCAGGCTGTCCACCTTGGATCTTGCTATCTCCAGCATCCTGGAGTCCGACCCGCCTATGGTGACTGCGCCATCGTCCTGCACGTCGATGGATGTACCGGTCTCTTCGGAGATGCCCCGGATTACCCGGCCTCCCGGCCCAATCAGAGTGCCGATCTTCTCGACGGGAATCTGGAGCCGGACCATCTTGGGAGCGTAGGCGCTCATCTCTGTGCGTGGGCTGGATATAGTCTGATTCATCTTGTCCAGGATGTGCAGGCGTCCGGTGCGGGCCTGCTCCAGGGCCTGGGCCAATATCTCTTCGTTCAGTCCCGTCAGCTTGATGTCCATCTGCAGGGCGTTCACGCCGTCTGCGGTGCCGGCGACCTTGAAGTCCATGTCTCCCAGGAAGTCCTCCACGCCCTGGATGTCGCTGAGGACGGCGAACCGGCCGTCATCATCCGTTACCAGGCCCATTGCAATGCCTGCCACCGGCTTCTTGATGGGCACCCCGGCGTCCATCAGGGCCAGCGTAGTGCCGCAGACGCTGCCCATAGACGTGCTGCCGTTGGAGCTTAGCACCTCCGAGACTACGCGGATAGCATAAGGAAACTCGTCCTCGGAAGGGAGCGCGGACAGGACGGCTCGTTCGGCCAACGCGCCGTGTCCGATCTCGCGGCGTCCAGGGGAGCCCACCCGCCGGGCTTCCCCGGTGGAGAAGGATGGGAAGTTGTAGTGGTGCATGAACCGCTTGGTGTCCAGCGGACCGACCGTGTCCAGCGTCTGCTTCATGGACAGTGAGGCTAGGGTGACGACAGACATGACCTGGGTATGGCCGCGAGTGAACAGGCCAGACCCGTGGACCCGGGGCAGCAGCCCCACTTCACAGGAGATGGGGCGGATTTCGGTGGTGCTGCGCCCATCGGGGCGGATGCCCCGGTCTAGGATGCGGCCTCGCACCGCCTCCCGCAGGGCGCTCTTGAACCCCTCGGCTATCTTTCCGGGAGAGAAGTCCTCGGCAAGTTGCTCGGCAACCTCGTCGGAGAGGCGGTTCTCCCTTTCCTCCATCTCCATCTTTTCCGGGTTCTCTTCCAGGAGTTCGGTCAGGCGTCCGTTGAGTATGGCTTTAATCCGGGAGTCAAGCTCCTTCGCTTCCTCCTCGTCGTGGGGCACTTCGACCTTGGGCTTGGCCAGACCCTCGGACAGTTCATTGATAAGTCCGATGACCTCCAGGTTCGCTTGGTGGGCCAGCCTGATGCCTTCCAGGATCACCTCTTCGGAGACCTCTTCGGACCCGGCTTCCACCATTAGGATGGCGTCTGCGGTGCTGGAGACCACCATGCTGAGCTGCGAGTCTTCCATCTCGTAGTAGGTGGGATTCACCACGTATTCCCCATTCCGGTAGGCGATCCGGGTGGCTCCGATGGGGCCGGCGAAGGGAATCTGGGAGAGGTTCAGCGCGACGGACGCCCCCACCATCGCCAGAATTTCCGGCGGGTTCTCGCCGTCGGCGGAGAGGGTGGTGATGGTCATCTGGACGTCGTTGTGAAGGCCCTTGGGGAACAGGGGACGAATGGACCGGTCCACCAGCCGCGAGGTGAGGATCGCTTCCTGACCGGGACGGCCCTCCCGGCGGAAGAAGCTGCCGGGAATCTTCCCGGCGGAGTAGAGCCGCTCTTCGTAGTCCACCGTCAGCGGCAGGAAGTCCATGTCCGCAGACCTTGGCTTCTCGGACATGACCGCGGTGGCAAGGATTATGGTCTCGCCGTAACGGACGGTTGCAGAACCGTGGGCCTGGCCGGCCAACTTGCCGGTCTCGATGATCAACTCTTCGCGCCCGACGGCGCGTTCGACGACTTTGGGCATGATGATAGTTAAGCTACCTCGCTTCACTCAGGGGGGAATTGCTAGACATGAAACAGCACCCTGGGGCAGGGTGCTGCAAGGGCCTTGAGAAGGTTATCGCCGTAATCCCAGCCGGGTTATCAGCGATTGGTATCGACCTACGTCCTCTTTGGTGAGGTAATTCAGGAGCCTGCGCCTCTTGGACACCATCGTTACAAGCCCCCGGCGACAGGCAACGTCCTTCTTGTGGACGCGCAGATGGGCCGTCAACTGCTTGATGCGTTCCGTGAGGATGGCGACCTGTAACTCGGTGGAGCCGGTGTCGTTGGGGTGGAGGCGGTATTCCTGAGTGATCTGCGCCCGTGTTTCCGCGTCTAGCATCCTGAGTCTATATTCCTTCTTCCTTCTCGTTCCGACCGAGTATATCACAGCCATGAAGACGGCGGCAATTCGGGCGGACGTGTGTAACTGTTCAGACTGGTCTAAATCTAATGAGGCGGAGCGCGCCATAACCAGTTGCCCTGAGTGCCGGACGCCCCTGGGGGGGCGGGAGGGTGCGGGGGCGCCGCCAGATTATATCCATACCCCGAATACGGGCGCGAGTGACTGAGCAGGTGGTGTTGGAACGGACCTGCCCAAAGTGCGGCCGGCAATAGGTCCCCGAACCGGACCGGGGCGCCCTGACCGCGGGGAGGCAACGGGTGGGCTTCTCAGTGCAGAGTGAAGTAAACGTGCTCCGGGAAGAATGCCGGCTTCCCTTCGGAGTGATTCAGCCCTGCCTGAAGTGGCGCTATGGACTGGGTCTGAGCGTGGGCAAACTGGTGGCGTTGACTCATGGTGCAGCAGAGCGGGGCCAGGAGGAACACACTGGGTTGCGCCGGGAGATTCGAGCCGGTCCGGTGATATACGGGGACGAAACGGGCCGGCGGGAAGGAGGCCGCAACGGGTATCTCTGGAGCTTCGGCAAGCGGAGCGCAGCCTGCGCCCAACGGTGGTGAGCCGGAAGATCAGCCTCGGCACCCGCCCGGAGCAAGGAAGCGAAACCAAGAGTGTCCTCGCTTCCCTGTCCGGCACATGGCACTTGCGAGGTTGCAACCCCTGCCAAGCCCTGAACTCCATCCTCTCCCATCCCATATCTGCTCCACTCTGAACAGTTACGCTCGGACAGATGAATTGAACAAAAAATCCCCGTGCGCGGTCCCCTCTCGGGATCGTGGGCTCGGCAGATTGTTGAGAGATGCGTGGTGTTCAACATGCAGTCTTGGAACCGGAGTCTTCCAAATTTCCCGGTGACTCGCCTTGACCTCTAACTTGGATCTTCCACCCGGTTGTCCTTAGGCAGGTGCAAGACTAACACGATTAAGCCTATGTGACG
This sequence comes from Dehalococcoidia bacterium, assembly GCA_965204715.1. GTDB lineage: Bacteria > Chloroflexota > Dehalococcoidia > Lucifugimonadales > UBA3495 > CATOSP01. Next base: position 178,530 of record OZ242009.1, read on the forward strand.
CTTCCTGGCCAGGGCGTGTCGTCAAAATAACTTGGCCCAGAGAACCAGTGACCGAATCTGGCAAATAGCGCTGTTCAGCCCCCTTTAGTGCAGGCTATTACCTGATTCCCTCCTCACGCACCGGCCCCATGCCCCGGCAACGTCGCCGGTATGCTGCCCGGTAGGACGAGGCCCTTAGACTCATCACATCAGCGTGATCCGGATTTCGCACACGGCCTGCTCAGCTTTGCGAGACCCTTCCAAGGCTGTAGACCTCAAGTGTTATACTTCTCGTGGCCAAAAGCAACCGCTGGACTTGGGACAGAGCAGTGCTTACCAAACGCATCATTCCATGCCTGGACGTGGACGCGGGCCGGGTGGTCAAAGGCACCAGCTTCGTGGACATCCGTGATGCAGGAGACCCCGCGGAATTGGCATACTTGTACGACCGGGAAGGGGGGGATGAGCTGGTCTTCCTGGACATTACCGCCAGTTCAGATTCCCGGGACACTATGGTTGACGTGGTCCGGCGCGTGTCAGACCAGGTGTTCATTCCCTTGACCGTGGGCGGAGGAATCCGCAGCGTGGAAGACGTTCGCCGGATGCTCAACGCCGGGGCAGACAAGGTTTCCCTCAACACGGCGGCGGTGAACGGACCATCCCTGGTGTCCCAGGGGGCAGACCAGTTCGGGAACCAGTGCATCGTCGTTGCCATCGACGCCAAGCAGGTCGCGGGACCCACCGAGGCGCAAGGGCCACTCCCGCAGGACCTGTCTCTAGACGACGACTCCCACTGGGAGGTCTATACCCACGGCGGCCGGACTCCCACGGGACTGGACGCGGTGAAGTGGGCAGTCCGCGCCGTGGAATTGGGCGCTGGAGAAATCCTGCTGACCAGCATGGACGCCGACGGGCATCTAGCTGGTTACGACCTGAATCTGACCCGCGCTATCTCCCAGGCCGTTCCAGTCCCGGTAATCGCCAGCGGCGGCGCCGGGACCCTGGATCACCTGTACGACGCATTCACCGACGGTCAGGCCGACGCGGTTCTGGCCGCCAGCATTTTCCACTACGGCACTTATTCCATCGGGGAAGCCAAGGACTACCTGGCCGGGAGAGGCATCCCGGTACGCCCGCGAGAAACCGTGTCCCAATCTTAGCCCGTTGGCCTTTCGACCAGCCTCAGACCAACCAGTCCACAAGCCAGCTACATCGGGAAGGAACCCAACATCAACATGCCAAAAATCACCACGATCATCTTCGACATGTACGACACCCTGGTAGACAACGACCGCAATCGGTGGAGCGAGACTTTCAACGATATAGCCCGGACCCAGGAACTGGGAGTCACGGGACAGCTTCTTGGCGAGGAATGGCAAGCCGCTGAGGAGGGTTTCAAGACCCGCAGAATTACGCCGGGAGCGCCCTTCGAGAGCTACTTCGAGGGATGGCGGGCCACATTCGCCGATGCGTTCGCCCGGTTGGGAGTGACAGGGGACCCCGCTGCCGCCGCGAATAAGGCTATCGTGGACTTGTCGAACCGTCAGCCGTTCCCGGAGACGCGGGAATCCCTGGAGGTTCTCCAGGAGAGTTGGCGCACTGCGGTATTGTCCAATGCTGACGACCGCTACCTCATCCCCAACTTGCAGTTGCTGGGCCTGAATTTCGAGGCCGTGCTGTCCTCTGAGGCGGCCCGCTGCTACAAACCAATGCCAGACCTGTTCCAGACCATGCTCAGGCGGCTAGGTGTATCCGCAGCGGAGTCGGTGTACGTGGGCGACAAACAGTTCGAGGACGTCCAGGGGGCTGGCGGCGTGGGAATGCATACCGTCTGGGTGAACCGCGCCGGCGCAGACCTTGATCCCGCCCTCCCGGAGCCGGAATTCCAGATACAAAGCCTGCTGGAGCTGTCCGGTATCCTGACAGTGGCCAGCGGCTAGTGGAACGCGGGCGTCCCGCCCGCAAACCAGCCCACGCTCATGTGGGGATAGACCGTTGAAAGACCATGGATTGGTCCCTGCAACCGCAGTTCCCCCGCACACGCGGGGACAGGAGGACAAACATGAGAATCCGGCTGAACGACCAGGGGTTGGTCCCGGCCATTGCTCAGGACATCAACACCGGGCAGGTGCTGATGCTGGGATACATGAACCCCGGTTCGTTGAAACGCACCGTTGAAGGGGTACAAGTGTGGTTCTACAGCCGCAGCCGGGAAGACCTGTGGCACAAGGGCGAAGTCTCCGGCAATTACCTCAACTTGAAGGAAGCATGGGTGGACTGCGACGGGGACACCATCCTGCTCAAGGTCCAGCCCGACGGTCCGGCCTGTCACACCGGGGAGACCTCCTGTTTTTTCAACCCTTTGGAGGGACTCCCGGAGGAGTACGAAGTTTCCGACGAAGGATCGGGGATTCTTGAGGAACTCTTCGCGGTCATCAAAGACCGCGAAGACGCCATGCCCGAGGGCAGCTACACCGTCCGTCTGTTGCAGGAAGGGATAGACCGCATCGCCCAGAAGGTGATCGAAGAAGCCGGAGAGACGGCGATTGCCGCTGTGCAACGGGATGAGTCCGCCTTGCCTCGTGAGATGGCCGATATGCTCTACCATTCCCTGGTCCTGCTGGCGGCCTCCGGTCTGTCCCCCTCCGACGTTTGGGAAGAATTGCGCGGTCGCAGGCGCTGAACGGTTCCCCCTCTCCACTTGAGAACGCCGCCCCATACCGCCGTGCCGGCCAGGGAGCGGCGGACGGGACCCGTCCCCACGGAAGAGGGTGGAGTGAGGGATCCCGCCGCCGGCAACCGCTATACATCCGCAGGCAACGGCGCACCTGACGGATACACTGCCCATTCACCGTCCCGGTAAACGGTGACGTTGCCGGACCCGACAACTCTCCAGCCGCCGGGACGGCCCAGGCACCCGGTGCGGGCATCGATGCCCAGGAACGTCAGCCCCGCAGGCACGTCCGGAGTCAGTTCCCGTGACACTTCCTTCGGGTTCCTGCTCTCGTGGTGGGGCAGCACAACTACCCCCGGCGCCAGACCCAGGGCTTCCACCCAACCGCCGCTTCGGGGACGGCGCATGTAGGAACCCATAACCATCGCCCCGGCGCTTGACCCGGCCAGGACGGCTCCCTTCTCCACTGCCGAGAGAATGGCCTCAAGCAGCTTTGAGCCTCTGAGGACTTCCAGCAGATGGTCAGGACTGCCCCCGGTAAAGTAGACCACATCGGTATCATTTACAGGCCGGATGAAGTCCTCGTCATCGGCCTCTCCGCGGCCCAGGACCATAAGCTGGCTGGAGTCGCCGCCCAAACTTCCAAAGTGGACCACACCGTCATTGGCGGCCTTGGCGGGTCCCGTCACCGCTGCAGTAGGAATTATCAGCACTTTTGCGGGTTGTTCCCCGGACGACCGCATTATCTCCCGGTCCATCTCTTCGCATCTGACTCGGAACTCCTCGCCGCCGACCAGGGCGATTTCGCCTGCCATAACACCACCTCTACAAGGGTCAATGCACCCCGATTTCCCATTTGCCGTCACCCGGCAGAGCACCACGCAAACCGGTGACCAACTCAATTGACCGGGCACGAATGACGTAGATAGAATATCATCATCCATCCAGCCTGTAGAAGCTACCCCGGTGCGGTCCGGGAAGCCGGAAATCCGAAGTTGCCGACTTGGTGAAGGCCGGTTCCCTGTATGCTACTATTGGCCTTTATGGCCGCTTGCCGTTCCTCCCGCAACAGTGCCGGAACGGTATTCCACACCGCTGGAAAGTGAAGGATTTCATGGCCTCTCATCTATTGTTGCATACGGTTAGAGACCTGGTCGCGGAGGCGGTGACCCAAGCCCGACAACAGGGACTGCTCCAACTGGAGACCATGCCCGAAATCCTGGTGGAACGCCCCGCCAACCCGGACCACGGCGACTTTGCCACAAGCCTGCCTCTGCGCCTGGCCCGCGCGACGCGCATCAATCCGCTGCGATTGGCGGAATCGCTGGTGGAGCATATCCCGGACAGTGAGACCATAGAAAGCGTGGTAGTCGCGCCACCCGGTTTTATCAATTTCCGCCTCCGGGATAGTTGGGTGCGGCAGCAAGTGGAAGTGGTCCGGGAGTGGGGCCAGGAATATGGCAACGTGGACCTCGGCGGCCAACAACCCATGATGGTGGAGTTCGTCAGCGTCAATCCTACCGGGCCGGTCCACGTAGGTCATACGAGAGGCGCAGTGCTGGGGAGCGCACTGTCCCGCGTGCTGACCGCCGCGGGCTACGCCGTGACGCAGGAGTACTACGTAAACGACGCCGGCACTCAGATGGAGGCCTTCTACGGGTCGGTATATGCCCGTTACAAGGAAACCCTGGGCAAGCAAACGGAACTGCCCTCGGGCGGTTACCGGGGGGACTACGTAATCGACCTGGCCCGGGACATCGTTGAGGCCGAGGGTTCCAGGTACATGGAAATGCCCGAGGCCCAGGCACTCAAGGAGATCGGAGACCTGGCGCGGGAGAAGATGGTGGCCCTGATTCGGGACGATCTGACCCGCATCGGCGTTTCCTTTGATAACTGGTTCAGCGAACGGGACCTGTACCGGGACGGAGACTACCAGCGGGCGGTGGACCTGCTGCGGGGGAAGAACTACCTGGCGGAGCGGGACAACGCCACCTGGTTCACTTCCAGCGCACTGGGCGACGACAAGGACAACGTGGTGATCCGCTCCAGCGGCGACCCCACCTACTTTGCTTCGGACATCGCCTACCATTACAACAAGTTCATGGTGCGCGGGTTCCAGTCCGTGGTGAACATCTGGGGTGCGGACCACCAGGGTCACGTGCCACGCATGAAAACTGCCGTTGGAGCCCTGGGTATCGACCCGGAGCGCCTCACCATTCTCATATCCCAGATGGTCACCCTGAAGCGTGGGGACCAGGTCGTCCGGGCTTCCAAGCGGTCGGGAGACTTCGTTACCCTGCGGGAATTGGCTGACGAGGTGGGGGCCGATGCCTGCCGGTACTTCTTCCTGGCCCGGACTCCATCGACGCAGATGGAGTTCGACCTTGAACTGGCTAAGAAAGAGTCGTCGGAGAACCCGGTCTACTACGTGCAGTACGCCCACGCCCGCAACGCCAGCATCCTCAACCTGGCCCGCAGTCAGAACATTGACTGGAGCCAGGGAAACGTGACCCTGCTTAACGACCCCAGCGAGTTGGCCCTTATAAGGACAATGATCCGCCTCCCGGAACTGGTCGAGCACATGGCCCGCACCCTGGAACCCCACCACCTGCCTCATTACGCGATGGAGTTGGCAACAGCGTTCCACGGGTTCTATGAAAACTGCCGCGTGATCTCCTCATTGCCGGAGGACGGCCAGATGACACTGGCCCGTCTGAAGCTGGTAGAGTCGGCGCAGATCGTGTTTCGACGCACCCTGGAATTGATGGGCATGAACACTCCGGAGCGGATGTAGTCCAGGCATTACCGGACCCTCAGCCATGCGGCTGCCCGGCGTTGAATCGCATCCCTGGCCGCGCGTGGCTTGCTTGAATTGTGCCGCAATTGGGTTTATGATTGCCCCGTTGTCCGGCGATGGGGGATCTAGCGGTGGATTTCGTATAAATGGACGCAGGTCCCGCATCCGGTGTTTCTATTGCATCGACACCCCGGCCGGCCGGTCCCGTAATTTGACCGTTGTGCGGAGGATGCCTTAACCGGGTGTATTTCCACTCCCTCCGGCAGCAGTAGGAGTTTGAGGCATACACAGCTAGATGAGAACACTAATAAGAGTTATAGGTCTGGCGGGGCGCCACCGCGGGCGTCTCATCCTGGCTTACGTTACAAGCGTCTTCGCTCTCGGCCTCTCCCTCTTCATCCCCTACCTCGTCGGCAAGGCGATCAACCTTCTCGTAGGCTATGAATCACGAGGGGTTGGGGAATCCGGGATCATCGTCGCCCACACCGACGTAGCCCAGTCTGCCCTTATCGGCCTGGCATTGCTCCTGCTGGTGGCTAGCCTTTTCAGGGGCCTCTTCGACTTTGGCAGGACATACCTCACCGACTCCCTCTCCCAGAAAGTGTCCTACGATGTGCGCAACATGATGTACGACAAGTTGCAGCATCTTAGCTTCGCCTTCCACGATAAGGAACACACCGGCAACCTCATGTCCAAGGTTACCTCGGATGTGGAGGCCATACGGCGCTTCGTTAACATGGGCATGGTTAGGGGAGTCGAAGTCCCCTTCAGGGTAGGGGCCATAGTCATTTACATGGCCCTGTTGAATTGGCAACTCACCCTGTTCACCCTGATTCTTGTGCCCTTCCTCCTGTTCCAGTCCTCTATAGTGATGATCAAGTTGCGGGCCATGTGGCTGCACGTCCAGCAGGTCATGGGCGAGTTGGTCACAATCCTCCAGGAGAACCTGGTCGGCATCCACGTGGTGAAAGCATTCGCCGCCGAGGACCACGAGCGGCAGAAGTACAACCGCAAGGCCGAAGAACTGCGTCAGGAGTATTTCCGCAATGAGCGGCTCCAGGGCACCAACGTAGCGTGGATGACCCTCTACTTCAGCCTCACCCTGGGCGTGGTGCTGTGGTACGGCGGCTGGGAGATAATGAGGGGCAACCTGGAGGCTGGCGCCTTCGCCACCTTCATCCTCCTGATGAACCAGCTTACCTTCCCGGTGCGCATGACGCCCCAGATAGTGGGCAGCTTCGCCCGTGCAGTGTCATCAGGACGGCGGATTTACGAGGTGCTGGACTCCGAGTCTCCCGTGGTAGAGAGGCCGAACGCCAGGGTTCTCGGCAGAGCGGAAGGATATGTCCGGTTTAACGACGTTTCCTTCTCCTACGATCCCAGAATTCCCGGATTGCAGCATGTGGAGACCAACGCGGAGCCGGGCCAGATCACGGCAATTCTGGGCGCGCCCGGCAGCGGCAAGACCACCATCGTCAACCTGCTGCCCCGGTTCTACGATGTGACGGAAGGTTCAATCACCCTGGATGGCGATGACATCCGGGAGTTTACCCTGGCTTCGTTGCGCCACAATGTGGGGATCGTGCAGCAGGACATCTTCCTGTTCAGCGCCACGATCAAGGACAATATCGCTTACGCCTCCCCCGAGGCTACGCTTGAAGACGTGATAGAAGCGGCCAAGGTTGCCCAACTCCACGAGCACATAGCGAACCTGCCCCACGGATACGACACGTGGGTCGGGGAGCGGGGTGTAACCCTCTCAGGCGGCCAGAGGCAGCGCCTGGCAATCGCCCGCACCATCCTGCTCAATCCTCCGGTATTGATCCTGGACGATTCCACCTCAAGCGTGGACGTGGAGACCGAGCGGTTGATACACCAGGCCATGACCGCAGTCATGAAGGGACGGACCACATTTGTCATTGCCCACCGGTTGAGCACGGTCCGGGAGGCCGATATCATCCTTGTCCTGAAGGATGGGGAAGTGGCCGAGCGGGGCAACCACGAATCGCTGATGGCTCACGGCGGAATCTACCGGGAGATTTACGATCTCCAACTGCGTCCCCAGGAAGAAGTGCTGCTTGATGCGGCCATAGTCGGGGACGATGGAGGTGACAACTAATGCGCGGAGGAATGGGCGGAGGGGGCGGCTTCGGCGGCATGATGGGCGGTATGCGCGGCCTTCATGCCGGCGGAATGAACTCCCCCAGCCTGGACAACCTCACCGACGAAGGTGTAGTGGGTTCCGCATACGACAACAAGGTCGTGATGCGCCTGCTCACCTACCTGAGACCTCACAAAAGGGACGCGATCCTCTCGATTTTTGCGATCCTGATCTACACAGTTGGCAACGTGAGCGTCCCCCTATTCCTATTGCTCGGGATCGAATGGGCGATCAACAGCGGTCAGATCGCCCGGCTGCACACCGTCGCGCTGATATTCCTTGGGGTGACCGTCGTATACTGCAGCGCGATGTACGTCCAATACATCCTGATGCCCAAGCTGGGCCAGGCGATACTCTACTCCCTGAGAACCCAGATGTTCGGGCACCTGCAAGAGCTGTCGCCGGCCTTCTTCCACCGGACCCCGGTGGGCAGGATCATGTCCCGCAGTCAGAGCGACGTGCTCCAGTTGACCGAGACCTTCGAGCTCATGGTGCAGAGCATCGCGGACATTCTCAGCCTGGCTGGAATCCTGCTGGTCATGCTGGTGATCCTGCCAGCCCTGGGACTGGCGGACTGGAAACTGTCCCTGATATGCCTGAGCGTCATCCCGGTCCTGTTCTTCATCCTCGGCTACTGGCAGAGGTTCGCCCGGCGCTCCTTCATGCGCATCCGCCGCGCCATCGCAATGGTCAACGGCGAGTACAACCAGAACATCACCGGCGTCCGCGTCGTGGAGAGCCTGAACCGGCAGGATGTTAACCTCGAACACTTCAAGGAACTGAACCAGGAGCACCTCGACGCCAACCTGCAGGCCAGCCGGTTCTCCGGCGGACTCCAGCCAATCGTCGAGGTCCTGATCGGTTTCGCATTCGGGGTGGTCGTGGTCTTGGGGGGCAGCCTGGTAGTCGGCTCCGGACAGCCGGAGTGGGGAGTTCTCGTGGCCTTCCCCATGTGGATTCAGCGCTTCTTCGAGCCGATACGCCACCTGACAATGCAATACACCCAGTTGCAGCGGGGAATGGCCGCAGGAGTCCGCATTTTCGAGGTGATCGACCTTCAGCCGGAAATCAAGGACAAGGAAGACGCCATTGATATGCCGCCCATCGAGGGGGCAGTCAAGTTCGAGGACGTCAACTTCCACTACGTTCCCGGCGTTGACGTTCTCAACGACATCAACTTGGACATCAGGCCGGGCGAGAACGTGGCCTTGGTCGGTTCCACGGGAGCAGGCAAGAGCACCCTGGTAACCCTGATCTACCGCTTCGCCGATGTTACCAACGGGGCAATCACCATCGACGGACACGACATCCGGGACGTGAAAAGGGCCTCGATGGTGAACCAGATGAGCATGGTTCTCCAAGAACCCTATCTTTTCTCCGGCACGGTGGCCGAGAACGTCCGCTATCTTCACGATGATGCCACCGACGAGGAGGTGGAGGAAGCGGCCAGGGCAGTGGGCGCTCACGACTTCATCATGGCCTTGGACGGCGGGTACAACTCAGTGTTGGCGGAACGTGGGAGCAACCTCAGCGTTGGCCAGAGGCAGTTGCTCAGCTTCGCCCGCGCCGTGGTGGGCAACCCGCGCATCATCGTGCTCGATGAAGCTACCGCAAACATCGACACCCACACGGAATTGCTGATTCAGGCTGCTCTCAGGCGTGTACTGGTAGGCCGTACCTCAATCGTTATCGCCCACCGGCTATCCACCATCCGCAACGCTGACAAGATCGTGGTGTTGGACCACGGCAGGATTGCGGAAATAGGCAGCCACGAAGACCTTCTGCGCCGGGACGGAGTCTACGCCCGCCTGTACGCCATCAACTATGGTCTCAATCGGGGGCAAGCGGACGTGTCCGGCAACGGGGCGACTGACGTCGCGGCGGCCGCTCCGGCGGACGACAGCTAACCCGCCCCACTGGGCGGCGGAATACAAGGCGCATAGTAAAAGCCCCCGGTCCCATTCTGGGACCGGGGGCTTTTACTATAACCCTGATCTCATACGCAATCTACGAAGCGGCGTCCTCGCCTGCACCCAGGACCCGGCTCATCGCCTCCTGGAACACTCCGTAAGGATGGGCGCCGGTGAAGAGCAGATTTCCAACCAGGAAGGTCGGGATGCCCCTGATGCCGTACTTGAGCGCTTCCTGGTACTGTCCCATCACCACCGAGGAAAGTTTTCGCTCCTCCAGGTCCCTGACCAGATCGGCAGAGTCCAGTCCCACGCCGTCGGCGATTCCGCTGATTACTTCCAGGTCGCCCAGGTCCTTGCCGTCGCTCCAGAACGACTGGTAGGCCGCTTGGTGGAACTCCATGAACTTGCCATGCCTTTGGGCATATTCCGTGGCTTCCAGAGCAAACATGGTATTAGGTGTAACCCGGGGCGGCTTCATCACCAGCCCGGCCTCCCGCGCCTGACTACGGAGCGGCTCCGACAACTCATCCGGGTTCTCGCCGCTCCTAGGTTCCCGGACCAGCCCCTCCTTGGGCGTGTCGGGACGCAGCAGGTAGGCACGTCCTTCGATGCTGATGTTGTATTCCTGCTCCAGCTTTTCGACCCGCTCCAGGCCGATGTAGCACCAAGGTCAAATGTAGTCATACCAGATGGCAACCCGCACAGGACCGCCATCTTGTCCGGGACGCTGAATCGGTATGGTCATTGTCGGCTCCTTCCGGTAGTGTCCAGCCGTTGGCAGCCTGTTGCCAGAGTGCGCTAAAGGACCTGCCAGGGCGGCCGGTCTCGCGCGTGGAGAGCTGCTAGGGCTCCTGGTGGTTCATGGAAAGGGACTGGGGCGCACCGGCCAGCAGCGGGTCCAACTCCATCAGGGAGGCGATTTTCGGGCAGTCCGTGACGTCCTTCAGCCATCCGCCCCGGTCCATCAGAACACCGTGCATACCTACCGCCCTGGCGCCGAGCACGTCGGCGCGGTACTGGTCGCCGATGTGGACTGTTTCGCTCGCCTCAACCTTGGCCTGGTCGAGTACGCTGAGAAACATGGACTTGTCGGGTTTCTCCGCCCCGGCCTCAATCGGCGTTACCCAGAAGTCGAGGTAGCGGTCCAGGCCCAGTTGCAGGCAAATCTGGTTTATGTCCCGCCGCAGATTGGAGAGGACTCCCAGCCGGTAGCCCTGCTCTTTCAAGGACGCCAGGGCAGGCACGGTGTCTTCAAAGGGGACAAAGTCCTTGGGCACTGAGATGGCCATATCCCAAACTTGTCTGGCCAGTTCAAGGGTTACGGGCACCCCGGCATTCTCCAGAATAATCTGTTCGTAACGGGCGAAGAAATCGGACCGTTCTTTATCAGAGCGCAGGCTCAGCGGCCGGGCGGCGTTCTCCTGGTTGAAGAATACATCGGCGACGGCATATCCCTGGTTGATGTTGGGCTTGGATACACCCAACCCCAACTCCCGGCACGCGGCCTGCTGGATTTCATCAAGAGGGGGCCAGAACCGCACCAGGGTGTTGTAAAGGTCGAAGGATATAGCTTTGATCATACAGTTGCCACTTCCTCGGTCCCCCGGTATCCTCACCACACGGCCCCACGGCAATACAATGGGGCCACTGCCATAGCTGGATAGAGTCCCTTCAAAAGGGGGGAAGGGCTGACGCATTCTAGCATACCCTGAGCGGCTTTGTAATCCTGACGGCGTTGGTTGGGTGTCCGTCAGAATTTTGGGGATTATCTGGGGCGCCCAACGGGAGCCCGGCGCCAGGGGTGACTGGCCGCAGGCCGGTGAGGGAGTTTTGACCCCTCCCTTCCACCGGATAGTGCAACCCCGGCGGGGCTTTTCACCGGGACCTCCGGTCTATCCGCCGGGCTGAGTTTGGCCCCCGGTTCTCCGGCTGCCGCCAGCCGCCGCCGGGGGCCTGCTTTCTCTCCGGGTGTGCCGGAACTCCGGGAGCCCCGCTTTCTGAGCCGCCGGGCTATACGCGGCCATTCCCCGGCCCAGCGGCCGCTGCATACAATGTTGCGCAAGCCCAGCATGGGATTTACATGGGGCCGCGCCCAGTGCATTCCTCCCCCCTTCAACCTCGCTTCCACCACCAGCTTGTTGCCGCTCTCCACCGCACCGCTTCCTATGGGCCAGCCCTGGGCCCGCAAGACCGGATAGCGCATCTGGGCTTCCCGCTTTTCCAGGTAGGCCAGGGGTTTGCCCAGGTCAGTTTCCCGGCCTTGGACCAAGACCCTGATGTCCTCCAATACCGGACCGGCGCCCTCATGTTTGAGACGCTGCGTCTGTTCCCGTTGCCATTCATCAGCCATCGAAGACGCTTCCCCAAACAGGCCCCGGCCGATCTCCCCCATGTACCCCGCAGCATGGGGAAAGTCCAGAATCCGCACCGCACCGGGACAATGAAAGTCCCCGAATCCCTGAATCCATTCGGCCCCATCGGACACCAGGGCCACTTGGCCCTTTTCCCCCACCCCCCGCCGGCAGGTCTCCGCCAATGCCTGCCGGGTGAAGCCCGCCGCATCGCTCAACCGGGAAAAATAGGACATCTCCTTCAGGGTTCCAGGCTCCGCACCCGTCTCATCCACCTCCCCAATCACCATCGTCTTGACCTCAGCCCATTCTCCTCCCGCCAAGGGCGCCATCGCCCCGTCCACTTCCACCACCAGCCGGGCTGAGCCGGAACCGGCCACTTCCCAGTCCACTTCCCGGCCCTGTTCCAACGCCCCGGCCTCCTCCTCCTGAATGACCACATAAGCCGCCCCCGCTGCTTCGGTATGCCGTCTTACCGTGGCTTCACTGAGGGAATTCAGCTTCATCCAGTCCACCAGGAGCCGTTGCGCCTTCTCGAAGGGCATCCAACTCCCCAGCCGCACCAGAACCTCTTCCAGCCCCGGAGTCAGACAGCCCGGCAGCAATTCCAGCTCTTCATCCAGGGGGGAAAAGTTTCCCGCCGCAAGCGGGGCAGACCCCGTACTCCCGTTCCAGCGTGACCTCCTGCCCCCCCAGGGTCTGCAACCGCCGCTCCCGCTTGCCCGAAGAGGCCAGTTCATGGCCGCAATCAGGGCATACCGGCCTTTCTCCAGGCTGACTTCCGCTCCAGTCCCTGGCGGAACTGGCCAGAGCCGTATCCTGGAGCATCCGGCCCCGCAACTTCGCCAGCCGCAGGTCCAGTTCCTTTTCAATCTCACTAAAAGTGGCTTTAGGATTCTGCAACCGCCACTCTTTCATCCCGGTGATTGCTTCTTCGCTCAACTCCCGCCAAGTCAATCCCCAATCCTTCATTTCCATAAGACACACCCATCCTCTCTCCAGTCCTTTGCCGCCATTTTACCCCTCCATCCTCTCCCTATCCAAAATTCTGACGGACACCCGCGTTGGTTTGACTTACCGGCCGGCTGCCAAGCCCCAGACCTGGAGTTCGGCCGCTACTTGCGCCTTGACCAGCGGTTAAGTATGCTGACTCCGGCCAGGATCGGAGTCGTCATCGAGGAGAGAGCGACATGCGGCTTGCCGTCGGCGCAGACCACGCCGGGTTCGAGTTAAAGGAGCTTCTGGTGCCCTGGCTGCGGTCTGCTGGACATACCGTGGTTGACATCGGCGCTCACGAACTGGACAACGACGACGACTATCCTGATTTTGCCGCCGCCGTAGCTGAGACTGTCAAGGCCGGCGAGGCGGAGCGGGGGATCATCTTCTGCGGCAGCGGGGTCGGCGCATCCATCACGGCCAACAAGGTGCCGGGCATCCGAGCCTGCGTATGCCACGATACCTACACTGCCCATCAAGGCGTGGAACACGACGACATGAACGTCGTCTGCCTGGGGGCGCGGGTAATTGGACTGGACCTCTCCAAAGACGTTATCTCGTCCTTCCTCGGGGCCAGCTTCATCCCGGAACCCAGGTTCAAGCGGCGGCTGGAAAAGCTGATTGCCGTGGAGAAAAGGGGGCGGGACGCTGACGCATAGACAAAATCCCCGCGCCTGAACGCGCCATCCAATCTATAGCTGTTCCAACAACTCCAGCGCCTGGGACACTTCAGCCGGGGAGTCCACCCGATGCAACGCGCCGGTGGGTTGTCTGGCAGCGCCCACGAACACGGCGACCCCATTCGCTTCCTGGACTGCGGCAAACCCGTCCTCATCGGTCACGTCATCCCCGAAGAACAGGGTCAGCCCCGCATCCGGGAACATGCCCTGCAGTTCGGTTATCGCCTTCCCCTTGCCCCAGTCCACATTGGGCCGCACCTCGAGCACCATCTTTCCCGCAGTGGTCCTCAGTTGGCCAGACTTCGTATATGGCAGCAACACGTCGTCAAACCGCTGGCGTACAGTTGCCTGCTCCGGTTCCGACACCAGCCTGTAGTGAACACTCAACGTAAGGCCCTTGTCCTCGATGATAGCCCCCGGGAGGGCAGACAGTGCCCCGCCCAGTTTGTCGCACACCCCGGCAAGGGTCTCCCTGACCTGCCGGGCCTGGGGATGAGAGAAGGAGATTCCACGCCCGGCCATCTCGAACCCGTGGTTTCCGGCATAGAGCAGTCCGGGTACATCGACCTTCGCGGAGACATCGGGCAGGCTCCGGCCGCTGATGATTCCGGTGATGAAATTTCCCCGTCCGGCCAGGTTGGCGAGGCGCTGCCGTGTCTCCGGGGCCAAGACGGCAAGCTCAGGGCGGTCCACTATCGGGACAAGCGTGCCATCGAAGTCAAACAGAAGCATCACCGTCCCGGCATCACGGATGCGGCGGGCAACACTGGGCCAGACGCTTAACAGATGGGGCATGGATATATGGATATGGGGCGTCGAAAGAGTGAGGGAACGAACTCAAGCCGCGGGCGTCAGCGATTGCGTATGGGACGCCTGGCGCGACGGGCCCCCTGCATAAGGTCGACCAGCAGCCGGGCTGCCCACTTGTAGATGTTGTCCTCCCGGACTATGGACCTCATGCGGACCATGCGGGAGCGGCGCTCCTCGTAGGGCATTTCCACCGCCTCCAGGATGGCGTCGGCGAAATGCTCGGTGGCGTAAGGGTTGACTATCAGCGCGTCGGTCAGCTCATGGGCCGCGCCTGTGAATGGGCTGAGGATGAGAACGCCGTCCTCGTCGAAACGGCTGGCCACGTACTCCTTGGCCACCAGGTTCATACCGTCGTGAAGGGAACTGACTACGCAGAATTGCGCCAGCCGCCGCAGGGCCAGGAGCGAAACATTGGGCAGGTCAGTGGGAAGGTAGATAATCGGCTTCCAGTCCCGCACAGCGAACCTGGTATTTATCTCCTCCAGCAGTCCGTCTATCTGTTCGGCCAACTGCTGATAGGCGTCGATGCTGGTACGGCTCATCACCCCGGCCTGGACAAAGACCACCTTTCCTATGTACTCGGGGTTCTTCTCCAGGAACCGTCCCATAGCCCGGAAGCGGTGGGGTATCCCCTTGGTGTAGTCGATGCGGTCGATACCCAGTCCGACGACCATGCCGTTCAGGTCCAACTCATCAGACAGACGCTCCATCTCCTCGGTGACATAGGGACTTGCGGCGCTCCGGCAAACGTCCTCGAAGTCGACGCTGATGGGGAATGGCCTTACCAGGGTCGGTTCGTTCCGGTAGCTGATGCGGCTGAAGTCCAGGTCCACGCGACTGTCGATGGTGCGCGAGACGGTCTCGAGGAAGTTATTACAGTGATCGCCGATGTGGAAGCCCAGCAGGTCGTTGCCCAGCAACCCGTCCAGCAATTCCGCCTGCCAGGGACAGATGCGGAAGATCTCCGGGCTGGGCCAGGGGATGTGCCAGAACTGGCCCGTGATAATGTCCGGGTCGGCCTCGCGGAGGCGGCGCGGCAACAGCGCCAGATGATAGTCCTGGGTGAAGACCGCCGCGGGTTGGCCGCCAATTTCGTCCAGTACCTGGCTAGCGAATTCGTCGTTCACCGCCTGGTAGGTCTGCCAGTTGTCGGCGTCGAACACCGGCTCGGTATAGGCGTTGTGGCACAGGGGCCATAACGCCTCATTGGAGAAGCCGTAGTAATAGCCCTGCTCCTGCTCCTCCGTAAGCCATACCAGGCGCAGGGTATATTGCGGGTCGTCGGGGGGCACGGCGATCTTGTTCTGCTCGTCCACCGCATACCAGTCCCCCTTGCCTCCCCCGTAGGCCACCCAAGTGCCGCCGCATTCCTGCATCAGGGGATCAAGGGCGGTGGTCAGCCCCCCGGCGGGCACGACGTAACGCAGCTTGCCCTCGACAAGTTCGTGGATGTATGGCTGGCGATTGGAGACGACCACGAGCCGGTAATCCCCGATCTCGCGTTGGACAAGCCGCCTCAGGCTGTCGGAGTTCCAGGTAGGCGTGGTCACGGTCTGCCTCTGATTGGGGGAAAGCACCCGGGACTGGGCCCGGACCGGCAGTGAATCGCACTCTGGGGACCGCGAGACCATCGGGGCCGGAAACGGGCCGTTTGACGACGCTTACGCCCGGATAGGTACAGTCCAATTCTGCCACAGCCCGCCCCCATAAATCAACCGGAGCCAGTCTATCGGGCGCGACTCTCAATCACAGAAGGTTCAAATCGGACTTCCCCATAGCGGTTGTCGGAAATCTCTGGACTGATATTAGCGGTTCAGTGCAAAGCCGTCTGATCCATAAAGTGTACGCAGTCCAGAGTTCTACTGAGGTCATCGAGCGTTGTATTTTGATGACCACCGATCCTGGCGACCTCGTGTTCGATCCGACCTGCGGATCCGGCACCACCGCCTACGTTGCAGAGCAGTGGGGGCGACGCTGGATAACCTGCGACACCTCCCGGGTGGCGTTACCCTGGCCAAGCAGCGGCTGATGACTGCGGTGTTTGCGTACTACGACCTGGCCCACCCCGAAGGGGGCGTGGGCAGCGGATTCAACTACAAGACCGTGCCGCACATCACCCTGGGCTCAATCGCCAACAATCCGACATCCGCGAGGGGATGAGCCAGGCCGAGGTTGATGCCGCCATCGCCCGCCACGCGCCGCAGGAGACTCTATATGACCAACCGCTGGTGGACAGCAGCAAGCGACGGGTGACCGGCCCGTTCAGCGTGGAGGCGGTGCCGGTCCCGGCGGTGAAACCCATTGATGAGGTCAATGCGCCGGAAGCCATACCCGCGGACGATACTGTGGGCCGGTCCGGCGAGACGCTGCGCCAAGCCGACTGGCGAGACGAACTGCTGAAGACCGGCATCCGGGGCAAGGCTGGCCAGTTCATCCGGTTTGCCCGGCTGGAGGCCATGCCCGGCTGCCGCTGGCTGCACGCCGACGGGGAATCCCTGCCCAACGATGACGGCGCTGGCCGCATACGCGAGGAAGGCCCGGCGCGGCAGTCGCAGCGGATCGTGGTGTCCTTCGGTCCCGAACACGCCCCACTGGAGCAACGGCAGGTGGAATGGGCCATCCAGGAGGCTCAAACCCTGGTTCCCAGGCCGTGGGCGGTGGTGTTCGCCGCCTTCCAGTTCGACCCGGAGGCCTCCAAGGACATTGACGAGACCAACTGGCCGGGCCTCACCCTGCTGAAGGCGCAGATGGACGCCGACCTGCTCACCGAAGACCTGAAGCGGAAACGGGCCAGCAACGAGAGCTTCTGGCTAATAGGACAGCCGGACGTTTACCTGCACCACATAAGCCGGGGCCAAGACACCGGCAAGAGGCAGGTGGAGGTGCGGGGCTTCGACTACTACAACACCAAGACCGGCGACGTGGAGTCCGGCGGCGAGGACAAGATCGCCGTGTGGTCTCTGGACACCGACTACGACGGGCGAAGCCTGTACCCCCGCCAGGTACTCTTCCCGATGGCTGGCAACAACGACTGTTGGGCCCCCTGTCCCGCAACCCGAAGGCTGAGGTTGTTGGCAAGGGCCACCCTTGACAGTAGAATTGGGCAGCGCCAGAGATTGAAATGCGCAGTCAAGTTGTCAGGAGGTAAGTCATGGCACTGAGTTTGGACGAAGCAAACAGGATCATCGCCGGGGCCATTGCCAAGGCGGAGGAACTCAACATCAAGATTAACGTGGCGGTCTGCGATACCGGTGGCCGGTTGATAGCTTTCAACCGGATGGACGGCGCAATCTGGGCCGGGGTCTACGGCTCCCAGGGCAAGGCCGTGGCCTCCGCAGCCTTCGGGCGGACCAGCGGCGAGTTGCAGGAGCGGGCCGACCAGCCCACCCCACGCGGAATCGCCATCGCCGAGGGCGGCCACATGATCATGGGCCAGGGCGGAGTGCCCATCATCCGCAACGGGGCGGTTGACGGCGCTTGCGGAGTCGGCGGCGGCACTTCCCAGGAAGACGAGGACTGCGCCCGGGCCGGAATCGCCCGCCTGTAAGCCTGGCTCGAAGGCTAGGGCGCCAACGCTATTACCGAGACCGGAGAACCACTTCCCCCCTCCAGGCGGATGATACCAACGACGATGATTGCGCCGGTTGGGGGAAGCCGGTCAAGATTGGCCAGGTTTTCCAGGGCCAGCCGGGGTTGCTCCAGCGCCAGCGAGTTGACCGGAAAACCTTCGCTCGCTCCCGGCTCCAACCCGTGGGTGTCGATGCCCAGACCGGCTGCCCCGCGCTCCGACAGCAGGTAGCAGGCCGCCTCTACTCCAAATCCCGGGAAGCTCATGTGCCCACGTGGGTCCAGCCCGAGGTAGCGGCAGGGGTCATCCCATTTTTCCTGCCATCCTGTGTGGAGCAGGACTACCGACCCCACCGGTATCGGCCCGTGAATGTTCTCCCAGGCTTTGACAGCCCCGATGGTCAAGGCGTAATCAGAGTCGGTCAGAGTTTCTTCACGCACGTCTATAACTACCGCTGACGCTACCAAACGCTCCGCAGCGTAGGCATCAATGGTATCTCCGCCAGGGTGAAAGCTCGCCGGAGCGTTCATGTGGGTCCCGGTATGCTCTCCCATCGAGAACCGGCGGAGAAAAAAGCCATCCCCCGCGAGATGGGCCACATCCTCCAACTCCACCGGCGGGTCCCCCGGCCACACCGGTATCCCCGGATGCACCGTCCGGGACAGGTCAACTACCCTGCTGAACGTAATAGTGCGGCCGTCTGGAGATGGGCTTGATGGCGTGTTCAAGTCTGCACTCCCGGCAAGTGACTCTCACCAATTCCAGGGTATTATCCGGCCTGCCGCAGTCCGCCGCTGTCAGGCACGAACCTCGCGTTTGACTACCCTGTGATACCCGCCTAGAATACGCCAAAATTCCGGGTCAGGGGCAGCCTCAAAGTTCCGAATGACCCGCGGGAGTTTTGTCGAGATGAAGTTTGGCATGTTTTACGAGGTGCAGGTGCCACGGCCTGCACCACCGGAAGCGGAACATCAGCGGCTGCGTGAGATAGTTGACCAGGTGATCCTGGCTGAGGAGATGGGGTTCGAGCACGTTTGGTTCGTCGAGCACCACTTCCTGACCGAGTGGGCGCACTCCAGCGCCTCCGAGGTCATGCTGGCGGTCTTGAGCCAGCACACCACCAACATGCGGCTGGGGTTCGGGGTGGTGCTCCTGCCAGTACACCATCCCCTTCACGTGGCGGTCAAGACGGCCACACTGGACGTGATGAGCGGCGGGCGCGTGGACGTGGGCGTGGGACGGGCCGGCAACCCATACCAGATCACCCCTTTCGGCATCGACCTGGAGGACACCCGCGGTATCTGGGAGGAATCGATCAGGATGCTGCCGGGCATCTGGACTGATGAAGTGTTCTCTCACCAGGGAAGGTACTTCAATGTCCCGGAACGCGAGGTCATCCCCAAGCCGATGCAGAAACCCCACCCGCCTCTGTGGTCGGCGTGCAGCCAGGAAGACACCTTCCAGTTGGCTGGTGAGATGGGACTCGGCTGCCTTTGCAACGTACTGGGGCAGTACGAGACGGTGGAGAAGCGCATCGGCATATACAAGGAGGCTCTGAAGAACGCCAAACCGGTGGGCAAGTTCGTAAACGATCAGGTGGTGGCGTCGAGCATCGGTTTCTGCGACGAGAACAAGCAGCGGGCCAGGGAGAGGGGCGCTGAGATTGCCGCGTGGAACATCAACATCAGACTACGCAACTACGAGCGGGGATGGTCGGGGTTCGATACCCGGAACGTTCCTGACGACTACCGGCACCACGTCCGCAGGGTGGAATGGGACCCGCAGATGCGCCGGGGAGTAAGCCCGGAGGAAGTGCTGTCCTCGGGCAGGTTCTGCGTCGGCACACCCGACGAGTGCATCGAGGTTATCGAGAACTACGAGCGCATCGGCGCAGACGAGATTATGCCCATCTTCCAGGCCGGTCCGGCCACAGACGCCGAGGTGAAGAACTCAATCCGCCTGTTCGGCAAGTACGTCATTCCTCACTTCAGGGAAAAGGAACGCCGCGCCCAGACCGCTGCGAGCGCGGCGGCGGACGACGGAAACTAGAGACCCCCCGGAGCCTGCCCGACAGTATAACTCCTTGCTCCACCGCACGAAGCCAACCGCTCCGGGTTGGACCACCCGTACAATGAACAGGAGCAATGAACAGGGGCCGGTAATACCGGCCCCAAACTGCCTGATTGAGAACCTCGGCCCCGCCCCCTGGCTACAGCATCGCCAACTGGGACATGCGGTCCGTGCGGAGGGCTTCCTCCACTTCAGTCACCCGGTCAACCCACTCCATCGCAGACCGGTTGGATGGGCAGCCGGTCAGTTCTTCCCGGTCAGGCAGCCGCCCGTATACCCTGGAATCGAGTCCCGGAATCGCCTGTTCGATCATGTAACCCCGATAGAAAATCTTCATGTCGCGCGTCCGTCCTCCATAGATTTGTAGCTCAGGATAAGGACCTCGCTCATTGGTCTAGGTCAGCACATTGACCTTCCCGGCGAGCGACGCACGCATGTTCTAACAATTGGAGGGTACAATCAACATGCAAATGTCATGTTTTTGAAATTTGTATAAATTAGACCAGCGGAGGATTTCCGGTCCAGCGGTCTTGACGATGGGCAGGCAGGACCTCAGTACATGCGAGGCGGCCGGAGTACGTGGCCGAAGGATACTGAGCTAAGGTGCGCGGTTGGCAACCCTGTCCATGAAGTCCTGCAGGGACACGGTCTCCTGGGTGGAGGCTGCCATGTCCCGGACGACTATTTCGCCACGCTGTATCTCGTCTTCGCCCAAGATCAGCGCGTAAGGGACGTCCAGAGCGTTGGCCTGGCGCATCTGCCCCCGGAGCGCCCTGCTGCCGCTGCTCAGAATCGCGCCGACACCGGCCCGGCGGAGGTCTGCGGCGAGCTTAAGGGCCGCCGGCCTCGCTTCCGCACCCACGTTGGCGACCAGGTATGCGGGCGACTCGATCTCCTGGACTTCGATGCCGCCGCGTTGCAGGTTCAACGTGAGGCGTTCCATACCCGTGGCGAACCCGATGCCGGGTGTGGGTCTTCCTTCCAGTTCTTCAATCAGCCCATCGTACCGTCCCCCGCCAAGAATCGTGGACTGGCCTCCCACGTCCCTGGGCTGGACTTCAAACACGGTGCGGGTGTAGTAGTCGAGGCCCCGGACCAGGCGGTGGTCCACCCGGTAAGAGATTTCCATCACGGCGAGATAGTCCCGCAGCCGGTCCCAGTGGTCCTGGCAGGGCTGGCACAGGTGGTCGGCGGACCGGGGCGCTTCATCACCCAGGGCGCGGCAGGTCTCCACCTTGCAGTCAAGCAGGCGCAGCGGGTTGCGCTCCAGCCTGGACAAGCAGTCCTCACAAAGCCGTCCCGTGAAGCCTGAATAATACGCTTTGAGCCGGGAGATGTACGCGGGGCGACATTCCGGGTCGCCGATGCTGTTGACCAGGATGTCGATGTCAGACAGCCCCAGAGATGCCATAAATCTTGACGCAAGCTCGATGACCTCGGCGTCCACTGACGGGTCGGGGTCTCCCAGGACCTCAACACCGAACTGGTGGTGTTCTCTGAACCTTCCGGCCTGGGGGCGCTCGTACCGGAACACGGGGCAGAAGTAGTACATGCGCACCGGCTGAGGAAGGTTGTGCATCCCGTGTTCCAGGTAAGCGCGGCACACCGGGGCAGTACCCTCCGGGCGCAGGGTGACGCTATCGCCGCCCCGGTCCTCAAAGGTGTACATCTCCTTCTCCACGATGTCCGTCCCCTCGCCGACCGAGCGGATGAACAGGCCGGAGTCTTCGAACACCGGCGTGTCGATGCGGCCGAAACCGTACTCCCCGGCCAACTGCATAGCCTTGGACTCGATGTAACGCCAATACTTCTGCTGCTCCGGCAGCAAATCGCTGGTGCCCCTGGGCGCTCTGAACACGGAAGATCATCTCCTTCCTAAACTACCCCATCAGACTGCATGGCGGTTAATTCCTCCAGGCTCAGGCCGCCGATGCCGCACAGGACTTCCTCGTTGTGCTCCGCCAGCAGCGGCGGCGGAGCGGATGGGGTGTCCGCGCAGCCTGTCAGCTTGATGGGGGTGGCAACGGTGCGGAACCGGCCGCCGTGGCCGTCACCGCTCTCCACAAACATATTGCGGGCTTCCAGGTGGGGGCAATTGTCCAGGTCTGCCGTGTTTTGCACCATTCCCATCGAGTATCCGATTTCTATCAGCCTCTCGGCCACTTCCAGCTTGGGCAAGTGCTGCGACCACTCTTCAATGGCCGGAACGATATGCTCGAAGTAGAACTCGCCGCTGATGTCGATGCCGCGGTACCGCGGGTCCTCACCCAGCTCGGGACGGCCGATCAACTCCCACAGGGCCACCCACTTCTCCTCGTCGCCCGCTCCGGCCAGGACTGCGTAACCATCCTTGGCTTGCAGCACCAGCTGGGCGCTGAACATGTTCTCCCTGGCGCGTCCGGTGGTCTGACCAGACGCCTGGTAGAGAGGCATACTGCTGGTGGTGTGAGCGGCCATGCAGTCATACATGGCCATGTCCACGTGCTGCCCGAGTCCCGTCTTCCGGCGGGTTTCCAGGGCCATCATTATGCCCAAGGCCGTCCATACGCCCGGCACCGAGTCGCCCACATTGTCCCCCACCATCTGGGGCGGTCCGCCCGGCGCGCCGGTGATCTCCATCCATCCGCCCATGCCCTGGACGCAGGGGTTGTTGGCGGGCCAGCCGGAGTAGGGGCCGCGCAGCCCCTCAGAGTCTCCATAGCCGGTGATGCTGGCATATACCAACGCGGGGTTGAGCGACGACAAGACATCATAGCCCAGGCCCAGCCGACGCAGAGCGCCCGGCCCCCAGTTGTCCAGCAGGATGTCGGATTGCTTAACCATGTTCTCGAAAGCGTCCTTGCAGCGCGGGTCGCGCAGGTCAAGGGTCACGCTCTTCTTGTTCCGGTTGACCCCCAGGTAACGGGCGCTGACTCTCTCCCCGTTTTCGACATCGATGAACGGTGTGTTGATTCTGGCCCTTTCGCCCGTCCGCGGCCGCTCGATTTTGATGACCTCCGCGCCCATGTCCGCCAGGATCATGGAGCAGAAGGGGCCGGCCACGATATGGGTAACGTCCAGCACCCGAATCCCTTCAAGAGGGAGGGGGAGTTTCCGGCTTTCACTGGTCATAGCAAATCTTCTTATGCCTGTGGGCGGGGAATTTGCAGCCCCAAACCCGCTTCTATGTAAGCCCTGGCGTTCTCCACGTAAACCGCTGTCGGGTCCTTCAGCCGTTCCATATTCTCCTGGGTCAGCGGGCGGACCCGTCCCGGCACGCCGAGGACAAGCGAGTTGTCGGGAATTTCGCTGTCGGCCAGTACCAGCGCGCACGCTCCCACGAGACAATAGTTGCCCACCTTGGCGCTCTCCAGCACCGCCGAGTTCATCCCCAAGAGCACATTGCTGCCGATTACGCCGCCATGGACGACCGCGCCATGGGTCATAAGAACATTGTCGCCCAATTCCAAATAGTCGTCGGTATGAAGAACGCAGTTGTCCTGGATGGAGCAGGCTTTCCCGATGATTATCTTGCCGTAATCGCCGCGAATCACCGCTCCCGGCCACACGCTGGAGTTTTCGCCGATGGTCACGTCCCCGACAATGTAGGCGGACTCGCTGACGAATACCGAGGGATGAATGTTCGGCGTCTTGCCGTTAATGCTGCGGATCAATGGAATCCCCCTTCCGGCGGACGGCGTTAAGTGGTGCAGTAGCTTGCTGCCAGTGGTCGCAGGCGGTCCAGCAAGTATGGAAGACCGGGCGTCCGATAGTCCAAGGATACACTCTCGGGGGCTGTGCTGCCAGCATTGTTTCGAGGATATGATCACCCGCCGCCTCTCTCCCGCTAGGCGAAGAACCGGCTATAGCCGTGGGCGCACAGATATGCCACTGAAAGGAATTTCAGGGTCTTGCCAACCCATACCGTGGAGAGGAACTTCCATACAGGGACTCTCAGCGCCCCTGCGGCCAGGCCAACAACGTCGAATACCGGGTTTGGCACCAGGGATAACAGGAACAGCAACGCCAGGGGGAACCATTCCCTCTGGCGCATCCATGGTTCCAGACGCGCGTACAGGCGGCTTCGCTGCACCATCCCCTGTCCGCTGTAGCCAAAGAAGTACCCAGTAAGTTCGCCCACGGTCTCGGCCGACCCCGCGACCAGACCGACTATCACCGGGTTCAGGGCAAACGCCCCGCCGAGACACACTGCGCCCAGCGCCGGGACGGGGATGATGAGCCCAGCACTGGCGATCAGGGACGCCAGGGCGATGCCGCCATAACCCGCCTGGGTCAGCGTCAACTGGTCTCGCAGCAGATACGCCGCGCCAACCATTGCGATGGCCGCCAGGAAAAGGGCCAGTCTTAGCCGGTTCTCCTTACGCCGCCAGTCTATCCGGCTGGTGCGGCAAGCGACCTGCCTGATAGACCTCATCGCTTCGGGGGATCAGGCTCCCGGTCCAGCTCCCCTTGCACAAATTGGATGACCAGTTGGTTGAACTCCGCCGCTCTCTCCATTTGTGGCCAGTGTCCGCATTCCGGGTAGATTACCACCCGGCTGGAGGGCAGAGCGCTTCGGACTGCCGAAGCGTGCTCAACGGGCAGCACCCGGTCGTTCTCTCCCCAGACGGTCAGCACCGGCGCTTCCAGCCGGGGCAGCCGGTCGAGGATTAACCGCTCCTTCCGAAGGCCGCCAAGGTTGACGCCGGAGCGGATGGAACGCAGCGCCGCCCGCCGGGACCCCGGAAGGGCCTGGACTCTGCGCAGTTCGGACAGGAACTCGTCGGCGAAAGGGGGGGGACGATGGAACAACACCCTGCGGTCCATTCCGCCTATAGCCGATAGCCCTGGCTGGTAAGTCAGTCCGCCCAGCACCGGCAGGGAAGCCATGCGGAGGAACCAGGTCACATCCCGACCCATACCGCCCGTGGCGACCAACACCAGCCGCTCAACCCTGTGAGGCTGGTCGAGGGCGAACAGGGCCGCCATCAACCCCCCGGCGGAATTGCCCACCACCACCGCCTTCTCTACACCCATAGCAGTGAGAAAGCGGCCCAGAAGTTCAGCCCCGGCGTTCGGATCGTAGCTGATGGACCTCGGCTTATCCGAGTCCCCGTGACCGGGAAGGTCCAGGGCCAGAACGCGATAACCCGCCTGCGCCAGGGGCCGGATGTTGTCCCACCATATAGCGTGGGAGCCGGCCACTCCATGCACCAGCAGCAGGACCGGCCCCTCACCGGCCTCCGCGTAATTGACCCTTACGCCGTCCATCTCAACAGACCCGTAGGTCACTCCCCCAAGGGCTGGAAAGTGGCCCGGGGCAGGATCGAGGTCCTTGCGGCCGTCGAGCGTCCTCATGCCAACTGGGCCTCCAGCACCGGCTTGCTCAATACCAGACCGTCGTCGCCCGCATTCACCACCAGGTGGTCGCCTTCCTGCACCTCACCGGACAGGATGCGGCGGGAAAGGGCGTTCTCCAAGTGCCTCTGCACCGCGCGGCGCAGGGGCCTTGCGCCATACACCGGGTCGAACCCCTCCCTGGCCAGCCACAAGCTCGCGTCCGCGGTCAGTTCAAAGGTAATGCCCCTCTCTGACAGCCGCTCCTGTACATCCTTTACCATCAACCCAACCACTTGGACAATCTGTTCTTGGGTCAGGGGCTGGAACACGATGGTCTCGTCGATCCGGTTCAGGAACTCGGGCCGGAATGTCCTCTTCAGGGCATCCTTCACTGACTCGCGGAGCCGCTCCTCATCCGACGTATGGTCCAGACCGTCGGTGCGGAACCCGAAGGGTTGGCGCCGGAATCCCTCTGTTCCCAGGTTGCTGGTCATGATGATGACGGTGTTGCGGAAGTCGACGGTCCGACCGTGACCATCGGTAAGCCGCCCATCCTCCAGGATCTGCAGGAGGATGTTGAGTACGTCCGGATGGGCTTTCTCGATCTCGTCGAACAATACCACCCGGTAGGGGCGGCGGCGTATTGCCTCGGTAAGCTGACCTGCCTCGTCATAGCCCACGTAGCCCGGCGGCGCCCCGACCAGACGAGAAACGGTGTGTTTCTCCATGTACTCGGACATGTCGACACGGACCATGTTGCTCTCGTCGTCGAACAGGCACTCGGCCAGCGCTTTGGCAAGCTCGGTCTTGCCCACACCCGTCGGCCCGAGGAATATGAAGCTCCCGATGGGACGCCTGGGGTCACTGAGACCGGACCTGCCGCGGCGGATGGCTTCGGAAACGGCGATTACCGCATCTTCCTGGCCTATGAGCCGCCGGTGCAGACCCTCCTCCATGTGGACCAGCCGCTCGCCCTCTCCCTCCAACATCCTCCCCGCGGGGATGCCGGTCCACCTTGACAGCAGCTCGGCGATGTCGTACTCATCCACCACCATGTCCACTGCCCGGCTGCCCAGGGTATCCAGTTGCTCCCGCCGGAACTCCTCCTCCATGCGCAGCCGTTCCGTGCGTAGCCGGGCGGCCCGCTCATACTCGGAGCGTTGGGAGGCTGACTCTTCCTGGTCCTCCAGACGATGTATGTTGTCCTCCATCTCTTTCAGATGGGACGGGAGACTCTCTGAGTCAATCCGCAGCTTGCTCGCCGCCTCATCTATGAAATCTACTGCCTTGTCGGGCAGGTGACGGTCAACGATGTAGCGGTCGCTGAGGCGGGCCGCCGCAATCAGCGCTGAGTCATCGATAGTCACCTTGTGGTGGGCCTCGTAGCGCGGCCTCAACACGCGCAGTATCTCCACTGTCTCCTCGACGGAAGGTTCCTCCAGGAATATGGGCTGAAAGCGGCGTTCCAGTGCAGTGTCCTTCTCGATATGGCGGCGGTACTCGTCCGTAGTAGTCGCGCCGATGCACTGGAGCTCGCCCCTGGCCAGCGCTGGCTTGAGCAGGTTGCTGGCATCCATGCCTCCCTCGGCTGCGCCCGCGCCGACCATCGTGTGAACTTCGTCGAGGAAAAGGATGATCTCCCCCCGGGCCTCCTTCACTTCGTCCACCACGGCCTTGAGCCGCTCCTCGAACTCGCCGCGGAATTTGGACCCGGCCACCAGCGAACCCATGTCCAGCGCCAGCACCCACCGGCCCTTCAGGGAATCGGGGACGTCCCCTGCGATGATCCGGGCTGCCAGGCCCTCGGCAATCGCCGTCTTGCCCACGCCGGCCTCGCCGATAATGACCGGGTTGTTCTTCCGCCGCCGGGTCAGTGTCTGCATCACCCGCCGTATCTCGTAATCGCGGCCCACCACCGGGTCCAGCTTTCCATCCGCGGCGAGCTTGGTCAGGTCGATAGTGTACTTTTCCAGGGACCGGTAATGGCTCTCTGCCCTTGGATCGTCCACGCGATGGCTCCCCCTGATTTTCATAAGGGCCTGGTAGACTTTCTCCTGGTCGATTCCGAGTTCTCTGAACACCATTGCCGACTCTCCCTGGGTGTCCATGACGGCTCCGATGAACAGGTGCTCAGCGCCGATGTATTCGTCGTTCAGGCGGTCAGCCTCGCTCTTGGCATTGTCCAGGAGCGCCGCTGTCCTGGGGGTGGCGTAAATCTGGGCGCCATGGTTGGTTATCCTGGGTGCAGCCTCCAACGAGTGGCGCAGCCGCGACTTGACCGCATCGGCCTTGATTCCCATCTCCCTCAGGATTTCCACTGGCAGCCCATTTTCCAACTCCAATAGGGACAGCGCCACGTGATCAACGTCCCACTGGCTGTGGCGGTAGCGCCGCACCATCTCCTGGGAGTTTCTGATTACTTCCTGCGCTTGTTCGGTGAACTGCTCTGGTCTCAAAACCATCGTGACACCTCCTGTCACTAAAGGCTGGCCCGACGCCGGTGGGTAATCTGGGGCGTCCTATTGCCGTACCGGCGTTCAATGTCTTCGGTCAATTGCCGGACCTCGGACTCCAATTCCTCGATCCGGGCCATGAGCTTCATGGCCACCTCTGCCCCGGCAAGATTGACTCCCATGTCATCGGTCAGGGTCTTGATGCGTTGCAGACGCTCAATGTCGGCGGCTGAATAAAGACGCTGCCTGCCGACGGTGCGGGATGGCCATATCAGCCCGACTCGCTCGTAATACCGCAAGGTCTGTGCGTGCAGTCCAACCATCCTGGCCGCCACGCTGATCACGAAGCACGGCTCGTCTTTATGCTTGTCTTCCATCATCATGTTCAGGCTCCTCTCTGAGACCGGATGTCCCTGAGCCGCTGGAACAGTCCCTGCTCTTCATCGTTCAGGCCGGTGGGCAGCTTCACCTTGATGGTGGCGAAGAGGTCACCTCTGGAGGCTGGGCTGTTCAGCGCCGGCATCCCCTGCCCCGCGAGCCGGAACCTGCGCCCGTTCTGGGTCTCTGGAGGAATAGTCAGGGATAACCGCCCGGTCAGAGTCGGAACCATGAGATCAGCCCCCAGTATCACGTCCTCCAACGGCGCTTCCACTTCTGCATACAGGTCGCGGCCTTGTCTCTGGAATTTGGGATGCTCCTTCACCGAAACGACCAGGTGCAAATCACTCGATGAATTGCCGCCGGGTGAGATGCGGACTCTGGAGCCGTTGTCCACACCGGCGGGAATCTTGACCTCCAGCCGCCTGCCGTCGGGCAGGTCTACCAGCCTCGTCGCGCCCTTGAACGCCTCCTCCAGCGACACTTCTGCGCTCAACTCCTGGGCATGAGTCTGCCGGGGGTTGTTCCGCAAGTTGCGGAGAAGGTCGTCGAATATCCCCCCGTGGCCGGTATCGAACTCTACCTCAGGCTGCGCCCCGCTCCTGTCCCGGAAGAAGCGGCTCTTCCAATTGTGGTCGCCGCCGACATCGAACTCGATGTCCGGCTCTGAACCAACGTCGCTGGACCAGAAAAACGTACTATTCTGCCGGTTCCGTGCCGCGTTCTCTTCGATCTGGTCCGCGTGTTCCCAATTGTCACCGTACCGGTCATACTTACGGCGCTTATCCTCGTCGGACAGAACGCCGTAAGCCTCATTGATCTGCTTGAATTTCTCCTCGGAAGCCTTATCACCCTTATTGACATCGGGATGGTACTGGCGCGCCAGGCGGCGGTACGCCTTCCGGACATCGTTCTGGGACGCGGTCCTGGATACCCCTAGCAATTCGTAATAATCGCTCATAGCTCACAGCTCCTGTAGGCTTCATAAATATTGTAGGTAATATGATTTAATTCGTCAATGATAATGCATATAATAACAGCATTATAGTTGAGTGTTTATTATCAAGTATGTCCTGATTGGGCCTGCCCGCATCCAAAGGGTATACTTGGAGCAGTCGCCGCCTTCGGGTTGCCAGGGAAAACCGCCGGAAAGCCGGATGCCAGTTATGTCACCTTCTCCACCGGAAGAGGACCGGAACCCCGCCCAGGGAGACCTGCTGCTGGTCAACGCGCAGGTCCATACGATGGACTGGCGCAGGCCCACTGCCAACGCCGTCGCCATACGCGGAAACACCATAACCGCCGTGGGCGACCGTTCCCCGGCAGACGAATGGCGCGGAAACGGGGCCGAGGTCATCGACTGCCAGGGGTTGACCCTGATTCCCGGACTGATCGACGCCCACTGCCACATACTAGCCCAGGCCGCCGCGATGCAAGGGTTGGACTGCGGACCGGCCTCTGTGTCATCCATATCCGAATTGACGCAGGCAATACGTCAACGTGCAGTGGAGACGCCGGCGGGTGGCTGGATTCGAGGACATGGTTACGATGACACGGCTCTGGCCGAAGGCCGCCATCCAACCCGCTGGGACCTGGACACGGCAGCCCCTGATCATCCTGTGAGGCTCAACCACCGCAGCGGCCACGCCTCGGTCCTCAACAGCATCGGCTTGGAACTGGCGGGTATACACCCCGATACTCCGGACCCGCCCGAGGGGATTATCGACCGGGACCCGGCCACCAGCCGACCCACCGGCCTGCTCCTGGAGATGTCCGGTTACCTGCGAGAACGGCTGGGACGGACCAGCAGCGACGCCGAAATCGAGAAAGGAGCGGCCCGCCTCAGCGCAGAGCTGCTCCGGTACGGAGTCACGTCGGTACAGGACGCCGGGCCGGGCAACGGCATACCCCAATGGCAGACGTTCCATCGGCTTCGGGAGAAAGGGGCCATCGGTCTCCGCACAACCATGATGGCGGGTTTCCCGCACCTGCAACACCTTGCAGCCAACGGTCTCCAATGGGGCGGGGGCGATGATTGGATTAGACTTGGACACGCCAAAATCATGCTCACCCTCACTACCGGGCACTTGTACCCCCCGCCCGAGACTCTTCAGGAGATGGTCGAGGAGTCCCACGCACTGGGATTCCCCGTGGCAGTCCACGCCGTCGAGCAAGAAGCTGTGGCGACAGTCGCCCGGGTATTGGCCAAAGCCAGCCCCGTTTCCGGTGTAGATGGGAATCCCTCGGACCACGCTATAGACCGCATCGAGCACTGCTCCGAATGTCCGAAACCGCTCCAAGAATTGGTCCGGCAATCAGGCGCGACGGTCGTGACCCAACCTGCATTCATCTACTGGAGCGGCGACCGTTACATAGAGCAAGTCGAGCCTGACCTGCTCCCTCATCTGTACCCAATCGCCTTGCTGCGCCGGGCGTCTGTCCCGGTGGCCTTCGGTTCTGATGCCCCGGTGGCCGACCCCAATCCCTGGCCCGGCATCTACAGCGCGGTCACCCGCCGAACAAGAGAGGGCAGATACCTTCCAGGACGGAGCGGCCCAAGCGCAACCAGCCATGACCTGACTGTGTTGGACGCCCTCCGGATGTACACCAAAGCCGGGGCAGCATCAGAAGGATCAGACCACAGGAAAGGGGCCATCTCACCAGGTAAACTTGCCGACCTTGCCCTGTTGGACACCTGCCCGACGGCAGCGGACCACGTCCAGCTTAAGGACATCCGCTCCGTCCTGACGATAGTTGGAGGGCGTATCGCCCGGGATGAGGGCTTGAGAAGAGACTAGCGGCTTCGCTCCCGGATGTATTCAAGCAGCGACAGCAGCGACTGGCGAGAAGGGCTGTCGGGAATGATTTCCAGGCGCTGGGCGGCCTTGGCGCAGTAGTCCCCTATAACCTCGTAGCATTCGTCCACAATGGTCGAGTTGTTGATCATCTCCAGCACCCTGTCCAGCTTGCCGTCGTGGGAAGGGTCTTCAAACAGGGCCTGCACCGGGTTTTCTTTAGGGTATTTCTCCATCAGCAGGATGGTCGGGAGGGTAAGCACTCCCTGCATCAGGTCCTTGCCCACTGGTTTTCCCATCTCGCTGGCGTCTCCCTGCACGTCCAGCAGGTCGTCCACCATCTGGAACGCCATCCCGATGTTGTAGCAGTATTCCCGCATGGCCTGCACCTGAGGCTCAGGCGCGCCTGACAATATGGCTCCCGACTCCCCTGCGGTGCAGAACAGCGAGGCCGTCTTGTGGTAGATACGGTCCTGGTAAAGTTCCAGCGCCCGCTCGGTGCGGAAGGTGTTGAAGTACTCGACGAGCTCGCCGCTGGCAAGCTCCATGATCGTCTCGGAAAACCGCCTGATAACCCGGACATTGCCCGTGTCGCAGACGTAGGTTGCCGAGGTAGCGAAGAGGTAGTCGCCAAAGAGGACCGCCACATGCTTACCCCACTGGTTGCTGACCGTGGGCCTGCCGCGTCTAAGGTCCGAGTCGTCCACCGTGTCGTCGTGGATCAGGGTCGCCAAGTGCAGCAACTCGACAGCGCACGCCATAATGATGGGGTTTTCACCATAGTGGGAGTTGCACTGCGCGGCTAACAGAGTGATGGCGGGGCGAACCCTCTTGCCACCGGAACTGAGAACGTGGTCGACGAGTGGCCGGAGGTGATCGGGACTGGTATTCCTCAGTCCCTGAAGCCGTTCCTCAACCCGGGCCAATTTGTCCTGGATCGGGGCGTAGATCGAGTAGGTACGCTCATCTATACCTTTGAGCACCCTGCCCCCTAAGCCGCCGAGAAGCCAGCCCCATACACGGGCGCCGGCCGGGGAGCGGCAGATAGGATACGTCCCTAGACAGTGACGCCCAGCCGTTGAACTTCTTCTTCAACCGACTCGGGGTCCAGTTTCTTGAATAGCGGGGCGGGGCGGCGCAGCGGGTTGCCCGGGCTGATCTCCCCGACCAGACTGTCAAAGTCCCAGTTGCCAGCGTTCACCTCACCATCCAGGCCCAGGAACTCGTGCAAGCTCTGGGAACTGAAGGGCAGGAACGGGAACAGGGCCATCTTGAGGCAGTTCAGCACCGCTATGGTGGTCCACAAGGTTGTGGCAGCGCTCTTCTGGTCTGTCCTGATCGCCCGCCAGGGGGCCTGCGCGTCCAGGTAACGGTTGGCCTGCTGTGCCAGTCCGAACGCCCGCCCGATGGCTGCCTTGAATCGGCAGCTATGCAGGTCCTGATCAATTCCCTCCATCACCGACCGGGCTACGTCAAGCAGTTCCCGGTCCTGCTCGCGGAGCGCGCCGGGTTCAGGCGTCTTCCCGTCGAAGTTGCGGTAGGTGAATGACAGCACACGGTTGACCAGGTTACCGTAGGTCGCCACCAACTCCTCGTTGTTCCGCCGCACGAACTCGCCCCAGGAAAAGTCAGTGTCCCCCGTCTCAGGCATGTTGATGGAGAGCAGGTAACGGAGAGGATCAGGATCGTAGCGGTCCAGGTAGTCTGGGACCCACACGGCCCAGTTCTCGCTGGTGGAGAACTTGCGGCCTTCCAGGCTGAGGAACTCATTAGAGGGTACGTCAAAGGGCAGGTTCAGGCCGCCGTAGCCCATCAACATTGCGGGCCAGATTATGGTGTGGAAGGGAATGTTGTCCTTGCCAATAAAGTAGTACGACCGGCTCTGGCCGGACTGCCAGAAGTCCTTCCACTCATCCTCGTTGCCAGAGGACTTGGCCCACTCGACCGCCGCCGACAGATATCCTATGACGGCTTCGAACCAGACGTAGATGCGCTTGCCATCGTACCCTTCCACGGGTATGGGGATGCCCCACTCCAGGTCCCGGGTTATGGCCCGGTCCTTCAACCCCGATTCCAGGAACCGGCGGGTGAAGTTGAGGACGTTGGGACGCCAGTGAGATTGCTTCTCCACCCACTCCAGCAGTGGTTCCTGGAAGGCCGACAGCTTGAGGAAAAAGTGCTCCGACTCCCGGAACTCCGGTTCTGTGCCAGACAGTATGCACCGCGAGTCCACCAGGTCCATCGGGTCCAGCGTCCGGCCGCAGCCATCGCACTGGTCGCCACGCGCACGCTCGAAGCCGCAATGGGGGCAAGTGCCATTGACGTACCGATCAGGAAGGAACCGTTCGCAATCAGGGCAATATGCCAGCGCCATAGACTCCGTGTAGATGTAGCCGCCTTCCATCAGCGTGGTAAAGATGTCGTGGACCACCTCCTGGTGGTTGGCTGTGTGGGTGGTGGTGAACAGGTCGAAGGTAATCCCCAAGCGTTCCCAAGTATCCAGGAATTGTGGATGATACCTGTTCAGGACCTCCTCAGGGGTAATGCCTTCCTGCTCGGCCCGAACGGTTATGGGCGTGCCGTGGCTGTCGCTCCCGGACACCATCAACACCTGGTTGCCCTTGAGACGGTGGTACCGGGCGAAGACGTCCGCAGCCAAGTAGCACCCGGCTACGTGCCCCAAGTGCAAAGGCCCATTGGCGTAGGGCCATGCCACACCTATGAAAATCCGTTCGGGCAAAGGTCATTGACCTCCGCTGATGTTGGCCCTTCGGCCACTGGCGAGTTACATTCTAGCATACTTAAAAGCCTTCTATACCATCCCCATGCGGCAGCGTTCCACAGAAGGCAGTATGGTTGACCGTCGGCGACGCGAATGTATCCGACGCACGGACCATGCCCGCAGTCCTGGACAAGGCGCGAAGCCACCTTCCCTGGCTGAGACTTCGCTATCTCCCTGCTGACCGGGGTTACGATTCCATCGAGAATCATAGGGTAGTCCTGGGGCACGGAATCACTCCGGTTATCCACGTCCGCGAACTGTCCGGCGGGTCCAGACGACACGGCGGCGTCTACTCGACCATGGGGTCCCCGACCTGTCTCTGGATGGTCACCATGTACTACATTCTCACCGGTCCTGAGACCGGCCATCACCTTTTCCGCTGCCCGGCCGGGGGTTGCAAACTGAAGAGGAAAAGCACTCATGGCTGGAAGCACTGCGACCAGAGATTTGGGAAGACCCTTATGAGAGCCTGCGGGTGGTTGGTATCCTGACTACGGCGTAATCCGAGTGGAAGAAACAGTACGCCAAGCGCACGATCATCGAGAGGCTGTTCAGCAGCCTCAAACGCTCCCGTGGGCTGGATCCCTACCGGGTCAGGACGCTACGACGAATCACGCTTCACGCCTCGCGGTCCCTGTTGACGTATCGGGCTACGGCGCTGGCCAGGACCGAAACCGGCGATGCCGCCAACCTGCGGAGGATGCGAGTTTAGCCGTGCCACCTCTCGGAAGGACCGATATGCCTGTCCGGTGGAGGAAGACCGCTTCCCTCCACCGCTTTCCTCCAATGAGTAACACTGGCGCCTTGGGCTGATTGTCCATTACCCGCAGCGTATCCGTGCCGTGGAGAGGAACCGGAGTCCAGAGTGCCGACGCGAGATCAACCTACCGCTGGACCTGTGGCATAGGACCACCCGGGCCTTGCGACCCCGACAGCCATACTCACCTGTACCAAGAAGCCGCATCGCCAAGGCTGTTGTCGGACAGTCCTCATCTCAAGCCTTGCCGAAGACTTCCCAATGCCAGCGAAGAGCCGGTTTCACTCACCGCGCATTCAACCGGGGCCCTCCGTCCCCTTCAATCTGCTCAGTTAGGCGAAGGATAACCGTCCCCTGGTACGGCGACGCCGCCAAACCCCGGGGCTGAACCCATGGGCGAGATACTGTTATACCCTGCCTCACTGTCTTCAACGAGGACACTTGAACACCGTTACTTTTCTCGGTCCAATCCCGTCTTACTGTTGACGAGGGCGAATTTGCTCTTCCTATTCAACCCGTTCATGAGGGGAATTATATACTTGACTTCGCGCAACTAGCCCCCTATACTCCCTTGCGCTACACGGAACCCTTAAGGCCGACCGCTTACCGGCATGGGTGGCTTAACACGCCCTCTTGCCGGTCTAAGGGTTTCTCCGTGTAGCAACTGAGTCTACCCGTGCTGCAAGGGGGCACCAATGAAATCGCTACTTCCCGTGGTATTTCTCTCCCTGTTCCTGTTCGCCTGTACCCCGCTATCTGCTCATACCATATCTGATCTCCAGGACGCATTACCTCTCCTTTCCCCCACCATGATCGAGCGCGTTCGCCCTACTGTCGTCAAGATCAAGTCTTCTATTGGCGCTGACCGGGGAACCGGAGTCATCTTTAAGGTCGAAAACAGCTACGCCTATATCGTTACCAATCAGCATGTCGTGGGCCACGATAAGACCTTCCAACTCGCGGTCTGGAACACCGCCTACGAGTATCCCTATAACCCCCAGGGGGCCACTGGCGAGATTGTGGCGGTGGATTATGAGCGAGACTTGGCCGTGATTCGCATGCCCTGCCCACCACCCATGCAGTGCGCTTCCGCTGCGTTTGGAGACTCTCTCTCCCTCAACGTCGGGGACCCGGTAATCGCTATTGGCTATCCCTATGCCAACGTGCAACCACTGGCCAACGTCAGACCCATCAAAATCACTGGAGAACTTGACCCGCCTTCCGTGACACAGGGTATTGTCTCCGCTTTCCGATACCATTCCACCAGGAAACGCCAACTTGTCCAGCACGATGCTCCTATCAATCCTGGCAGCAGCGGCGGACCGCTCTTCAACTCGGGTGGTCAGGTTGTCGGTATCAACACCTTCGAGATACGCGGCTCTGAAGGACTCAATTACGCAATCGCAGAGACTACGATCCAGAATCAGATTCCCGAACTCTTGGCTGGGCGCAGTAGTGGAACGCCATCCATAGAGACTGTGTTGGTCCCAGTCTTTGGCCCCATGGTCGGACACCTCCACCACGAGCCGGGCGATGGCGAGATAGAATTCAGCCGGGCCATCGCCGTTCCGCATACAGATGTGTTTGTTGAAGCTTTCTTCGGCAACCCATATCACGGAGGACCTGGAATTCTTCTCAAGAACTTCAGCTACGGATTCATCCTGCGTGGGAACAACGAAGGGAGTCTGCGGTTCTATGTGAGTAGCGACGGCTATTGGGTAATCAGCAAGTATTCCACGTCCGATAACTCGTTCACCACGATGGCAACTGGACCGGCGCCTACCCTCCGCCGTGCGAAGGGACAATACAACAAGCTGTTAGTGGGAATGGTGGGAAACCGGGCCGTTGCGTATCTCAACTACGAACCCCTGGCCACGGCTGATGGAAGCAAATCGTTTGCATTGGGAGGGCATACCCAATCCGGCGGCGCGTGGATCGCTACTGGACTGGAGCATTTCAACGAATATGAGGGGGCGGTCACAGACTTCTCAGGATGGCGGATAGCATATCCGGTATCAGTGGAGTTGTCCGACGACGGGACCATACCCCCCGCTGTGGAAGAGTGGATGTATTACCAGGAACGCGACGAGGAACCGTCTTCGGACCTGGGGCAGCACTCCCACGGGCCGCCAACGGAGCAACAAGCAACTCCATAGCCTGTGGTATAATTCCACACAAGAAGCCCCCCCGACTGCTATCGGGAGGACTTCAGAAAACTCCGAGGGGTGTTGCAAAGCACTCGGAGCGGCGTACAGCGTAGTCTAATACGTTCCGCCCTATCACTGCAACACCTCCTTGGGAAGGGGGTGTGCGTCATAAATTTGGGTGTTACTTGTGGTGGCCGATGGGAGACCGTCGCCAAGGGTGATTGGCGGCAGGCCGGCGAGGGGGTTTTGAGGATTCCAGTTCGCCGGATAGTGCAACACCGGCGGGGCTTTTCACTGGGGCCTCCGGTTCATCCACCGCTCTGGGTTTGCCCTTGGATTCTCCTGTATTCGCCGCTCCACTGGTCTCTCCGGGTGTCCCGGTGTCCTGAAGCGCCTGCCTTCCGCCGCAGCGAACCCCCACGCAGCGAACCCCCAGTCTGATCCGCCGGGCTATCCGGGGCCACTCCTCAGCCCAGCGACCGCTGCAAACCACATTGCGCAAGCCCAGCATCGGGTCCACGTGAGGCCGCGCCCAGTGCATTCCCCCTCCCTTCAACCTGGCTTCCACCACCAGTTTATTGGCGCTCTCCACCGCACCGCTCCCGATGGGCCAGCCCTGGGCTTGAAAGTGCCGGTAGCGCATCTGGGATTCCCTCTTTTCCAGATAGGCCAGGGGTTTGCTCAGGCCGGTTTCCTGGCTCTGAACCAACGCCCTCAGGGCCGGCAACACCGCACCGGCCCCCTCATGTTTGAGACGGTGGGCCTGCTCCCTTTGCCATTCATCGGCCATCGAAGAACCTTCCCCGAATACACCCCGGCCTATCTCAGCCACATACCCCACAGCATGGGGATAGTCCAGTATCCTGGCGCTTCCGGGACAATGAAAGTCTCCGAACCCTTGAATCCATTCGGCGCCGTCGGACACCAAGGCTACCTGACCCCATTCATCCACCCCACGCCGGTGAGTCTCCGCCAGAGCCCACCGGGTAAAACTGGCCGCGCCGGTCATCCGGGAAAAGGATGACACTTTCCTCAAGACCCCGGATTCTTCTCCATCTGCCGCCTCAGCCACCTCCCCGACCACCACCGTCTTTACCTCGGACCATTCTCCTCCCACCAATGGCGCCATCGCCCCGTCCACCTCCACCACCAACCGGTCTGAGACTGAACCAGGCAAATCCCGAGGCAGTTCCCCACCCTGTTCCAACATCCCGGCTTCTTCCTCTTGGATAGCTACGTAAGCTGCCCCAGCCCCTTCGGTATGCCGCCTCACGGTGGCTTCGCTAAGGGAACCCAGCTTCATCCAGTCCAACAGCAACTGCTGTGCCTGGGCGAAGGGCATCCAACTCCCCAGCCTTACCAGAACCTCTTCCAACCCCGGAGTCAGGCTGCCCGGCAATAATTCCAGTTCTTCATCCAGGGGGGAAAAGTTTCCCGCCGCAAGCAGGACAGACCCCGTACTCCCGTTCCAGCGTCACCTCTTGTCTCCCCAGAGTTTGCAAACGCCTCCGCCTCTTGCCCCAACACACCAGTTCCCGGCCGCAACCCGGACACTCCGGCCTTTCTCCCGGCTGATTGCCGCTCCAACCGGCAGAGGCACTGGCCAAAGCCGTATCCTGGAGCATCCGGCCCCGCAACTTCGCCAGCCTCAGGTCCAGTTCCGTTTCAATTTCGGCAAAGGTGGCCTTCGGATTATCCAACCGCCACTCCTTCATCCCAGAAATTACTTCCTCGCTCAACTCTTGCCATCCAGACCCCAATTCCTCCGGCTCCATACCACTCACTCCCTCTCCAGTTGTCTTCCAAGTCTCTATCCCTACTTTACTCCCATCCCCGGCCTCCCCAAAACTTTGACGCTCACCCCTGGGAAGGAGGTGTTTTACTTTGAAGCAGTATAGACGCATTGTGGTCCCAGTGAAACACGACCAGCTAACTGCTGCACAGTTAGCGCGGGGCAACCGTTAAGCCTCCCACGGTTGCCCCGCGTGAAACAACAGACCCCGGTAGATGATACCGGGGTCTGTGACAGGAGAAAACGGCATGAACGAAGAGAAGCAGGAAATGGAACAACGATTTGAGCAAGCACGTTCCACATTCGTGGAAGCACAAGCGGGCTTCACGAATCTTGTTGCGATGGTTTTGACGGAGGTAGACAGACTTCCGTTAGAGGACAGAGCAACGGGTCGTCTAACATTCTTTCTTCAAGCTGCCGCAGGTATGGTCGAAAGCGATCTATCCGCTCCTGCAATCCCTCAATTTCGAAGGCTGGTGCAGCACACCCTTGATCATATCGAGAATCTGCAACAGGCCGATGCTCAAGACTCATTAGACTCTCCAGAGGATATAGTAGAGGAATCATAGCATGAACGATGAGAAGCAGGAATCCGTATCGGACGAGGGGAAGTTTGACCAGGAAACGATGGACCGGATAACGGACAAGGTGTTGGCGTTCCGGCCCAAGAAGGCCGGTAGCCCCGGGGAGAAGGCTAATCGGCAATCAGGTCAGAGTAAGTGAGCCTCTTGCCGAATGCCCCGTCAATCAGGCTGTTGATACGCTTCATGGTGTGGAGCCGGACGTTGCCCTCGTTGAGCCGGAACGTGAATTCTGCAATGTAGCGGCGCATGTTCTTGGGGTCCCAATGGTGATAGACGCCCTCATACCCG
The DNA here is from genome assembly GCA_965204715.1 of Dehalococcoidia bacterium. Taxonomy (GTDB): domain Bacteria; phylum Chloroflexota; class Dehalococcoidia; order Lucifugimonadales; family UBA3495; genus CATOSP01. The sequence continues at coordinate 217,824 of OZ242009.1, forward strand.
CGCTTCATAACGGCCCAAACGCTCTCGATTCCGTTGGTGCTGGCCATCCCGTTGACAAACTCCTTGACGCTGTGGGCCACGGTCTGGTGTTCGTACCAGTCTCCCAGGTTCCGGTAGCTGGCGTGTTCGTCTGTGTAGACAGTCGCGCCCTTGGCCACATTCTCCTTGACCTTCCGCTCGAAAGTGGCAGTGGTGGTGTCAGCTATCGGGAACGCCTTAACGGTCCCTGTAGTGCGTTCTCTGACGCCCATAACACCCTGCTTGCCCACGGTGCCGCGGCCGGTCTTGCGCTTCTTCCATTCGTGCTTGTTCTTTTCCTTGCCGCCGAAATACGCTTCGTCAACTTCCACCTGGCCGATCAGAGGCTCGGCCTCGATGTCGCGGGCTTCCCGGAGCCGGTGAAGCATGAACCAGGTGGCCTTTTGAGTGATGCCCAACTCCTTGGAAAGCTGGAGGCTGGAGATTCCCTTGCGGGCCGTTTCCAGCAGGTACATGGCGTAGAGCCACTTGTCCAGGGGGATGTGGGAACGCTCAAAGATGGTGCCGGTGCGGACGGTGAACTTCTTGCGACAGTCCTTGCACTGGTGGTAACGGTAGTCCTTCTGGCGGGAAGTCCGGGGAGATTCGCAGTAGGCGCAAGTAACGCCGTCCGGCCAGCGGCGGGATTCCAGGTACTCAACGGCGGCGTGTTCATCGGGGAATCTCTGGAAGAATTCGTAGGTGCTGATAGTGCCTTCGGTTTCCACGTCCAGTCTCCCTTGGATTATAGCTTTTCCATGTGTTTGGCGGATGAGTTGAAGGCGATTCGCGCCTCGCGTTCCTCTTTCAGGGCGTTGGCAACACGCTCTACGAGATTAGTGGGAATGGTGAGCGCGGTGCCGAAGAAGAGGTCTCCGTTAGCCAAAACGTCGATGCGATGCGGCGCATTCTCCAGTTGATTGGCCAAGCTAACAAACAAGTCTTTGACCGCGGCCAGATTGCTTTCCGCACAAGCCAAGCGAGTTGCATTGTTGCGGTGGCGTATGAAGACCTCGCCTACTGCTGTCGGGTCATTCGGATCAATCATGCGACTATCTCCCTTGATTGACTGAAACCATTATACCGAGCCTATCTTGCGAAGTCAAGTATATAATTCCCAAAAGTTTCCCGCCGCAAGCAGGACAGACCCCGTACTCCCGTTCCAGCGTCACCTCTTGTCTCCCCAGAGTTTGCAAACGCCTCCGCCTCTTGCCCCAACACACCAGTTCTCGGCCGCAACCCGGACACTCCGGCCTTTCTCCCGGCTGATTGCCGCTCCAACCGGCAGAGGCACTGGCCAAAGCCGTATCCTGGAGCATCCGGCCCCGCAACTTCGCCAGCCTCAGGTCCAGTTCCGTTTCAATTTCGGCAAAGGTGGCCTTCGGATTATCCAACCGCCACTCCTTCATCCCAGAAATTACTTCCTCGCTCAACTCTTGCCATCCAGACCCCAATTCCTCCGGCTCCATACCACTCACTCCCTCTCCAGTTGTCTTCCAAGTCTCTATCCCTACTTTACTCCCATCCCCGGCCTCCCCAAAACTTTGACGCACACCCCTCTGCACGTAACTGTTCAGGGTTGAGGGGAAATGAGCAACTGGCGGCATTCGAGGAAGGGATTCAGGCCCTTGGCCCGCCAGGTTCCAAAGAGGGAGGCCAGGACCATTTTGCTGTCGCTGCCCTGTTGGGAGCGGGTCCCGCCGCTGATTTTACGGCTGATCACCAGGTGGCGCAGGCTCCGTTCAGCGGCATTGTTGTCAGATGGCGTCTCCGGATGCGATACGAAGACGAACAGTTCTTTGATGTGCCGTTCTATCCGCCGGCATAGCTTGGCTTGCACCGCCAGCGGGTCTTCCAGAAAAGGCAGGCACAGCGCCAGCAGCCGCTGCTCCAAGACCAACTGCCCGCGTGACGGTGGCCGCCTTCCCGCAGCAGCCCACGCCCGGGCCTTGGCGTAGAGCTTCTTTACCCCCTTTGCCCACCGGGCCAGCCCGCCGTCTTCCGGGTGCAATTCCTTCAGCGTGTGAATGTCCCGCAGCAGGTGGACCCAACATCTCTGTTTGAGTCCGGGGTGGTGGTGGTAAGCTGCGTAGAAGTCACTCACCAGAATCCCTTCGAAGGACTCGCCCAGGACCTCGTCCACCACCTCCCCGCCCCGGCCCCGGCGCAGGAAGAACCGCTCCTTGGGCGTGCTGAAAGTCCAGACGTAGCCGTTTTTCCCGTTCTCCCGCCAACCCGTCTCATCGGCGTGAACCACCGGGCTGGAACGGATGCGCTCCAGGACCTGGCCCACTTCCGGTCCTCCCTGCCGGGCAACCTGCTGGACCGCCCGGACGATGGCCCCAACGCTCAGTTGCAACTGATGGAACACCCGCAGATACCATTGGATGGTCCTCAGGGGCAGCCGTCCCTCTTCCCGCAGGGTCACCATCAGGCTCACCAGATTGGTTCCAAGGCGTTGGCGGCCCGCGGCCAGACCTTGCAGAGGGTCCTGGGGCAGCCGCCGCTTCCGGCACAACGGACAGGTCCGGGCTATGAATACATGCTCTGTGACTTCCGCCGGGGCTGCCGGAATGTCTATGACTTCCCGGGTCCGCTGCACCCAGCCCCCGGCGAGAGCGGTATGGCATTCGGGGCAATACTCCGGGGCGTGGACCACCCGCCCGGTGGGTTCCATCCGCAACCGGGCGAAGCCGTGGGGCCGCTTCTTTCGCGGCTTCTTTTCGTCCGCCGCCGGCTTCTTGCGCCTGGCAGCAGGCTTATGCCCCGGCATCCTGGCCCCCGGCCCGCCACCGGACAACCGGGCTTCCAAGCCCTCCACCCGCTGGCTCAGTTCGGTGATGATCCCCTGTTGTTCGGCAATGACTGCCAGCAGGGTTTCCCGGCTTGCCTTGGTCAGGTCCAGTCCTGTTTCCATTGTCCTTTTATGCCACAGCCAGCCCACCGGCGCCAGTGTCTTTCAGCGGAATCGTAGAACCGCCGGCCCGGTAAATTCGCCTCATCAAGTCTGAACAGTTACCTCTGCACTATTGATGTTGACAATGGACTGCCGTCCTGTTAACATCCGCCACTAGAAAATTGACGGAATCCGCGAAGAACGGGAGTATTAAGGGCGCCCTGCCACAGAGAGCCGGCAACTGGTGAGAGTCCGGCGGCAGAAGGGCCCCCAACTCGCCCGGGAGCGGCCCGCTTGAACAGAGTAGAGCGCGGCGGTTGACCCCGTTAAACGTCACTGAGTTGTTCCGAACCGTTGACCGCCCCGAGCGAGAACGCCGCCCCACAACGCCATGCCAGCCCAGGGAGCGGCGGACAGGATCCGTCCCCAGACGGTGAAATGCCTTGGGATACGGCCCCAACACTAGGAAAAGAAGGGTGGTACCGCGGGAACTCATGCCCGTCCCTTCATGGGATGGGTTTTTTGTTGCCCAATTTTCCCCGCCATCAAACAAAACGGCGGCGAAGGATATGAAATGGAGTTGAGTGGCGCTGAGATAGTTTGTGAAAGCCTTCTGAAAGAGGGCGTGGACGTCGTTTTCGGGTTGCCGGGCGGGGCCGTTCTTCCGTTCTATGGCGCCCTGGCCAAGTATCCCCAACTGCGTCACGTCCTGGTCCGCCACGAGCAGAGCGCGGCAATGGCCGCCGACGGGTACGCTCGCGTAACCGGCAAGGTGGGCGTGTGCGCGGCCACTTCCGGACCGGGCGCGACCAACCTGGTCACGGGCATCGCCTCGGCACAGATGGACTCGATACCCATCGTGGCCATTACAGGCCAGGTCCCCCGGCCCGCCATCGGCAGAGACGCCTTCCAGGAGACCGACGTTACTGGTATCACACTGCCCATCACCAAGCACAACTACCTGGTGATGGAGGTTGAGGACATTGCTCCTGCGATCAAGGAGGCTTTCCACATCGCCCGCACGGGCAGGCCCGGCCCGGTGCTGATCGACATCCCCAAGGACGTGCTGCAAGACCTCCGGACCGAGTTCATCTGGCCGGAACTCCCCAACCTGCCCGGCTACAACCCTCCGGGCGACGCCGACCCTGAGCAGGTAGCCCATGCCGCCGAATTGATCAACCAAGCCCAGCGGCCCATCATCCTGGCGGGCCACGGAGTCCTGATCTCCCACACCTACGGCCGCCTTATCGAACTGGCGGAAAAGGCCCAGATACCGGTCATCACCACGCTGCTGGGCATCAGTTCCATGCCCACCGGCCATGAGCTCAATCTGGGAATGCCGGGAATGCACGGAATGGCCTACAACAATCTGGCCATCGACGAGGCCGACCTGCTTATTGCCCTGGGAATGCGGTTCGACGACCGGATTACCGGCCGGCTCAAGGATTTCGCCCCCAACGCCAAGGTGGTCCACGTTGAGGTGGACGCTTCCGAAGTGGACAAGAACGTAAAGGCTGACGCGCCGGTCGTGGGCGACCTGAAGCGTGTGCTGGACCAGTTGCTGCCCCTGGTGGAACCCAACGTCCACATTGACTGGCAGCGCCACTTGGAGGACCTCAAGTCCCAACATCCGTCTCTCCATATCCGGGAGTCTGCGGAACTGCTGCCCCAATACGTGCTTAACTCCCTCTCGGAAGTGACCAGAGGTGACTGCATAGTTGTTACCGGCGTGGGCCAGCACCAGATGTGGGCGGCGCAGCACTGCAAGTTCAACTCCCCCAACACGCTTATTACCTCCGGCGGACTGGGAGCAATGGGTTTCGAGGTCCCCGCGGCCCTGGGAGCGAAGATGGGCCGACCCGACAAACCGGTATGGTCTGTCGCCGGGGACGGCGGCTTCCAGATGACCATGTGCGACCTGGCCACCGCGGTGGAGAACAACATCGACGTGAAGTTCGCCATCCTCAACAACGGAACATTGGGAATGGTGCACCAGTGGCAGGACCTTTTCTACGACAAGGACTACTTCGCCACCGTGTACTCCGGCAATCCCGACTTCGTGAAGCTGGCCGCAGCTTATGGCATCACCGGCCTCCGTGTCACCAGGCAGGAAGAGGTGGCAGACGCCATACAACAGGCGATGGAGACCCCCGGTCCGGTTATCGTTGACTTCGTGGTGAAAGAGAGCGAGAACGTTTACCCCATGATTCCGGCAGGCGGTTCAATTCACGAAATGATGGAAGAAGAGCCGGAGGTATCTGTTGCTCCTCCGTCGGGGGGAGGCTGATCCATGCCAAGCTCCGGGCCAAACTCCGGTATGGAAGAACACACCATTGTCGCCCTGGTGGAGGACAAGCCGGGTGTACTGACCCGCATCGCCAGCCTGTTCCGCAGGCGCGGGTTCAACATCGCCAGCCTTGCCGTCGGCAAGAGCGAGCAGCCCGGCCTCTCCCGAATGACCTTCGTGGTCACCGGCGACCAGGATACGGTGGTCCAGGTCACTAAGCAGTTGGACAAGCTGATCGAGATCATCCGTGTTGCCGACATTTCGGACCATGAGACGGTCGCCAGAGAGTTGGCCCTCATCAAGGTCAGGACCACCACCGCCAACCGGGCCGAGATCATCCAGATGGTGCACCTCTTCCGCGCCAACGTGGTGGACGTTGGCGCACAATCGATGGTGGTAGAAGTCACCGGCGAAGAGGACAAGGTGAACGCCCTGGCCCACCTGCTGGAACCCTTCGGCATCATCGAAATGCTCCGTACAGGACTGGTGGCAATGGTCAGGGGCCAGGAAGACGCCAGGGCCAGCGATACCATAGGAATCGAGATGCGGGAAAACGGTTCCAGGGCCGGCGTGCCAGGGTGATCTCGCCACAATGGCAAGGCGTCCAGCAAGTGGCTACGCACACTACCAGTAGAAGAACGAAAAAGGAAAACGCGGGAGTAACATGGTAAACGTATATTACGATCAGGACGCAGACCTGTCGGTCATCTCGGACAAGACCATCGGCATCATAGGCTACGGCTCCCAGGGCCACGCCCACGCCCTGAACCTGAAGGACAATGGCCAAAACGTCGTCGTCGGCCTCTACCCGGAGAGCCGCAGCCGGGCCACTGCCCAGGAAGCCGGCCTGGAAGTCACCGACGTTCCGGAAGTGGCCCAGCGGGCGGACATCATAATGATGGTCATCCCCGACCACATTCAGGGCAGCGTCTACCGGGAGCAGATTGCTCCCCACATCAGGCCGGGCAGCGCCTTCATGGTGGCCCACGGGTTCAGCATCCACTACCGGGAGATCGTGCCCCCCGACAACGTGGACGTGATGATGTGCGCGCCCAAGGCCCCCGGCCACCGGATGCGCGAACTGTTCCAGCAGGGCATCGGTGTTCCAAGCCTGCTGGCCGTCCACCAGGACGCCACCGGCAACGCCAGGGAAATCGGCCTAGCCTACTGCAAGGGAGTCGGGTCCACCGGCGCAGGCGTGCTGGAGACCACTATCAAGGACGAGACCGAAAGCGACCTCTTCGGGGAGCAGTCCATCCTCTGCGGCGGTGTCACCGCCCTTGTGAACGCCGCCTTCGAGACGCTGGTGGAGGCAGGATACCCCCAGGAAATCGCCTACTTCGAGTGCCTGCACGAGCTAAAGATGATCGTGGACCTGATGTATCAGGGCGGGCACAACTACATGCACTTCTCGGTTAGCGACACCGCGGAATACGGCTCCCTAAGCCGCCGCAACCGCATCATCGACGAGCACGTGCGGGAGAACATGCGCGCCGTCCTGAGGGAGATTCAGGATGGCACCTTCGCCCGCGAGTGGATAAGCGAGAACGACGAGGGCCGTCCCCGGTTCAACCCCATGCGGGAGGCCGCGCAGAACGCCCCCATCGAGAACATAGGCAAGCAACTGCGCTCCATGATGCCCTGGCTGGACCCGAAGTAGGCGAAGGAGCAGCCCTGACTACGGTAGCGACTGATACCCCGGACGGCGAGAGGCTCGGCAGGCTAGAAACAAGGTTGGAAAGCCTCGAAAATACGGTATCCGAAATTCGAGAGGACATCCGGGAGTCACGGGCCGAAAACCGGGAAGCAATCCGGGAACTCCGGGCCGAGATGCGGGACATCCGCTCCGATATGCAGGAAGGCATCCGGGCCCACCAGACTGAAATGCGGGACATCCGCTCCAAGATCGACAGGCAATTCCTGTGGGTACTGGGGATCATGTTCACAATGTGGATATCCCTCTTCGCCCTGATTACCACATTTATGACTGCAATCATAAATAAACTGGGCGGGTAGGAGAAGAAATCTTGAGTGCTGAGGAGACGCTGAGTGTAGTTCACCGTCGCACACTGGTCTTGGCCGGGCTGGGTGCGGTGGACTACGTGCCCCTGCGACCCTTTCCGGCAGGCCAAGTCTTCATGGCTTTCTGCGCTTAAAGCGCTATACACATACCTGGCCCCGGTCGCTTGAGCCACCGGGACTACCAGGAAGGAGTGACGAAAAGGGTTATGGCTGACGACAAAGTGCTTTTCCTGGACACCACTCTCCGAGACGGAGAGCAGTCCGCCGGCATAGGTATGACCGGCGACGAAAAAATGGAAATCGCCCGCCAGCTCCAACGGATGCGGGTGGACATCATCGAAGCGGGGTTCGCCGCCAGCTCCCCCGGTGACTTCGAGGCGGTCAGCAACATCGCCCGGGAGGTCAAAGGCCCCATTATCGCGTCCCTGGCCCGGGCCGTGCCCAACGACATTGACCAGGCTTGGGAGGCCGTCAAGCATTCCGACAGGCCGCGGATCCACGTCTTCCTGTCCTCCTCGGAAATCCACCAGATGCACCAGCTCCGCAAGAACCGGGAAGAGGTCATGGAGATGGCCGTGAGCATGGTGGAGCGAGCCAAGAGCTACTGCCCCGACGTGGAGTTTTCCCCGATGGACGCTACGCGCACCAACAAGGAGTACTTGTTCCAGATGATGGAAGAGGTAATCCGCGCGGGCGCTACGACGATAAACATCGCTGACACGGTGGGCTACGCCATACCGTCCGACTTCGCCGACCTGCTGCGGGAACTCCGGCAACGGGTCCAGGGCATCGATGGCGTGACCCTGAGCGTTCACTGCCACAACGACCTCGGCCTGGCCGTATCCAACAGCCTGGCCGCCATCCAGGCCGGCGCATTACAGGTTGAAGGGTGCATCAACGGCATCGGCGAGCGGGCGGGCAACGCCTCCCTGGAAGAGATCATCATGGCCGTCGACACCCGCAAGGACCTGTTCAAGGTTGAGACGGGCATCGACACCACCCAGATATACCCCGCCAGCCGCCTGGTCAGCCGCATCACCGGAATGTCGGTACAGGCCAACAAAGCTGTGGTCGGCGAGAACGCTTTCCGCCACGCCTCCGGCATCCACCAGGACGGGGTGCTCAAGGACCGCTCCACCTATGAGGTGATGCAGCCGGAACGGGTCGGGGTCCCCGGCAGCAGCCTGGTCCTGGGCAAGCTGAGCGGCCGCGCCGGTCTGCAATCGAGACTGGAAGCCCTCGGATACAACCTGTCCAGGGAAGAAATCAGCGCCGTCTTCGAGTCGTTCAAGGACCTGGCCGACAAGAAGCGCGAGGTGACCGACCGCGACCTCGAAATCCTCATGGACGAGGAGAAGCGCGTCGCCTCCGAGCCGGTCATGTACACCCTCGACCAGGTGCAGTTCAGCGGCGGCGACCACGACGTGCCAACCGCCACGGTCCGGCTCATCGGCCCCGACCAGCAGATACATACCGACGCCTCCACAGGCAACGGCCCGGTCGATGCCGTGTGCAACGCGATTGACCGTGTGGTCGGCAGCAATTGCAGCCTGGTCGACTTCAATGTGCAGTCCGTGTCTGAAGGCATTGACTCGATGGGAACAGTGACCATTCGCGTCGAGAGCGATGGCAAGGTCTACACCGGCCGTGGCGCGTCCACGGACATCATCGTAGCCAGCGCCAAGGCCTACCTGAGCGCCGTCAACCGGATGCTGGCCGCAGATGAGGAAGCCAGTGCCCCAGTGGCCGGCAGCACGCCAGACTAACCAAACCAACGATTCCCAATAGACCCGTAGTACGGATTAGAGGGCGGCCTATGAGGGTCGCCCTCCTTATCTTGCATCGGATATCCCTGGGTATCCGGGCCAGTCTCCTGGCCGACACAGCCCAGACAATGGCCCCTTACAACAGTTTCATCTGTACCCCGGTGTCAACCTGCTGCTCCCCGTTGCGTGCCAGATGGACTGCCGGGTGACCCAGGGAGCGCAGGTGCGCCGCCAACTCCGGGAACCCGTTTACCGTGTACACCTGGCTGGGCTTCACCCTCTCCACGTATTCCACCAGCTCATTGAAGTCCGGGTGGTCGCTGTAGGGCAAAGATGCGTCGCCCCTCCGCCCCCAGCGACGGCCTCCGCCAACGGCCCAGCCGGTCAACTCCATCGTCCTGACCCGGCGGAACCCCTTTACCGCATCCCTGCTCTTCCTTCCGGGCGGGCACAGCAGCACCGACCCCTCCGGCCAATCTCCGGCAAACCTCCGGAACTGACCTCCAAAGTGGATTCCCGCATCCTGGTACGCCAGCGCTTTCTCGAAGATGCTCTCCTCAACCACCACGTCGAAGCCTTCATCCAACAGATAGCTCAATAACTCCTGGGACTTGCCCAGTGTGTAACCCTGGACTACCGGCCGCTCTCCCTTCGACAGCCAGTTATGCAGGGTTCGAAAAGCAGTCTCCAGCACATCCTCCTGTTCCGGGAAAACATACTGGGCTTGGCCATAGGTGGCTTCCATTACCAGCGTGTCGCAGTCAGGCGCCTCTATCGGTTCGTTGGTGGGGCTGGGACGTACCTTGATGTCGCCGGTGTACAGCAGCCGTTCCCCGGTTGCCTTCGACTCAACCAGAGCCTGGGCTGAACCCAGGCAGTGCCCGGCGGGGTAAAGAGTAAGGGTGTATGCGGGGGTATCCAGCGGTTCGTGGTATTCCAGGGTCACAGGGTTGGACTTCTTGAGGTAATCGCCGAGGAGGAGTCGTGTGTTGGGAGTAAGTATCGGCCTGCTGTGGCGCGCCGTGTGGTCGGAGTGAGCGTGAGAGATGAGACCCATGTCCCTCTTGCGCAGGGAGTCCAGCCACAAGTCCAACTCTGGAAGGTACACCCCTCGGTCAAACACTACTTGCAACGTCCGCACACCTCACGCCAAGAGCCTGACGTACCGTCGGGGGACGGATCCGGTCTGCCGCTCCCCAGCCAACATGGCAATGGAGGACCTGTTGCTCAGAGTCATTGACCGGGAGTCCCGGGACATCCGCTCCGGCCGGGGATCTAACGCCAATACCCAACAGTCGTCAGGAGGATTGACGTAGGTTATACTGTCCGTGGCGGTCGCGTGCAAGGGCGCAGACACGCAAATATCGGATAGAAAGGTCATTATATGCCTGCACAAGTCGGCGACGTTGCCCCGGACTTCAAGTTGCCATCGGTCAGCGAGGGCGACATCACGCTAAGCCAGTTCAAGGGCGAAAAGAGCGTGGTGCTCTCCTTCCACGTGTTCGACTTCACCTCCGGTTGAACGACTCAGGCCACCCTCTTCCGGCAGTATCATGGCCGGTTCGAGGAGCAGAATGCCCAGGTTCTGGGCATCAGTTGCGACACCGTTCCCGCTCACCGCGCCTGGACCACGGCTATGGGCGGGTTGCCATACCCCGAGCTCTCGGACTTCCATCCCAAGGGAGCGGCCACTCAGGCCTATGAGCTTTACAACGAGGAGCGTGGCGGCGGCAATCGCGCCGTCATCATAGTAGACAAAGAGGGAGTAATACGGTACCGGGAAACCTATGAGCCAGGCGTACTGCCTGACCCGGAGAATATCCTAGCCGCGCTGGCCAACATCAGTTAGCCGGGAGCGCTGACCCTAATTCAGGATTTCCTGAATCAGGTACTGGACCTGGCCTCGGGGGACGTTGACAGTCACTTCGTCCCCCACGTTCCGGTCTAAAATTGCCTGACCTATGGGAGAGACGGTAGAAATTTTACCGGAAGCCACATCGGCTTCCCGCACGTCCACCAACGTATAGACCATCTTTCTGCCAGAAGCGACATCCCTCAACGCAATTCTGGTTCCCACCGACACCTTCTGCCTCGACTCGGCTGACGACGGATCGATCACCTCGGCCTTGGCAAGGCTGTCCTCCAGGCCCCTTATCTGAGATTCGATGAACCCCTGACGTTCCTTGGCCGCATCCAGGGGAGCGTTCTCGCGGAAGTCCTTGTCGGCCATTGCCAGCTTGATGTCCTCGACGACCCTGATACGTTCCTCTTTGAGCGACTCCAAGTCGGAGACCAAGCGGTCGTAACCCTCCTGGCTCAGCTTGGTAACTCCAGCCTGGGACGGTGAATCGTTTGAGGCGCGGTCGGACCGGCGGGCGCCAGTCCTCCGGCTTCTGGGGACCCGGAGGTGGGTCGCCAGACTTACCTTGACCCAGCCTTCCTCCTTGAGATAGGTGAGAAACAATTTTACCGGACTGACCCGCTGTGCCGGGTCGGCTCCGCCCTGGCTGATGACCTGCGCGTATTCCGCTACCATCGAAGGCGAAAGCTCACCGACCTTCCTGTCCCGCCCGAACCAGGCGACGAAGCGCCCCACTTCCTGGTGATAACCTTCCTGGACCTTTTTGGTTCTTCTCTTGGAGGTAATGAATTGACTGAGCGCTTCGGAGAGTGTCGGTACGGTTACACCTTCCAAGTTCTGTCCTCCTTCGGCAGGCGGCCAATGCCTTTCGCCATTGCATACAATGGACTACCCGATGAACTACCCGATGAACTACATTGAGACCGGTCGCTGGACGATCTGGACATTTCACCGGGAATGAGGCGTGCTTTGGGCAGGATTTTCAGCTTCCACCTCAGCAAATGCCCGGTTACGATTATCGCCTGCATTCCAACGATATAAGCTATATGACAACTGTCATGAGTACGAATACAGGCCAACTACAGGGCCTATATGCACTATTTCGTATAGCCTGTTGAGCGACACCAGACAATCATATCAGGTTCGCCGGACGATGGCAATCCAAGAATGTGGGAGTGCGGCGACGTTAGGGGTATACTTGCCCCGTCCCAACCCGATCAAAGTCCAGGAGGACAAACCATGAAAGCAGTGCAAATCAACGAGTACGGCGGGCCCGAGGCCCTGAAGTACCAGGACGTGCCCGACCTGTCCCCAGGCGAATGGGAAGCCCTGGTCGAAATCCAGGCGGTGGGCGTCAACTACACCGACGTCTACAGCCGCGCCGGGATCAACCCCGGCCCACCCCTGCCCAGGACCATCGGTGTTGAAGGGGCGGGCACCGTCAGGGCTGTCGGCGCGGGAGTTGCTGACGTGGCCGTCGGCGACGTGGTCGCCTATTGCAGTATCCCCGGCTCCTACGCTGAACAGGCCGTCGTCCCGGCTTCCCGGCTCATCAAGATGCCCGCCGGCCTCAGCGCGAACGACGGCGCCGCCGCCATGCTCCAGGGAATGACCGCCCACTACCTCTGCTACTCAACATACCCGGTGAAGCAGGGCGACCGCACTCTCATACACGCGGGCGCCGGCGGCGTCGGGCTGCTGCTCATTCAGATGGTCAAGGCCCTGGGAGGCTACGTCTTCTCCACGGTGTCCACCGAGGCCAAGGCCGACCTGGCCCGGGGAGCCGGGGCGGACCAGGTCATCCTCTACACCGAACAGGACTTCGCCGAGGAAGTAAAGAAAGCCACCGGCGGCGCGGGCGTCCAAGTGGTCTATGACTCGGTGGGCAAGACCACCTTCAACCAGAGCATTTCCTGCCTCGCGCCCCGCGGCTGCATGGTCCTCTACGGCCAGGCCAGCGGCCCCGTACCAGCGATGGACCCAAGAATACTGGGCAACGGCTCCCTGTTCCTCACCCGCCCCGGCCTGGGCGATTACACCGCCACCAGAGAGGAACTGGAGCAGAGGGCCGGAGACGTCCTCGGCTGGGTCCAGTCAGGCCATCTCAAGCTCCGGGTCGAGCACGTATTCCCTCTGTCGGAAGCCCCCGAGGCTCACCGGCAATTGGAAGGCCGGGCCACCACCGGCAAGGTAATCCTGGTGCCCTGAGCCGCGGCGGCCAGGCCCTCCGGGCCAAACACGCTTGGAGGGGATACTTCCAGACAATTGAAAGGCACAGATGAAAGACCCTGGGCGACAACGGGAATTGTTGACTGTCCAGATCAACTATCCCTATAATTATTGCAGCCCATCCGGTTGAAAATGCCGCCCCATGCGGGCGCGCCGGACGGGAAGCGGCGGACAGGATCCACCCCAGTGGAGGCAGGTATGTCAGCGGAAGTCAGTGTTGAAGAGATCTACGACACTCTGAAGAGCGTTTATGACCCTGAAATCCCCGTGAATGTGGTCGACCTGGGGTTGATCTACGACGTGCAGGTCCATGACAACAGCGACGTGTACGTCCAGATGACCCTGACCTTCCCCGGCTGCGGCATGGGACCATACATCGCCCAGCAGGCAGAATGGGCGATCAACGACATCGAGGGTGTCGGTGAAGTGGAGATCGAACTGGTCTTCGACCCGCCCTGGTCTCCCGACCTGATCAGCGAGGAAGCCAAGGCACAACTGGGCCTATAGCCCCAACGTCCGGCTGAGAACGCCGCCCCATTACCGCCATGCCGGCCGGGGGGCCGCTGACAGGACACGTCCCCCGATGTCGCTGAGGCGGTCCGGCGGGAGGATTTTATGTCAACTCCACAAGAGAATGCCCGTCTGGAACAGATCAAGCGCAGTTGGCAGCAGAAGCGCGAGATCAACGACCGCCTCTCAAAGATCAAGACCAAGGTGGGCGTCTACAGCGGCAAGGGCGGCGTCGGCAAGACCACCGTCGCCGTGAACCTGGCCGTCACGCTGGCCCAGGAAGGCAGCAGGGTCGGGCTGCTGGACGTTGACATCGACTGCCCCAACGTCACCAAGGTCCTGGGCATCGAGGAGAAGCCCGACTACATCGACGGGCAGATTCACCCCTCGAAAAAGTGGGGCGTTAGCGTCGTCTCGATGGCCTTCTTCCAGGAAAACGAGGAGGAAGCGATCATCTGGCGCGGCCCGATGATCCACAACGCCATCAACCAGTTCCTGCAGGTCACCGATTGGGGAGACCTGGACTACCTGGTGGTGGACCTGCCCCCCGGGACCTCCGACTCTCCCCTCACCGTGATGCAGACCCTGCCTATGGACGGCTTCGTAGTGGTCAGCACCCCCCAGGAACTGGCCAACATGGACGCCAAGCGCTGTATCAACATGATCCGCAAGCTGAATCTCGGCGTTCTGGGCGTGGTCGAAAACTACACCGGAGAAATTTTCGGCGAGGGTGCGGGCCAGGACCTGGCCGCCGAGGTTGACGCGCCTTTCCTGGGGACCCTGGCCCTCCGCTCCTCCTACCGGGACACCTCCAAGCCCACAGCACTCGCAGACCCGTCCGTCAGCGAGGAATTTTCCAAAGTCGCCAGAAACATGCGGGAAAGCCTGCGGGAGATGGGCCGGGAGGCGGACTAGGCAGCAACGACAAGGCCCATGCTGCATTGCATGGGCCTTGCGGGAACCTCCATTGTTCAGAAAACGGTTGCCGAGTCAGTCGTCCAGTTCCGCGCCCTGTACCGCCAGCATATCCTCTTCCTGGTTGAACTTTTCCTGGTTGGACTTCCTGCCGCTCCGTTCGTTTTGCCCATTCCCACGCGGCCCAGAGGATATTGCTATAAGCAGTTCCACCTCCCGGTTCATAGCTTCCTGAGAGTAGTTGCTGGTCTCACCCATGCGCCGGAACTTCTGGTAACGCTGCTTGAGCAGCTTGCCTCCCGAGAATTTGGAAAGCTCGGCGATATGCTTGAGCAACGACGCCTGAATCGCGTTGGCTGCTTCCTGAAGGCTGTTGTGGGAACCTCCGGGCGGTTCAGGGATGATCTGGTCCACGATCCCCAACTCAATGCAGTCCTGAGCCGTCAGCATCAAAGCCTCTGCGGCCTCCCGGTCAAGCATGTGGTCCGGGTATGGGCCGCCCAGGTTGTGGTTCAACGAGATGGGCGAATAGACCGCGTATTGCTGCATCAGCACCCGGTCGGACAAGCCGAGGGCCAGCGCCCCCTCGCTGCCGGCTTCCCCGATTATCACGCTCACGATGGGTATCGGGGCCTCGGACATCAGGGATAGAGTGCTCGCAATGGCGTTCCCGATGCCCTGTTCCTCCGCTTCCAGACCGGGGTCCGCTCCCTGGGTGTCTATCAGGGTAATCAACGGCAGCTTGAAGCGGCTGGCGAGATTGATGATCCTCTGGGCCTTGCGCAGGCCCTCCGGGAGCACGTGGTAACGTCCTCCCTCACCGCGCGGAGCGCGCTGCTGGCCTATGACGGCTACGGGTTCCCCGCACAGGTAACCCAGCCCGCCAATCACCGAGCGGTCGTCGCTGTTGAGCCGGTCACCGTGAAGCTCGATGAAAGGATCGAGCAGGGTCCGCATGTAGTTCAGGGCCAGCGGCCGGGACTCATCACGCGCAATGGCCACCGACTCCCAAGCGTCCGGCTCCGCCCCACGGTCATCCAAATGGGCGTCGAGACCGGAGCGCAACCGGTCCCGGTCCTTTGGATTGGCTTTCCCCTGCTTCTGGTGAGCCAGGACCTGCAGCAGCGTCGCCACTCTAGGCGTCAGCGCCTCCCGGTCTACCACGATGTCCAGCAGCCCGTGGTTCAGGTGAGCCTCCGCAGTGTGAGCATCGAGGGGCAATGGACGGTCCGATGCTTCCCGCATCGTCCGCAGGGGCGAAAGTCCGATCAGGGAGCCGGGTTCGGCCAGGATTACGTCCGCCAGGTTGGCGAAGCTGGCGTAAGCCTGTCCGGTGGAAGGGTTGGCCAACACGACGATGAAGGGCAACCCCTTCTCCCGGAGACGGTTCGCCGCCGTGACCGTCTTGGCCATCTGCATCAGGGACAGCACGCCTTCCTGCACCCGCGTTCCCCCGCCGGTGACCAGCGCGACCAATGGCATTTCCCGGCGAGCCGCAGTCTCCAGGGCCGTGGCCACCTTCTCGCCCACCACTGCCCCCATGCTGCCACCCATGAACCCGAAGTCCAACACCACCAGCATGGTCTCCGTGCCGCCAATCCGGCAGCTTCCCGTGACCGCCGCCTCGGTAAGCCCGGTGCGGTTCTGGTCCTGGGACAGCAGCTTGTGGTACGCCCCTTTTCGTGAAAAGGACAGCGGGGCGACCGAGTTCAGGTACTTTTGCGTCTCCTTGAACGTCTTTCTGTCCGCCAGCAACTCCACCCGCTCCCGGGCCGACAGGGTGTAGTGGAACCGGCAGTAGGGACACACCCGGTACGCCAGGTAAGCCTTCGAGTCGCCGATGGGCTCCTCGCAAAGCAGGCACTGATCATGGAACAGCGAAAGGTACGCGCGATTCCGGCCGCCGTCGCGTCCGAACAGGTGAACGAGGAATTTCGACAGGTTTCTCAATGGCGCATCTCCACGCCCGGCCAGGATTGGGGTGAATGGTTAACGCCGCCCCAGGGCACTCCGCTTGATCACAATGATACTACCAGCAACGCCGAAGATAAACGTGCCGGAGCATGATTCGCGGATGCAAAACGGAAACCGGATAAGCCCGCGTTGCCCTACAAGTGACTGCTGTGTACACTCCCGTCTGCGAAACTCCCCACACGGACACTCATTCTTGAGACCAACCCACAGGAGCGGACGATGGCTGGGCTGTTCGCAATAGGCATCGTACTGGCGTTGATGGGCCTGGGCATCATGTCCGGGCTGATGAACATGCTGATCAACGTGACGGGGATCGCGTTTATAGCAGGAGGCATAATCGCGGCGGTGGCCGGGGGCGCCTTCATGTTGTTCGGAAGCGCACTGAGCAAGGTACTCGGGGCAGGCCTGATGATGGTGGGCATCGCAGTAGCCATTATGGGCCTGATTATGAAATTCGCCCTCGACCTGTGGATCATCCACTGGCTGATAGACTTTGGCGGCTTGGCCATGCTGATTATGGGGATAATTGTAGCTGCACTGGGGCTGATCGGGATACTCAGGGGCACGGTCAGCAAGGGATTTTCCGGGCAATAGCAGTCTCAGACCACGCCCTTTCGATGTGTCCCCTCCTCCACATCCCCCCGTAAGCCCTCTATTGCCTCGGCCATGCCTGCAATGTACACTCACGCTAAACTTGGCCCGCGGGCCGCAGGGAGTACGTGATGGCCATTTCGGATGAGACGCTTCAGAGAATGATTGCCGAGTTCGGCGGGTTCGACCTGTCGGAAGAGGAGCTGGCCCTGGTGCGGCCGGAACTGGAAAGCTACCTCGAAGAAGTGGAGAACCTCCGCAACCTGGACCTGTCGGCGGTCATGTCCTCGCGGCTGCTCCGGGCCGCGGAAGGGGGCGACGCCGATGCCTAGCTCCGAACTGCTCAAGCTGACCATATCCGAAATCGCCCCCATGATACAGGCGCGGGAAGTGTCTCCCGTAGAGTTGACCGAGGCCGCGCTGGCCGAGGCCGAACTACGGCAGCCCGTTCTCAACTCCTTCATAACCATCCTGCGCGACGAGGCCCTGGCCCAGGCCGAGGAACAGGAACAGGCCCTGGCCCGAGGCGAATATCTCGGCCCTCTCCAGGGAATCCCCATCGGCATCAAGGACAACATCGCCACCGGCGGCATCCGCACCACCGTCGGCAGCAAGGTACTGCGTGACCATGTTCCCGACGAGGACGCCGAGGTGGTCCGCCGCTGCCGCGAGGCCGGGGCAATCATAATCGGCAAGGAGAACCTGGAAGAGTTCGCCGCCGGGGCAACCTCCAACAACCCTCACTACGGGGCAGTCCACAACCCCTGGGGGCTGGACCACATCCCCGGAGGCTCCAGCGGGGGCGGCGGGGCCAACGTCGCCGCCGGGGTCACATTCGCCTCCCTGGGCACGGACCTGGGCGGCTCGGTGAGGCTGCCCGCCGCCTTTTGCGGAGTGGTGGGGCTGAAGCAGACCTTTGGCCGCGTGAGCCAGCGGGGGCTGCTGGTCACCAGCTACAACGGCGACCACATCGGCCCCATGACCCGGTCCGTGCGCGACAGCGCCATCGTGCTCCAGGCAATCGCCGGTTACGACCCACTCGACCCCAGCACCGTCCCTGTGCCCGCGGACGACTACTCCCTGGTGTTGGAACGGGGCGCAAGCGGCCTGACGATGGGCATACCCTCCAACCACTACTTCGACCTGCTGGACCCGGAGGTTGAGGCCGCTGTCCGCAGGGCTATCGCCGCCCTCGAAGAACTTGGAATCGCCAGCCGCGAGGTCAGCATTCCCAGCATGGAATACGTGGGGGCACTGCGGTTCTCCAGCATGGCCGACAGCGTGGTGACCCATGAGCCGCTGATCGCCTCCAGCCGGGAGGACTACAGCCCCGACACCCTGTACCGCACGTTGGCCGGACAGTTCGTGCTGGGCCGCGACTACTCCAAGGCCATGAAGGTCCAGCGCATCATCAAGGAAGACACCGCCCGGGCCCTCCAGGAAGTGGACTTTCTGGTCACGCCCACGACGCCACTGCCCGCGCCGCGCATCGATGCCGCGACTGTCATCGCCGGCGGCGAGGAACACCGGGTGCGCGGCCCCGGCTCCGGGCTGGTTGCCCGCAACACCAGCCCCATGAACGCCACCGGGTTCCCGGCCATCTCCGTCCCCTGCGGCCTGAGCGAGGCGGGGCTGCCCATCGGACTCCAGTTCATCGCCCGCCCATGGGAGGAAGGGACCCTGTTCCGCATCGCCCAAACATACGAGGACGTGTCTCCCATCCGCGGCCGCTGGCCGGAGTTGGAGTGAAGCCGCTTCCGACAGCCGTCAAATCCCCCAGGAGGTAACGAGCCGTGCCCCTGCCGCCCGACCGCGTGGACTACAGCCCCATCATCGACCGCCCCGTCATCAAGTGGCCCAACGATGCCCGCGTTGCCGTCTGGATCGCACCCAACATCGAGCACTACGAGTACCTCCCGGACTTTGAGGGGGTACGCAACCCCTGGCCGCGTACTCCTTACCCAGACGTGCAACAGTACGCCTACCGCGACTACGGCAACCGGGTCGGCTTCTGGCGCATGTTGGAGCCGCTGGACAAGTACAACATCCGCTGCTGCGTCTCCCTGAACATGGCCGTCCTGGAGCACTTCCCGGAGATCGCCGAGGCAATGGTCGAGCGCGACTGGGACTTTATGAGCCACGGCATCTACAACACCCGCTACCTCTACGGGTACACAGAAGACCGGGAAAGGGAGTTTTACCGGGACACCATCGACACCCTGAAACGTCACACCGGCAAGCAATTGAAGGGGATGCTGGGCCCGGCCATCTCGGGCAGCGTCAACACTCCCGACCTGATGGCAGAGGCGGGGCTGGTCTATCACACCGACTGGATGCACGACGACCAGCCCGTGCCCATCAAGGTCAAGAGCGGCAGGCTCATTTCCGTCCCCTACTCCATCGAGCTGAACGACTCCTCGGTGCTGCGGGACAACCACTACGAGGGCGACTACTTCGCCCGCATCTGCATGGACCAGTTCGACCAGCTCTACAGGGAAGGCGCGGAGAGCGGGCGCGTTATGTGCATCGCCCTGCACCCCTTCCTCATGGGGCAGCCCCACCGCATCAAGTACCTGGACGAGGCGCTGGCCCACATCATGTCCCACGACGGGGTGTGGCAGACCACCGCCGACGACATAGCCGACTACTACCTGGAACACTATTACGACCAGGCGGTGGCCCACGCCCGGGAAATCAACAAGTAACAAGGCAACCCTGGCCTGTTACAAGAGGTAGAGAACATGCCCGCACAGCGCCGCCCCGGAATGGACCACGAGCACCACGAATGGTCTCCCATCATCGAACGGGGCCGCCTGGCATGGCCGGACGACGCCCGCATCGCCATTTGCGTCATCATCAATTTGGAGCACATGGAATGGCAGGCGCCCCCAGGCAGCTTCGAGGCTGGCAACCTGGCCGGAGGGTCGGCAGCGCGCCCCTTCCCGGACTACGCCCGGTTGTCCCACCGCGAGTACGGTCACCGGGTCGGCATCTTCCGTGTCCTCGACGTGCTGGAGAGACACGGCATTCCCCCGACCGTAGCAATGGACGCGCTCACCGCCGCCAACTATCCCTACCTCGTCCGGCACCTCTCCGGGCGGGGTTGCGAGTTCATCGGCCACGGCATATCGGTAAGCCGCATGATCACCAGCAACATGACATCCGAGGAGGAACAGGGGTACATCCGGGAGTCGCTGGACACTTTGAATGGCGCAACCGGGACCGAGGCACAGGGCTGGCTGGGGCCGGAGTACGGCGAGTCATCCCGCACGCCCCAACTGCTGGCCGGGGCCGGAATCCGATACGTCTGCGACTGGGTCAACGACGAACAGCCCTTCCCGATGACCACCGGGGAAGGCGAGCTATACGCCCTCCCCATCATGTGGGAACTGGACGACGTGAGCGCCCTGGCCGACCGCAAGGTAACCATCGACCGTTACCAGGACATGCTGACGGAAGCATTCGACGCCCTCTACCACGACGGAGCGACAAATGGCCGTGTCCTTACCCTGCACCTTCACCCCTGGCTCATCGGCCAGCCATTCAGAATCGGATACCTGGACGCGGCGTTGGAATACATGACCCGGCGCAGCGGAGTGTGGGCCGCCAAAGGCTCCGATATCATAGACTGGTATCGTCGGAACCGACCCTCGGCCTGAACTTGCTCAGACCATACCCGGCCCGGCGGCAAAACCTGTCCCATAATCGTCTCTCAGGATGGCGCTGCTAACGGATCGGCGACAGGCGTCTTGCGTATTCTTCAGTCCATTGAGTTCCTGCCAAAATGCGGGCTAATATCCCACGCAGAAAAGTCCGGCTGCCCCGGTGGTAGTGAGTAAAGACCTGTCGGCCATCCGGGTGCCCGTACACTCGCCTCGACCGGCGCGCATAGATACAACAAATCCGTCACGTTCCAAAGCCTGTACCAGGCGGTCGGTGGAGCCATTACGGAGAAGATAAACAAGGTTCATATGGCGACTTCCACTATTCCCTCACCAACATCGGCGGTAGAGCCGATATCATCGTTGGGAATAGCGTCGCCGTGCTCCAGCATAGACTGAACGAACATTTCGGCCGCCTTTCGCATTTCCTCCAGCGCCTCGTCCTTCGTATAACCCCAGTCCGCGCAGCCAGGCAGCGAACAATCCAGGCGCTCCAACGTCCGTCCTCTTCCTCTTGCAGGGATACCCGGAAAGCGTAGGTCACGTCAAACGTTCCTCCATCTTGGGGTAAATGTCTCTCCAAGTTTCCAGCGAACCCGCCATGCGCCGATGCTACCCACCGCTCTATCGCCTGTCAAAATCAGGGGATACCTTTACGCCGACCCTCTCCCCGGTTGCGCACTGCTGGCGTCGCCTGACCTCCGCTCTCCTTGACACCCGCCAAGCCCTAACTTACGCTGGCGCAATCTGCCAAGGCCAGAAAGTAAGCGGCCAAAAGCGCCGTCCCAGGAGAACTTCGATGGTCAATACCGAGTTGGCGCAGCGGGCCAGAGACGCCGGGGTGCAGCTTGTATCCTTCCTCTACTGCGACAACGGCGGCGTGATCCGGGGCAAGAGCTCCCACATCGCCGGCCTCGAGGGGAGGCTTGACTCCGGCATCGGCCTGACCGTGGCCATGCAGGCCATGACCGACATGGACCAACTCCAGCAGGTGGAGGGCATGGGGCCGGTGGGCGAGGTCAGGCTGATTCCCGACCAGGACACTTTTACCATCCTGCCCTACGCACCCAAGCGCGCCCTCATGCTGTCGGACCTGATAACCCTGGAACGCCGTCCCTGGGACGCCTGCCCAAGGGACTTCCTGAAGCGGATGATAGCCAGGGCCGATTCTATGGGCCTGACCATTCAAGCCGCCCTGGAGCCGGAATGGTATCTCACCCGGAAGGAAGGCAACACCTTCGTCCCCTGCGACGAAAGCCTTTGCAACGCCAGCACCGGCCACACTTTCACCCAACCCGTGATAGACGACGTGGTGGAGGCGCTGGAATCCCAGGGCTTGCAAGTGGAGCAATACTACCCGGAGCTGGGCCACGGCCAGCACGAGATGAGCATCCGCCACGCCGGCGCCCTCCGCGCCGCCGACAACCACCTCGTCTACCGGGAGACGGTCCGCAACGTGGCGTGGCAGCACGGCTACTATGCTTCATTCGCACCCAAACCGTACCCAAACCAGCCGGGCAACGGCTGCCACATCCATTTCAGCGCGTGGGACCGGGACGGGGAGTGCAACCTGTTCTTCGACCCGGCGGGAGTCCACAACCTCAGCACGCTGGCGTTCCAGTTCATGGCCGGGGTGCTGGAACACCTGCCCGCGCTGGCGGCACTGACCTGTCCCAGCATGAACAGCTACCGCAGGCTCGCTCCCGGCGCCTGGAGTTCGGCCTTCGCCTGCTACGGTCCGGACAACCGGGAGGCCGCGGTGCGCGTGCCATCCCTGTTCTGGGGCGAGGAGATGGCCTCCGCCAACCTAGAACTGAAGGCGTCCGACTCCAGCTCCAACCCCTACATAGCCCTCGGCGGGCTGATCGCCGCCGGTCTCGACGGGGTCGAGCGCGGCCTGCGCCCCGCTGACGGCCTGCGGGTTGACGTTGACCCCGGGCGGCTCACCCCCGAAGAACTGGCCAGCCGGGGCATCCAGCGCCTCCCAACGTCCCTCGAGGAAGCCGCCAACAATTTGGAAAGCGACGCGGCGTTAACCGGCGCAATGGGACAGTCCCTGGCCAACTCCTACCTGGTGGTGCGCCGGGCCGACTGGGAGCTATTCTCCCAGCACGACGCCGAGTTCGAGATTCGCAACCACTTTTATAAATACTGAATGCTCCGGCCATGACTCATAGCCGTCCGGCGTCACATCGGAAATTACCGCCGCTTGTTCTCCTTGACACTCATTTGACCCTGACTTATGCTGGCGCAAATTTGCCGCCCGCGGCCAGTTCCTGGCATACGACCGGGATTTCGCAACCGACGGAACGGCGCCGGAACGCAGGTTGAGAGGGTGACCACGTGAGCAACGCTGACAGACTCATGGAAGGGGCCCTGGACATCCACGTCCACTGCGCCCCTGATCCCAGGGTAGAGCGCCGGGGCAGCGCCATCGACGTGGCCCGGCAGGCGCTGGAAATGGGGATGCGGGGCATGGTGCTAAAGAGCCACGAGTATCCCACTCAGCCGATGGCATACACCGCATCCCAGGCAGTGCCCGGCGTCACTCTCATCGGCGGCGTCGCCCTAGACGTCGAGGTGGGCGGTCTCAACCCGATGGCCGTGGAATCCACCGCCAAAATGGGCGGCCGGGTGGTCTGGATGCCAACCTTCTCGGCCCGCGCCGACCGCCGGCACAAGGGGCTGAGCGGCGGTATCTCCATCCTGGACGACGCTGGCAAACTGGTGCCGGAGGTCTACCCCATCCTGGAGTCCATCAAAGCCCATGACATGGTGCTGGCCACCGGCCACCTCTCCACCGAGGAGAGCATGGCCCTGGTGGCCGAAGCGCGGAACATGGCCATAGAGCGCCTCGTAGTCACCCACGCCACCACCATGTCATTCTGGACCGGCATGACCCTAGAGGACATGAAGACCCTGGCGTCGATGGGCGCATACATCGAACACTGTCTTCACGTGATGATGCCCCTGACCTACCGGATGATGCCCCGGGACCTGGTTGACATCATCACGGCCATCGGCATGGAACGGTGCATCGTCAGCACCGATTTCGGCCAGGACTTCCACCCCATGCCCGCGGAGGGGCTGCGCATGGGCATCGCCACCCTGCTTCAGGCCGGCTTGGAGGAAGTAGAGGTCGGGATGCTGGTCAAGGACAACCCTGCCCGACTCCTGGGCCTGTAGGCCAGCCACACCGTTCAACCACCGGCAGACATCTGCACCCACAGGAGCCTTTGTCCCGGCTCAACCGCCGGGTCGTCCCTGGCCCACTCGGCGATACGGTATCCAACGACCCATGCGATTCTCCCGCGGGACACCAGCAGCGGAACGCGGTCGCGCAGGGAGCGCGGGACCTTGGCGTCGGTGAAGAAATCCTGGAGCTTCTTGTGTCCCGCCATACCCAGCGGCTGGAACCTATCCCCGGCCTGCCGGGTCCGCAGCGTCAGCCGTCCTCCGATGGCAGCCAGCGAGAACCTTTCCGTCCACCGGAATTGCCCGGAATCCTCTTCCGGGAACGGGCACGGCGACCGCGGCTCCCCGACCCGCAACCTGACCCGCCAGCCGCCGATAACGTTCTCCCGCTCCTCGGCTGCCGCTGCCGGCAATTCCAGTACATGTTCTCCCTCCATCGCCGGAAGGTCAACTTCAGTCCGGTCCGCCCGCGTCATCAGAAGGCTTCCGTACTCGCGACGGAAGACCAGGCCATCCGGCAGGTGGACGCTCCAGCCGGTCGTTGCGCCCTCCATCGCCTGCTGCATCGCCCGCACGTGGCTCTCCCGCAGCCGCAGAGTGTCCCCGGTTATGGAGGCGTAGGCGCGCCTCAGCAAAGCCGACCGCAGCGCGGGATGGAGGGCCGAAAATCCGGCCATGTCAAGACAGACCCGGCCATCTCCCTCAACAACTACCGATGGCCAGAGACGGTCAACCTCCGATTCCACGAAATCAAGCTCCAGAGATGCCGTCCGGGAAAGGCGCAACAGCGACTCCCGGACCCTCGGGTTGTACCCGGACGCCAGGTGGGGCATAAGTTCCCGCCGGACCCGGTTCCGGGTGAACCGGGGGAGCAGGTTCCCGCTGTCCTCCCGGTAAGGCTGCCCAAGCTCGCGGCAATAGGCGGCGGTCTGGGCCTTGGTCACGTTCAACAAGGGGCGGAATATGCTCACTTCGGAGACACCCCGGGGCCAGGGCCAGGAGGAAACTTGGTTCATGCCCCGCAGTCCGTTCAGGCCGGAACCGCGCAGCACGTGGAGCAGGACCGTCTCAGCCTGGTCATCCGCAGTATGGCCCAGGGCCACCAGGGACGCGCCCACGGCCCTGGCGGTACCGGCCAGAAACGAGTAACGCATCTCCCGGGCCAACTGCTCAAAGGATGAAATGTTGCGCGCAGCCCGGTACTCCTCCGGGTCCTGCTTCTCCACTGTGCAGGGCAGACCCAACTTTTCCGCCAGGGCGGCGACAAAGCGGGCGTCCTCGACGGCTTCCTCCCCGCGGAAGTCGTGGTCCAGGTGGGCAACGTGGAGGCCCAAGTCAAAAGGGCCGGACAAACGGTGCAGGCTGCGCAGCAGGGCTACCGAATCAGGGCCGCCCGAAACCGCCACCACCAACGCCCTGCCAACGGCGGCGTCTCCCACCCGGCGGAGCGCGCCGCCTACCTGCCGCTCCAGTTCATCCCGCTCCAGTCCATCAATGAGGGCCATGGATTGGCGCTACAGGTTCTCCGGCGACAGGTGACAGGTGGAGTTGTACGTCACCAGCCTGCGGCCCCTCTCATTGCTCTCGACCGTGCTGATGGACGCGAGGTCAAGCGCCATGTTGTGGAAGTTGGACCAGGGAATCCCCAAAATCCTGCCGATGATGGTACGGATTGTAAAGTTATGGGACACAACCACCAGCCGCTCATCCCCCCGATGGACCGCCTCAATTTCCTCGAAGGCTGACCACGCCCGTTCCTGTAGCTGGGCCAGCGACTCCCCGCCGGGCATCAGCACCGGGCCCGGGTTCGCTCGCCACTCGGAGAAGAATTCCGGCCATCGCTCTCGCAATTCGGCCCCGGTCAGTCCTTCCATGTCCCCCAGGTCAAGCTCCTTCAGTCCGGGAATCGGGTTGACAGGCAGGGCAGTCAGCCGGGAAACCTCCTCAGCCAACTGCATGGTCCGGGCCAATGGACTGGAGTAGAGGGCAGCCGGGCCGTCCGCCGCCACCGCCCTGGCGGTCTCCCCCGCCTGGGCCAGGCCCCTGTCGTTAAGAGGCACATCGTACTGGCCCAGGAATTTCCCGGACTTGTTCCACTCGGTCTCGCCGTGGCGCACCAGGAGCGCTTTCATTGGTGCGCCCCATCCTGGTCGGGGAACACCCGCCGGACCTCAACGCTGTCTATTCTCACACCGCTCATCTCCGTCACCTTGAGCCTGAGCGAATCGTACTCGACCTCGTCACCAGTGTCGGGTATGCGCCCCAGGGTGTCGAGGACGAACCCGGCCACAGTCTGGTAGTCTCCCTCCGGCAGGCCCAGGCCCAGCTCTTCGTTAATCTCGGCAACGCCGGCGCCCGCGTCCAGGATGAACGTATGCTCGTCCACCGGAACGTAGACCTCCTCGGGCGTGTCGCCTTCATCCCCGACCTGCCCGACGATTATCTCCAATAGCTGCTTGGTGGTCGCCAGACCCGCGATCCCGCCGAACTCGTCCACGGTGATGACCAGTCCGTGGCCTCTGCTTTGCATCTCGCTGAAGGTATCGCCCACCGCCTTGGTTTCCGGGACGAAGAAAGCCGGACGCATTAGGCCCGTTACGCTGTCCTGGGGCTGGATTTTTCCCAGTCCCAGGGCCTGCATTACGTCCTTGCTCGACAACACGCCCACGACATTCTCCGTAGTGTCCTGGTACACCGGGAACCGGGTGTGGCTGTGTTCGGAATAGAGGGACAGAAACCGCTCCAGGCTCATGCCCCGCTCCAGCCAAACAATCTCGGGCCGGGGGGTCATGATCTCCCGCATCTGCCGGTCACCGAACCGGAACACCTTCTCCAGAAGTTCCGCCTCATTCTGCTCAACCATACCGGATTGAGCGCCCACGGCGATCAGGGTGCGTATCTCCTCATCCCCGATCTGCGGCGCCGACCCGCTAATGCCGAGCAGCCGGTTGCAGAAGGAACTCAACACCTGTAGCAGCCTGGTCCCAGGCAGCAGAACGATACTCACCAGGGTCAGCGGGCGGGAGACCGTGAAGGCGAAAGCCTCCGACCTGCGCCAGGCAATGGACTTGGGAAGCGTCTCTCCGAAAATGAGCAGCACCAGCGTGACGCCGAGGGTGGAAACCAACACAGCTCCGGAGGTATTGCCCATAAAACTCACGACCAGGGACGTTCCCAGGACCGCGGCCGCCGTGTTCACCAGGTTGTTGCTCAGGAGCACGGTAGCCAGAAACCTTTCGGGCGGCTGGAGCAGCCTGGCCACCCTGTTCGCTGCCGGGTGCCCGGTATTGACCAGATGGGTCAACCGGGCGTTGGAAAGAGCGACCATGGCCGTCTCCGAGCCGGAGAAGAAACCTGAGAACACCAGGCAAACGCCGAGTAGGGCCAACCTCCATAAGTCTGAAGACTCCATTTCCCGAGAACACCTCCGCAAACCAGGCCGGTGTATTCGCTGGGGACGGACCTTATCCGCCGCTCCCCGGCCAACGCCTTGGCATGGGGCCGGGTTCTCAGCCGGACGGCCTGTTCCAGGATGATAGCACCGGCCTCAAATCAGTGTAAAGTTGACTCGACCGGGCCTCGTGCTTATGATTTTCAGCGTTGCCAGACGCTGCCCGGCCATTGGAAACATGCCGGGCCAGCCCACCGCGAATCTAATTTGCCCCCGGTATGCCGAGGTGAGATGGGCCTGAAAGTCCTGGGCATTGAAACATCCTGCGACGAGACTGCCGTTGGAGTGGTTGAAGACGGACGCCGCCTGCGGACGAACATCATCGCTTCCCAGGTAGACCTCCACTCCATCTACGGGGGAATCGTCCCGGAGGTGGCGTCGCGCCAGCACGTCCGGGACATGGTCCCGGTGGTGGAAAAAGCGGTTTCGGACGCCGGCCTGGAACTGGAGGACATCGACGCCATCGGCGTAACCTACGGCCCCGGCCTGGGCGGGGCGTTGATAACCGGGCTGAACACGGCCAAGGCCCTCGCCTTCGCCCTGGACCGGCCGTTGATCGGCGTCAACCACCTGGAGGGACACATCTATGCCTCGTGGCTGACGTCCCATGTACCGGACGAGGACCCCGGTTTCCCCCTTGCGTGCCTGATCGCCTCCGGCGGCCACACCGACCTGGCGCTGATGGAAGGCCACGGGAACTACAAGCTGTTGGGCCGGACCCGGGATGACGCCGCGGGTGAGGCTTTCGACAAGGCGGCCCGCATCCTCGGACTGGGCTTCCCCGGCGGCCCGGAGATTCAGCGGGTGTCGGCAGGGGCGACAGGGCAGGAGCGTCTCCCCAGGGCCTGGATGCGGGGCACGCTGGATTTCAGTTTCAGCGGCGTCAAGACCGCGCTGCTGCACCTGGCCCAGGCCAAGGGCATGTACCCCGAAGTCGCTGCGGAGCTGGACGAAGGCGAACTTGCGGGCCTTATCAGGGAGATGGCGGCGGCTTTCCAGGAGTCGCTGGTTGACGTGATGAGCGCCAAGCTGTTCGAGGCCGCCGAAAGCTACGGGGCCAAGGGACTGGTGCTTGGCGGTGGAGTTGCGGCCAACGCGCTTTTGCGGCAGGAAGTATCCGGGCGGTCTCCGCTGCCGGTGATCATCCCGCCGCCCATCCTGTGCACGGACAACGGGGCGATGATCGCCGCCTGCGCCTACTTCCAGTACATCCGCGGCGACCAGTTCGGCCTGGAATTGGACATCGACCCCAGCCTCACCCTGGGTTGACCGGGTTTCCGGAAACCGGCCGCCCCGAAAACCCACTGTCACACCTGGGCGTCTTTCCGGTAGACTGTCCCATTCACAACCCGGAAATCGGGGCCTTAACACAGACCTTTAACCTGCCCGTCCCCGCGCCTGAAAGACCGCGTCCAGCAGTTCGTAGACGTGCTCCCTGGCCTTACGGCTCCGGCATGGGAACGAGAATGACCACGTGCCTCCCTGGAACGATATGGAACCTCCCTGGCCGGTGAAGTAGTGCTTCCACATTAGCCAGGCGGCCACGACCACCGCAAGCAGGACCGCGACGGCTCCCGCGTCCATGCGGATGATGGGCATGACCGGTCCTTCAAAACTGCCGGTCAACTGGTAGGCCAACACCAAGTACACAGCCAGCGCGCCCAGGACCAGCAACAGCCCCTGGAAGAGAGACCCCGTGCCCCTGGACTCCCTTCTGTACACCACGCCCTGCAGGGATTCCAGGGTGGCAAGATAGGTCTCATCGCTCCTGTCGTCCTGGGCGAACGCCAGGACGCGGTGGGTGGTGGTTACAAGCAGGTAGCCCCGCTCCGATGGTTCATCGACGAAACCGAGGGACGGGGTAAACAGGTGTGTCACCCGCTCCCCCGGCAGCAGGGACACATTGCGGACCCGGGTGAGGTAGCTATCGCGCGTAGGAACCCCGTTCACCACTCCTTCTCCGCGCAATATAGTAACACACCCCACCAAACCGCGGTGGGTTTCCCCGGAACCGGGCGCCCGTATGCTGGAAGCTCGCGACTGCCTCCGCATATCGAACGCTCACTGCTCTACGGCATCCCGTGCCTGTTGCCGGTCAAAATCATGGTGGTATACTTCCCGCATCGTGGCCCGATGTAATATTCAATACGCGAAACGGCCGGCTCCGCCCTCGACCGGCAGTGTAGACGACATGAGGCATATAGCCGTCCGTATGGCAGCTATTTGAGTTGTGTATGGATCGTATTAGCGTAAATTGCCCTCTGCATGAAGCTATCCTGCCCATTCCCCCTTCTTTCCATATTCCGGGGCATTGCAGTGAGCTGTTATCCGGGCTTGTTGCCACGGCTATGCTCCTGCCCTCGCCTCTGCCCACCGCAAGCACGTGTTCAACACAACCTTCCGGATCACGGTCAGCCCAATTACAAATGCCGCAGTGTTAATCGGGAACGCTCTTGGGAATTATGGCATCATCGCCTCGATAGAATGGAGGAATCGACATGACGGTCCAGAGAGCCGCTACAACCCAAGACGAACTGCTCAGCGAGTGGCACAAGAAAGCGTGGCTCAAGCGATTGTTCCTGCCTGGGGATTTCCTGGAGCAGGTCAGCATGGACGGGGCAGAAAACATGGTATGTCATAAGACCACTATGGAATATCTGTCTATGATCGACCAGGTAGAGACAAAGACCGTCAAAGTTTCTGAATCCCGCAAGCACTCAACCGACGTGGATTACCGCCCGCAGGAATTCAAGGACGAGATCCTCAAAATCATTACCAACGCTGCGAAAGTCAAATGCGACAGTTGCTCCGGGAGAGGGAGGAGTACCTGCGGGAAGTGTTCCGGAGATGGGAAAGTCACCTGTGGCAAGTGTTCCGGGAGAGGCGAAGTCAACTGCGATACCACAAAGAATTGCGGATCCTGCGGGGGAAGCGGCAAACGCCGGGAGAATTGCGGGTCCTGCGGCGGCAGAGGCAAACATGAGAGGAAATGCGGGACTTGCGGCGGCGGCGGCGTTACTGGCCGCGGCGGCAGCGGCGCCGGGCCGTGCTACTCTTGCGGCGGGAGCGGCAAACATAGCAAGGATTGCGGCAGTTGCAGCGGGGGTAAAGTCACCAGGAATTGCGGCCGTTGCAGAGGAGGCAAAGTGACTTGCGACCGGTGCGGCGGGAGGGGCAGCGTTGGTTGTAACCGCTGCAACAGGAGCGGCATTCTGACCTGCAACCGGTGCAACGGGAGCGGCAGCGTGGTCTGCGGCACATGCGATGGGGCAGGCGAGCTGGTGAAGGGGGATATCATCACCAGGAAATTTTCATGCTCAACGGACCTGACGTACCGGTTATCCGGGCTGGCCGCCAATGAGTTCAAGAACGGGCTGGCGGCCAAACACTTCGAGTCCGTAACCGGGGACCTGGTGCAAGAGGAATTACAGACCCCCGCCAGCAACGATATTGTGTTACAGCGGCAGACTGTCCACTCCTATGACGTGCTTTCGCACGGCTACTCCTACAACGGTGCGGAGTTCCGGTTAAACCGGATAACCACCGGCAACGGCTTGAAGTACGTCGCCTTGGGTATGCCCTTTTCCAAGACCAGGACTGCCATAGCTGGCGCTGTATTCTTTGTTGCTGCGGCGGCAGTCTCAGCCCTATTGATATTTCTCTAAGCGGCGTCCGGCGCTTTGGCGAAATGAGGCCTAAAGGTTGACATTAAGATTGTGAAACACCCTATGATATGAACGCCTCAGCGCCTGAATGCTCTTGATGAGTCCTTCAGGCCCAATCCATCTGGACTATCGAAATCTGAAAGGAGCGAAACAGCCATGCCATATACTGCCGACATCAGCCGGGCCAACCCCGCCTGCTTCCTTTTCCTGATCGACCAGTCGGGATCGATGGAACAGGCATTGTCCGGCCAGCCCGGTTTTCGCAAGATGGACCAGGCGGCAATCGCGCTCAACGGCATCCTCAACGCCCTGTCACTGCGCTGCTCCCAGGGCATGGAGGTGCGAGACTACTTCCACATCGGCGTAATCGGCTACAATACCGACAGCTCCGGAAATCCAACGGTGCGAAGCGCCCTCCAGGGCACGTCCCCCGATTCGCCCTTCCTCCTGGTCAGCCAGGTGGTTGACCTCGCAGAAGTCGAAGACCGGCAGGTCAAGGAACCCGACGGCGCGGGCGGCCTGGTGGAAGTCACCCGGAAAGTGCCCGTCTGGTTCCACCCCCACGCCCAGTACGGCACCCCCATGTGCGAGGCTTTGGGGGATGCCGCCGCAGCCTTGCGGACCTGGACCGGCGAATATCCCGACTCCTTCCCGCCCATAGTGATCAACATCTCCGACGGCATGGCCACCGACGGAGACCCGCAGGCCCCGGCAGACGAGATAATGGGGCTCGGCACCTCCGACGGCAACACCCTGCTCTTCAACATCCACCTTTCCGAAACGGCGGCAGTGCCCATCCAGTACCCCGACAGTGAGGATGGCCTGCCCGACGAGCACTCCAGGACGCTGTTCCGCATGTCCTCGGTGCTGCCTGAGTCCAGCCGGAGCATGGCCGTCACCCTGGACCTGTCGGTGAACGAGAACTCCCGCGGCTTCGTCTTCAACGCCAACATGGAGTCGCTGGTGCAATTCCTGGACATCGGCACCCGAGGGCCTTCCAACGCGCCTTCCGATCTGCACTGACAGCCAGGGGCAGGGGCGCCCTGCCAGCCACCAGCCACCGGAGAGGAGGAGAGCCGGACATGCCATACACCGCCGACATCAGCCGGGCCAATCCCAGTTGCTTCATGTTCCTGGTTGACCAGTCCTACTCCATGGAGGGAGCGCTGGCAGGCCAGCCGGGGCAGCACAAAATGAACGCTGCCGCCGACACGATAAACCGAGTCCTGGAGAGTCTCACCCTGCGCTGTTCCCAGGGGATGGACGTTCGTGACTACTTCGACATCGGTATCCTGGGCTACGGCTGTGAACAGAAGGCGGAATACGACCCGAATCAAGTCTACGGTTACCTGGATGCAAACGAGGTGTATCACGAAATACCACATGCCCAGTTGGACAAAGACAACCTCGTCGAATGCGTAGTAATCAGCGCCCTTCCTGGGACCACCCTGGAACAGCCCTTCCTGCCCATCAGCAGGGTGGTGGAAGTGGCCGAAATGGTGGACCGGCAGGTGAGAGAGAGCGACGGCAGAGGAGGAACAACCGAAGTAACCCGCAAGATGCCCGTCTGGTTACGGCCTCATGCCGGGGCGCAAACCCCGATGTGCGAAGCTCTGGCCCACGCCGGACAGGCCATCGAACGATGGATCTCCCGGCACCCCGACTCCTTCCCCCCTGCCGTTATCAACATCAGCGACGGCGAGGCCAACGACGGCGACCCTGAGCCTGTGGCCCAGCAGATCATGGGCCTGCAAACGTCCGATGGCAACGTACTGATGTACAACTGCCACCTGTCCGAGTTGGCGGCAATGCCCATCCAATACCCCGACCGGGAGGACGGCCTGCCCGACCAGTTCGCCCGGAGCCTGTTCCGCATGTCGTCGGTACTGCCCGATTCCATCCGGGGACTGGCGGCAACCCTGGCCCTGCCGGTCAGGGACAACTCCCGCGGCTTCGTCTTCAACGCCGACATGACTGCCCTGGTGCAATTCCTCGACATCGGCACCCGCGGCCCTTCCAACCTGCATTAGGGACGCGGGTCCTCTGCACGGCGGAGGGCCGGAGCAGCCGTGGAGGATCCACGTTTCAGAAATTGAGAGGCATCTATGGAACTGCGAGGTCTCAGAACACTCTGGATGGCCAAAGCCGGCAATCGCCCGGAAGAATGTGAAGACTCCTACGCCTTCGACCCTCTGGCCTGCCGCGTGGGTTCAATGGGCGTTAATACCGCCAGGATCGCGGTTTCCGATGGGGCCAGCGAGTCGGCCTTTGCCCGGAGCTGGTCGCAGGTCCTGAGCCAATCATTTATCGACAGGCCCCTGGACCTGTCAGGCATCGGCCAGGACGCCCTGGAAAGCTGGCTCGCTCCAGGCCAGCAGGCATGGGACGCAACAGTGCCCTGGGACCGCATCCCCTGGCACGGGGAGGCCAAGGCGCGGGCCGGAGCGCTGGCGACACTGCTCGGTCTGACCATCTCCCCGGCGGGCGCGGGGGCCCTGTCCTGGCAAGCAGTTGCCATAGGCGACTGCTGCCTCTTCATAGTCCGCGACGGCAAGTTGCTCCGGTCCTTCCCCCTCGACGATGCCGCCCAGTTCAACAACACCCCGGTCCTGATTTGCAGCAACCCGGCCAATAACCGGGGCCTTGGCGGTCACGTCCGGCAGGAACGGGGGGACTGCGCCCCCGGAGACCTGTTCCTCCTGGCCTCCGACGCCCTGGCCTGCTGGATGCTGGAGGACCACGCCCAGGGCGGCAGCCCCTGGGACACCCTGCTGGCCTTGGACTCCCACCAGGCTTGGGAAGAATGGGTCAACACCCAGAGGCAAGAACGCATAATGAAGAACGACGACACCACGCTGGTTGTTGTAGAGGTGGAGTAACAGAAAAAGTGAGGTGAGCTTATGGCCTGGCCGCCGCCTGTTGACTTCAGGGACGCCGTCCAGAACCCCCAGAATTGCTTCGAGGTCCAGGATCTGGCCCAGGGGGCCACTGCGGTCACCCGCATGGGCACCCCGGTAGTCTGGTCGGGCAACTTCGCCTGCGTGTTCAAGGTGGCCACCCCCGGCGGCGACGTGGCCGTGCGCTGCTTCACCCGGGAGGTCAGGGACCAGCAGCAGCGCTACGGCCATTTGAGCGAATACCTCGCCGGAGTCAGGCCGGGGTTCCTCGTGGGCTTTGAGTACGTGGAGCGGGGGATCAGGGTCAAGGGCGACTGGTATCCCATAGTCAGGATGGAGTGGGCCGAGGGAGACCGGCTGGACAAGTTCATCGAGGGACATCTAAACAGGCCGGACGTCATCATGGGTCTGGCCGCCAGTTGGCGCGGCGTAAACGGCGGGCTCCGGGGCCTTGAAATCGCCCACAACGACCTTCAGCACGGCAACGTCATGGTCCAGGAGCAGGGCGGCCTCCACCTCGTCGACTACGACGGCATATACCTGCCCCGGTTCGAGGGAGAGCCCAGCCCCGAGATCGGCCACCGGCACTACCAGCACCCCAGGAGGACAGACCGGGACTACCATGCGGAGATCGACAACTTCCCTTCCCTGGTCGTCTACCTGACCCTGATGGCCCTGGGCGTAGACCCCCAACTCTGGGACAGGTTCTACAACCAGGAAAACATGCTCTTCACCAGGGATGACTTCGCCGACCCCGCCAACTCCGATTGCTTCAAAGCCTTGAAGTCCAGCCCCGACGCCTACGTCGCCGAGCTGACCGGCATACTCGAAGGGTTCTGCTCCCAACCTGTGGAACAGGTGCCCCGGCTGGAGAACGTCCTGCGCGGCGTTACGGCCTCTCCGCCAACAGCGTCCACGTCCGCACCGGCACCCGCGCCTGCTCCCGCTCCGGCGCCACCCGCACCCGCGCCCGGCGCTCCCACGGCTCCTCCATCATCAGCGCCTGCACCTCCACCTGCGCCACCTATCCCGCCGTCGTCATGGCCCGCGCCTGCACCGCCACCTCCGCCAGCGCCAGCGCCGCCTGTGCCCCCGTCGTCACGGCCCGCGCCACAACCGCCGCCCGTTCCCGGCGCTCCGGCGCCGCCCCCGCTTCCGCGGCCACGGGTCCCGTCAGCTTCGTCGCCAGGTCCGGGGGGACTCTTCGAAATGGCGAGAGAGTCCAACAAGCCGATATTTATCCTGGCTGGTCTCTGGCTCTTCTGCGCCATGCTGGGATCGTTTCTGCCCTTCTTCGGGGGGTTCGGCCTCATAGTCTTACTGGCGCTGATTTGCGCCATCTGCTACAGAATACGGCCGGTACGTGAATGGATTGGCGACCGTTTAAGCAATCTCAGGAGATGACCAGCCCCGCGAACGGCGTCGAGTCAGACCGGCCATCGGGAACGCGGTCCCCCGGCGAGGGGGATGGCGTTCCGGAGAAAGCGAGGTGAGCCATGGCACAGCCAACCAGGTCTCCAGCGCCCGCATCAGCGCCTGCGTCGAGTAGTGGAGAAGACCTCGGCAACCAGTTCCTCCTGAGCGGCAAGTTCATAGCTGCCCTGTTTGTGACCGCCCTCATACTCGCTGCGCTATCTTTCTTCGCCGACCTATTCGGGCCGATTTCCCTCATAGTCCTTGCGTTGGCGATTTGCGCTCTCTGTTACAGGTTGAGACTCGCCATGAGGTTCCTGATATGCGCCCTGGTGCTGGCCGGTATAAGCCTTTACGTGGCCAGACCCATGCTGTCGGAGACCTTCTACGATGTGGGTTTGAAAGTCCTGAGTTCCTACGGCGACCCCGGTGAGAGAGCAATCTGGCCCGACCCGGCCAGGAGGGACCTGCCGGACACGGTCGTCACAGAAGTCCCATACGGCGACGGCTTGCAGGGCTTCGACACCACCACCGCGGAAGGCAGGGTTGGGGCGATCTCGGGCCTGAAGTATGAAACGGGCGCAAGATACCTGGGGTACGCCGCTGCCGCACTACTGTTTACCGGGCTGGTCATTGCCTGCCTCGGCACAGCCTTGAGGCTGCTGGGAGTTACCAGGGAGCCGGCAGCGGCACCGGCATCCACGTCCAGCGCGTCGGGACTGTTCAGCAAGATTGGTCGAGACGTCAGGGTGGGGCTGGCCATGGTGGCCATCGGGTGGGTATTGTTCCTGGTCGGCGGGCTTCCGCAAGATATCTTCAATGGGTCACTCCCAGGGGGCGTGGACTATCTCAGAGGGGAGGGCATAAATTCGGAAGCCGCGCATCTATTCTGGCCAATGATGATACTCGATAAAGTCCAGTATATGGGTGGCGCACTCATTTGGATGGGGATTGCCTTCTCCTTCTTCCCATTGGTTAGAAGAGCATGGAGATGGGCCTGTTCAAAACATGACCACTATTACAGAAAACTGGGATTTGCATTGGTGGCGTTCGGGACCCCAGTAAGTGTTTTCTCTCTGAATGTTCTGCCGGCGTTGATCATCCCAACGGTCCGGGAAACCGCGGCCCCGCCCGGCGATTTCATGTTTCTTTCCAGCTTCACCTACTACCCAGAGTGGCTCAGGACAAGTATGTCAATCATGGACATTCTGGGGCCGGCATGCATAATCGCCGGGATTCTCTTTATCCTGTTCGGAGAAAACACTCTGCCCTGGATTTGTAAACTTATAGCAAAATACTTTAGCTCCTGGTTCGCCTCGCCCGGTCGTCCGTCAAGTTCTGGTTCCCCCAGCAGCAGCGAAAGAGACAGCGGGCCGCCTACCCTATTTGACGGCAGGCCACGCTGATCATAGGCGTTCTCGGAGGTAAGCTATGGACCAGCCAACTAACCCGCCGACCCCCGCACCGACGCCTTCACCCGCATCACCACCTGAGACCGAGTCCGTTACGTTTTGGCCTCGCGGACTAATCTGTATCGGGGTCGGGATCATACTTATGATATTGGCCCCGATTGTGCAGGCGATCACGGGAAGTCTAGTCCTCCTATTCGTTAGCCTGATAATCTTCGCCGTGGGATACTGCGTTGTCTCTTTCGATTTTAGACTGGTCCCCAGGCTGTTGGTGTTGGCCGTTATGGGAATTGCAATCATCTCTTTTCTGTCCACATTATTCCTGGGGGAAGTCTTCTATGATGCGGTGCTTAAAGTCCTGAATTCCTATACCGACCCGGTGCAAAGGGAGTTTTTGCCAGACCCAGAGCAAGCAGAGGCGGCGAAAGACATGCCCTTTGGTGTCGAGTCCAAATCTGAAATGGGTTCTCAACTCCTGGAGTTCACCGGGTACATATCCTTTGCGCTCGGAGTCATCGTTACTTGTCTTGGCGCATTGCTCAAATTTGCAGGCAAGTTTCGCGGGGTAATCGGAGTTGGACTGTCAATGATAATTATTGGCCTGTTCCTGCTTCTCACCCCCGCGCTTCCGCAGTACATCCTGGATGAGGTTCTCAGAGAAGGCACAGGTTATTCGAATGGGGCAATCAGCCCTAACTCCCCGGTCCCGTGGTTGTTCTGGCCGCTTTTCGCCCTTGACAAGGCATCGTACGTAGGCGGCGTAATCATGTGGCTTGGGGTATTCATCCTCATATTGGGCCTGATCGACCGTCTGATCAACAGAAGGGGAGAGGATGCCGAGGTCAAGAGGCTGGGCCTGGCGTTATTCGCAATTGGAACACTCGGAGGCATCTTCCATTTTTATGTTCTGGAGGATTTCCTTATTCCAACTGCCCGGGAAATCGGAATTGCCGCGATACCGGGATGGCTCAGAACATCCATAAGCATCCTGGGCTACACGTGGTGGATACCCACATTGCTTGGGACCATATTCTTCATCGCAGGAATCAGGACCATGCGCAAGATTGGCTCTGCCGCAGAAAAAACCCTGGGCGCCATACATGACCATATTCCCGAACCATCTCCATCAAGCGGCGCGTCTTCCGAGAGTAGCAGCAGCAACGAGTCACCAGTCCCTGGAGGCGCCATCCAGGAAGCCAACAGAGCCGCACGTCGAGGCAACAGGGGCAGACGTGGCGGCGGTAGAGGCAGATAACCACATGACACAGTCGAGACCGACCCCGGCTCCTGTGCTGTGGACCCAGGAACTTGCAATCAGCAGCCATAAGGCTACTCTAAGCGTTGTGGCATTCCAGCAGCACACGGGAGTCCCAGACCCAGGAGGTTGAACATGGCCTGGCCCGCGCCCACTGATTTCAGGGATGCCGTCCAGAACCCCGAGAACTGCTTCGAGGTCCAGGACCTCGCCCAGGGAACGGCTTCGGTTACGCGCATGGGAACGCCGATGGTCTTCTCGGGCAACTTCGCCTGCGTGTTCAGGCTGGAAACCCCTGGCGGCAACGTGGCCGTGCGCTGCTTCACCCGGGAGGTGAAGGACCAGCAGGAACGCTACGGCCACCTCAGCTCCTACCTCGCCGGAGTCAGACCCGAGTTCCTCGTGGGTTTCGAGTACGTTGAACGGGGCATAAAGGTCAAGGGCGACTGGTATCCCATCGTCAGGATGGACTGGGCCGAGGGGGACCGGCTGGACAAGTTCATTGGAGACCATCTGGACAGGCCGGACATCTTCATGGACCTGGCCGCCAGGTGGCGGGGCGTGAACGGCACCCTGCGAGGGCTGGGAATCGCCCACAACGACCTGCAGCACGGGAACGTTATGGTCCAGGAGCAGGGCGCGCTCCGCCTGGTCGACTACGACGGCATCTACCTGCCCCGGTTCGAGGGGGAACCCAGCCCCGAGATCGGCCACCGGCACTACCAGCACCCGAAGCGGACTTCCCAGAACTACTATGAGGGCATAGACAACTTCCCCTCCCTGGTGGTCTACCTGACCTTCCTGGCGCTGCGGGCTGACCCTCAACTATGGGACAGGTTCTACAACCAGGAAAACATGCTCTTTACCAGGGAAGACTTTGCCAACCCCGCCAACTCGGACTGCTTCAAGGCACTGAAGAGCAGCCCCGATGCCAACGTTGCCGAATTGACCGCCGTGCTAGAGGGACTCTGCTTTCAGCCCGTGGACCAGGTCCCTACCCTGGAAGAGGCTCTTCGCGGCGTCACCGTTGCCCCGTCAAGCGCGCCAGCCCCTCCGTCCCCGTCGAATGCGCCTGCTCCGCCCGCGCCGGCTCCCGCACCTGCCCCTCTGCCGTCCGCGCCCGCGCCGTCGGCGGGGTCTTCGTACCGGGACCTGCTCCAGTCCGGCCAGGCTGCCGCACCCGCATCACCCCCACCCGCGCCTCCATCATCAGCGCCCGCTCCGCCGCCGACGCCCACGCCGCCGCCTGCTCCCGCGGGCCCGGTGCTGGTTTGCCCCGGCTGCAACCGGACGAGCTCCACGGAGCATATATACTGCGGCTACGAAGACTGCGCCGCCGTGCTCCTTCCAGGGAGAAAGACCTGCAACGGCTGCAATTCCTCGATTCCGCTCAACGCCTACTTCTGCCCCGACTGCGGTGTCAATCTGGCGGCACCCGCCTCTATATGAAGTGCCCAACCTGCCAGTCCGTAGTACCAAGCACGGTCAGGTTCTGCGCTTATTGCGGGGCCGGGATTCTGGCGGCTCCGCCGTCTCCCGCTGCCCGACGGTCTGGGTTGTTCGGTTTCCTCTGGGCGCACAAGGCGCTGAGTTTCTTCTTCGGTCTCGGGTCCTTGCTGCTGATTGTGGCGCTGTTCTACGCGATGAATACGGGAGATGAGGAACCGGCAATGGCCTTGGCGCTGCCGCCCCCGACTGCCACCGCCGAGCCTGCCCCTGAGCCGGCAATTATACCTACGGAGACACCGGTCCCGACGGTTGGGCCGACAGAGGCTCCCGTGCCGGCAGTTGTGCCAACGGATACTCCGGCGCCGACAGCCACGCCCATTCCTACGCCCGAGCCGACGGAGACACCGGTCCCGACAGTAACCCCAACCCCGAGTCCGACACCCATCCCAGCCGCGACTCCGACGCCTACGCCGGTCCCAACGGCGACGCTGATTCCGACAAATACGCCGAGGCCGACGGCGACACCAGTCCCGACGGATACGCCTCAGCCAACGCCAACACTTCGTCCAACAGCCACCCCGACGCCCACGCCGCGTCCAACGCCCACACAGGTCCCGTGGAAGGACCACACCGGTAAGGGCGATAAGTGGGGCTACACAGTGGAAATCCCTGGAAACTGGAGGTCTGCGCGGGGCGGAAAGCAAGCAGAGTTGCGCTCTTCTGATGGCCGGGCTACCCTTACAATTAGCGTCAAGGACTATCCCGAAAAACTACCGCCGCAGCAGTTCGCCGAGGAGCACCGGGCCTCGCTGATCGCCAAATATGCCTATGATGCAAATTTTTTCAACATCCTGGGCTTCCGGGGAGTCCCGCTGGACGGCCACCAGTGGTTCCGGTTGTCGTGGCGCTTGCAGCAGAAGTCCGACTCATGTGTGCTGGACATCACCGACCTGGTCTCCCGTTCCCGGAACTTCCCCGGCTGGGACCAGGGGTATATCCTGAGCTTCCGGGTGTGCGATGAACATCTTCCCGCACATCTGAAGGACCGCAAGCGGATCCTGGACAGTTTCCGGGAACTCGCTCCATGAGGCCGGAGCAGCCCTGTCCGGAAAGTTGCCCGATGACCCCATTCATCCTGTTTGACACCCGTTGCCATTCGTGATACGTTTCGCAATAGCAAAGGCTGTGATGGAGACGAGTAGGCAGGGGTAGGCGGTTAGCGAGCCTGGTACGGTGAAAGCAGGCGCGCCGAGCTTGTCCGAAAATCCCTCCGGAGCCGCCAGCCGAACCCCCGGTCAGTCGGCTACGGACTACAATACACGCCGGGGTATGTAAGCCGGGCCGGGCTCGCCGCCCGTTACCAACGGCGGGGCATGTTGGTGTCCTTATCGAGAGGTCTCCGCCCACGCGGGGGCAATTAGGGTGGTAACGCGGGAACTCGTTGAGTCTCGTCCCTAGAGGGGCGGGGCTTTTTTATTTGCCCTGAATCAAGACCGTTGCGAGGCAACGCCCCTTCTCCCGGTAAGGCGCGCATAAGGGAACACTCTGGAGGTTATGGTGAAACTCAAAGGCGCTGATATCATGTGCGAAGCTCTGCTCCGGGAAGGGGTTGACGTGGTTTTCGGCTACCCCGGCGGAGCAATCCTGCCCTTCTATGACGCCCTGTGGGGCCACCCGCAGCTCCGGCACA
Organism: Dehalococcoidia bacterium; assembly: GCA_965204715.1. Taxonomy (GTDB): domain Bacteria; phylum Chloroflexota; class Dehalococcoidia; order Lucifugimonadales; family UBA3495; genus CATOSP01. The sequence goes on from OZ242009.1 coordinate 258,979, forward strand.
TCCTGGTCCGGCACGAGCAGGCCGCGGCCCACGCCGCCGACGGCTACGCCCGGGTAACCGGCAAGGCAGGCGTCTGCCTGGCGACCTCCGGGCCTGGGGCCACCAACCTGGTCACCGGCATCATGGGGGCCAAGGCCGATTCCGTGCCGATGGTGGCCATCACCGGGCAGGTGGCCCGCACTGCATTGGGGTCGGAGGCGTTCCAGGAATGCGACACCTGCTCCATCACCGCCCCATGCACCAAGAAGACCTACATGGTCATGTCGGCCCGGGACCTGGCTCCTACTATCCGGGAGGCATTCCAGGTCGCCCAGGAGGGAAGACCCGGCCCGGTGCTCATCGACGTGCCCCGTGACGTACAGTTGGAGGAGGCCGAGCTCGAGTTTTCCGACATGGACCGGGGCCGCAACGCTCCCCTGTCCAGGGAAACATTGCAGCACGTCTCCGAAGCGGCCAGGTTGATTAACGATGCCGAGCGTCCGGTCATCATCAGCGGGCACGGCATCCTCGCCTCGGGGGCCCACGAGGAACTGCGGGAACTGGCCGAGACCACAGGAATCCCGGTAATCACCACCCTGCTGGGACTGAGCGGGTTCCCCGGCAATCACCCCCTCAGCCTGGGGATGCTGGGGATGCACGGCATGTACTGGGCCAACCTGGCCGTGGACCAGGCCGACCTGGTCATCGGGTTGGCGATGCGCTTCGACGACCGGGTCACCGGCAGGACCTCGGGCTTCGCTCCCCACGCCCGGATCATTCACCTGGACATCGAGCCGACCCAGGTAGGCCGCAACGTTCCGGTGGAGGTCCCGCTGGTGGGGGACGCCAAGAAGGTGCTGTCGGCCCTGACGCCGCTGGTGAAGTACAAAGAACGCTCTGAGTGGATGGGCTACATCGACACCCTGCGCCGGGAGCACCCGTCTCTGGCCATCCCCAACGGCCACAGGTTGCAGGTGCAGCACGTTCTGCGAGACATGAACGGACTGCTGGAGGAAGACGACCGCACGGTGGTGGTCACCGGGGTAGGGCAGCACCAGATGTGGGCCGCCCAGTTCCTGTCCTTCAACCGCTCCAATACCTTCGTCTCGTCGGGCGGGCTGGGGGCAATGGGATTCGAGCTTCCCGCGGCGATGGGAGTGCAGGCAGGCAAGCCGGATATTCCGGTCTGGAGCATCGCTGGCGACGGGGGATTCCAGATGGTCTCCCAGGAGTTGGCCACGGTCGCCGAAGAGAATCTGCCGGTGAAGATCGCCCTGTTCAACAACGGCTACCTGGGAATGGTGCGCCAGTGGCAGGAGATGTTCTTCGAGAAGCACTTGAAGGCAGTCCCGATCTCCGGCCCCGATTATGTCAAGCTGTCAGAGGCGTATGGAGTCCCGGCGCTCCGGGTCAGCGACCGGGAGGAGGTGATGCCGGCCCTGCGGCAGGCCCAGGCCCACGACGGCCCCTTCCTGATTGAGTTCATCGTGGACCCGGACGCCAACGTGTACCCGATGGTCCCGCCAGGCGGTTCCCTGGCCGACACTATCGAAGACCCGCTGGTGACCAACGGGTCCGGGTAACGGGCATGTCCGGGGCCGCCGACGGCTTCTTGCGGCTCGCCGGTGAATCGCCTAGACTTGCAGCAAAACGGCCGTGTCGTCGATCAGCGCACGCGCGCCATCGCGCAGGTGACTAATCGGAGGTAGCAGTGGAGAAGGTAACTATACAAGAGGCCTCGCGGCGGCTGAACCTGTCCCAGGCCGACATCCGGGAGTCGATCCGCAACGGGGAACTGAAGGCCACGCGGGAGCCCAGCCCGTCCGGGCGCCGCTGGATGGTGGAGATGCCCGAGGACGGCTGGGAGCACCGGTTCACGTCGTCGCTGAGAAACCTGGCCCAGTCCATGACCCCCTGGTGGTGGTCCAACGCGCAGAACACCGGGTTCGTCCACTACGTGCAGGACCTGGGAATCGAGGAGATCGAACCTCTATACCTGTGCGGACTGAAGGGGGACAACGTCTGGGACGCCGCGGACCACACCATGGAGCAGCGTTGCCCGGAGTGCGCCGCCATCGCCAAGGAACGGGACCTGCCCCACGCCTGACCCGCGCCGGTCTATCCACGAAGGACGCGGAGTTTCACTGACAATAAAGTCTTTGCGTCCGTTTCGCCGAAATAGGACGGGGGTCTAACCGCCCCCGCCTCCAACATTCACGCCCGGTTCGGTCATGGCCGCCGGGTCCAACAGTTCGTCCAGTTCCGAGTCGGACAGGCTGGTCTTCAGCTTGGCCACTTCCCGGATGGTCTTGCCTGTCGCCGCGGCCTCCTTGGCAATATCCGCTGCGGCATCGTAGCCGATGGCCGGCGACAGCCCCGTACCCAGCATCAACCCCTTCTCGACCATGTCCGGTCCCACACCGGTGGCCTCAATGCCCTTGACGCACTGCTCGGCGAAGTTGTTGGCCGACGAGGCCAGCAACGCTATGGACTCGAGGATATTGTGGGCCGCCACCGGCATCATGGTGTTCAGCTCGAAGTAGCTGCCGTGTCCCGCCATTGCTACCGTCGTGTGGTTGCCGAATACCTGGGCCACCACCTGGACCACCGACTCGGAGATAACCGGGTTGACCTTGCCGGGCATGATGGAACTGCCGGGCTGCACCTCCGGGACCGTGATTTCTCCGATTCCGGCCCTCGGCCCGCAGGCCAGAAACCGGACGTCGTTGGCGATCTTATGCAGACTGATAGCAATGGTCTTGAGAATGCCGCTGGCTTCCACCACCGCGTCGAGGGCCGCCTGAGCCTGGAAATGGTTGCTGGTCTCACGGATGTCCACGCCGGTCATCCCGGACAGCAGTTGGCAGGTGCGGGATGAGAACTCCGGGTGGGTGTTCACCCCGGTGCCGACCGCCGTACCGCCAAGGGCGACTTCCGCGAGCGCGTCCTGTGCCCTGCCCAGCCGCTTGATGCCGATCTCCGCCTGCCCCGCGAACCCCAGGAACTGCTGGCCCAACCGGATGGGCGTAGCGTCCTGCAAGTGGGTTCGCCCGGTCTTGATCACCGGCCAGAACTCATCGGACTTCTTGCGGAGTTCCCCGGCCAGGAACTGGAGGCCGGGAACCAGGTCTTCCCTGATGGCAATCAGGGATGCCAGGTGAATGCAGGTGGGGATAACGTCGTTGGACGATTGGCCCATGTTCACGTGATCATTGGGGTGGACCAGCCGGGAGCCCAGGTCACCGCCCATGATCTGGGAGGCGCGGTTGGCGATGACCTCGTTGGCGTTGGTATTGGTGGAAGTGCCGGAGCCGGTCTGGAAGATGTCCAGCACGAAATGCTCGTCCAACTTCCCGTCGGCCACCTCCTGGGCGGCGGTGACGATAGCGTCGGCTATGTTCTGGTCCAACAGGCCCAGGGAGGCATTGGTACGCGCCGCGGCCAGCTTCACCAGCCCCAGGGCGCGGATGAAGGTCCGGGAGAACCGCAGGTCGCTGATGGGAAAGTTGAGCACGGCCCTCATGGTGGAAGCGCCGTAGAGGGCATCCGCGGGCACTTCCATAGGCCCCATCGAGTCGCGTTCGACCCGGACGTTGGCATTGGTGGTCATATTCCTGCTACCTCTCTTCCGAAGCTTGTCTAGTCTTCCATTCCGTATACTTCCCGGCATATCTGCCGGGCACCGCGGCGGCGTCCGGAACCGGTCAAGCTGAGGAACTGCTCCCTGGTCAGACCGGCGAGTTCAATAGCTCTGCCCAAAATTGCCGGATCCACATCGTGGCGCCGGTGGTCGGGAAAGATGAGGCTGACGCCTGGCATATTCGGATGCACCAAACGAAGGTGCGAACCTCTCTGCGTATGTTCCTGCCAGCCCACCGACTCTAATCTGGCTACTGCGTCGGTGAAAGGGACACCCCTAATGAACGGGGGCATCAATAACTTTCCGGTCTATGCTAACCGTGGCTGTCTTGGCCGGAAAGCCGCCTTCCCGATATTCTGCCAGCCACTTCTCCTTACGACGTTCTGCATCATCCACAGCGCCTTCCAGCCATAGACTGATGGCCTCTTGAATGTTCTCCAAGGCTTCAGCCTCACTATCGCCCTGTGAGAAGCAGCCGAGCAGCGCGGGACACATTACCGCCCAACCCTCTCCAGACTCAACCAGTATCACCTCGTAGGTGATGCCAGTCTCCGTGATCCCCACCGCTGCGGCCTTGTTGATTGCAACTTCCTTGCCTTCCATCACTCCTCCAATGGGTCCATTGATCAGCCAGCTACCAACCGCTACTTCCCCTCCCTGATCCAGTCGGCCACGCGCTCGGCAATCATCAGTGTGGTGGCGTTGGTGTTGGCGCGGATGACGTCGGGCATCACCGAGGCGTCCACCACCCGCAAGGACTCCAGGCCGTGGACGTGGCAATACTGGTCAACCACGGCCATCGGGTCCGAAGCCTGGCCCATCTTGCAGGTGCCGGAGATGTGGTGCTGGGTGTAGGCGTTGCGCAGCATCCAGTTGTCCAGCGCATCGTCCGAGGCCAGGTCGGCGTCCGTCGGGTTCAAACGCTCGGCGATCATCTCCCGGAAGGGAGACTGCTCAGCCACCCGCAGGGCCAGCCGCAGCGCCTCGCGCATCCGCTGCCGGTCGTAGGGGTCGGAAAGGTAGTCGTAGTTGAAGTTGGGCTGCACGTGAGGGTCGGTGGACGCCAGGCGAAGCTCGCCCGCCGACACCGCGTTCTGCAGGGCGCAGCTAAGGCCGAAATGGAAGTCATCGCTCTCGATCCGCACGCTGGCCGGGCGGTGCTCGCTGCTCATCAGGATAGGACTTAGCTGGAAGTCGGCACGAGTTGGGGAGCCGGGGTTGCTGAACCTCAGACCCACCTGGATACTGGGCGCGGAGTCGTCGGGCGCCTGGCCGTTGCCGCGGAAGAGGATGAAAGCCGCCGGATGGTCTCTCAGGTTCTGGCCCACTCCCGGCATATCATGGACCACGTCGATGCCGAGGGAAGCCAATTGTTCCCTGGGGCCTACCCCCGACAGCATCAGGACCTGTGGCGAGGCCACCGCCCCGCTGGAAAGGATGATCTGATCGCCGGTGACGGTGAACTTCTCGCCGCCGCTCTCGGCCTCGACGCCCACAGCCCGCTTGCCATCGAAAAGGATGCGCCAGACGGTGACGCTGCCCCGGATTGTGATGTTGAGACGGTGCCGGGCCAGGGCCAGGTATGTAAGGGCTGCGCTCATGCGCACCCCGTCGATGTTGTTCAATGGCCGCGACGCGATGCCGTTGGAATCGGGATGGTTCTGGTCCGGGTCCTCGGGGAAACCCATCTCAACACAGGCATCGTAGAATGCGCTGAAGGCTGGTAGCCAGTCCTCCCGCTTCTGCCTGCGCACCGGGATCGGCCCCTCGCTGCCGTGGAAGTCGCCGCCGGGGTAGTCCAGGTCGGTCTCCAACTTGCGAAAGTATGGCAGGACGTTGGTGAAAGACCACTCGGTGTTGCCCCACTCGGCCCAATTGTCATAGTCCTCGGGGACGCCCCGGAACAGCACCTGCCCGTTGATGGCGCTGGAGCCGCCCATCGCCCGGCCCCGGGGAATTATGATGGGTTCGGACTGCAACGGGGTCCCGGTGGCCCGGTAGTCCCAGCTATGAGGGCCGTAGGCCGACCTCCATATGTTATAGCCCTCCTTCAGGTCGATGGGCAGATGCTCGAATTCAGGATAGTCGGGGCCGGCCTCCAGCAACAGCACCGACTTGCCGGGGTCCTCCGACAGCCGCGTGGCAAGGACACAGCCGGCGGAGCCGCCCCCAATGATTATGTAATCGTAATTCATCGTGCTTGCCTTCCCGTCAATTGGACTGGGGCTACCAGATGGAGCGCAGGAGCGCCTCCAATTCACCCGGACCGCTCACCGGGCGGACGTTTCTCGTGATGGCAAAGTCGGTCATGGAATCAACCGCAAGCTCTTCGATGCCCTCCTGGGGGACGCCGGCCTCTCGCAGGCGCGACGGCATACCCAGCGCGGCATAGGTCTCCTCGACCCAACGGGCCGCGCTCCCGGCGGACTCCCGGTCATCGCCGTTGGTTGCCACTCCAAGTATGGAGGCCAACCTGGCCTGTCCCGATGCGTTGGATTCCGCGTTGAAGCGCATACCGGGAGCAGTCAGGATTGAGTACGCTGCCCCGTGGCTGCATTCGGGATACCGGGTGTCCAGGGAGTGTGCCAACGCACCCACCACACCCAGGCCCCGCCCCCCAGGGCCGCTGTCGGAGGCGCGGTTGCTCAGGTAGGCCGCGGCGCACAGGTTTAGGCGCGCCTGCCCATCCGGTCTACCCAACGCGACGCGGGGCAGGTACTCACGCATCAGGCGCAGGGACTGGAGCAGGTCGCCTTCGGCCAGAGGGTTGGGGGGACGCTCCGACTGGAGCGCGCCGACAACCCCGCTAAGGCACGACGCGCCCGCGCTGAGGCACAGGGAAGGCGACGCGGTTAGCAGGGCATCGGTATCCCAAAACAGGGCCGAGGGCCGGGTCTTGGGGTCGAACATCTCCAGGCGGTGACCTGTCTCAGGGTCGATCACTGCGGTCCCGGCGCGGGTGGCGGCGGTAGTAGGCGTGGTCAGGACCACGATGTTGGGAATTTTGAGCTGCATCAACCGTGGACTGACCAGAGGCCGGCCGGGAGGGTATTTGGTGGCGTGGTCCCGGGCATGGCCTCCCTCTGCCAGCAGGATTACTATCGCCCTGGCGGTCACGACGGCGCTGCCGCCGCCAAGGGCTATGATGGTGTCTGCTCCAGCATCGGATGCTGCGGCGACGCCAAGCTCGACCGAAGGCAGGGGCGAGCCGGCCTGAACGCCGTCGAACACTCCGGCGAACCTGTCTCCCAAGGCATCCTTCACCCGTTCGGGCAAGTCGGTACGGTGCGCGACGGTCTGACCGCAGACGACGAAGGCACGCTTGCCACGGGCGCGGCCCACCTCTTCACCAAGGCGTGAGAGTACACCCGTCCCGCCGTGGATGCGGATGGGGTAGCCAACGGACCGGAACTGCTCAGTGGCCACTTATGTCTCCGATTCCAGGAATCTAGCCGTCTGGCAAGACCGCCATCCTATGTTGCCATCGGCCAACGCATTTCGCAACCTGAGCGTCCGGGATGGCAGGGCCTTGGCAAAGTCCTTTCCTGCAACGAATTCCTGCCTCCAGGTAGCCATTCCCGCTTTCGCGGGAATCCATTGCGTCTGGATATAAGAAGCGTGACCTTGCCAATGTCCTGGTCAACCAAGTCCCCTGTACGGCGTAGAAAGGGAATCCGGTGGTAAAATACCCCGGAATCCTAAGAGCAACATGCCGGGAGGTGAAGAATGCCCGAGATGAGCGGAGCGCAGGCGCTGGTGCGTTCCCTGGCCCGGCACGGCGTCGAGGTAGTGTTCGGGCTTCCCGGCGTGCAGATCATGGACGCCTTCGACGCCCTGTACGACGAACCCGGAATCCGCATGGTACTGACCCGCCACGAGCAGGCGACGACCTACATGGCTGACGGCTACGCCCGGACCACCGGCAAGCCCGGCGTGGCGCTGGTGGTGCCGGGGCCGGGTGCGCTGAACGCCACGGCGGGGCTGGGCACTGCCTACGCCGCATCCTCCCCGGTGCTGCTGGTGTCGGGGCAAATCGAAAGCTACAACCTGGGCCGGAACCGGGGCGCGCTCCACGAAATCGGCGAACAGTTGGACGTCTTCAAGCACCTGACCAAGTGGCGCCAACGTGCAGAGACCGTTCCGGACATTCCCGGCCTGGTACAGAACGCTTTCCGCCAGATGTCCTCGGGCCGGCCAAGGCCCGTGGAGATAGAGATTCCCTGGGACGTTCTCCCCATGACGGATGAAACAGACCTCCCGGAACCCGAAGGCCCCGGCAAGCAGCCGCCCGAACCCGCGCTGGTCAGGGAGGCGGCCCAGTTGCTGGCAGGGGCCAGCCGCCCCCTGATCTGGGCCGGCGGCGGCACAAGAGAGGCGGACGTTTCCGCAGAGCTTCTGGAGCTTGCCGAGTCCCTGAATGCCCCGGTGATAACAACGCCGGAGGGCAAGGGCGCAATCCCGGAAGACAATCCGTTGTCGCTGGGCAGCTTCTACTACGCCCACGGTCCAGGCCACATGGCCCTGCCCCAGGCGGACGTGGTCCTGGCCATCGGGAGCCGGATGCTGTTCACCCCCAGCGTTCCCTGGGGTATCCAGCCCCACCAGAAGGTTGTCCAAATCGACGCCGACACCGAGGAACTGGGCCGTAACGTCCCTGCCGCGGTGGGAATCTCCGCCGACGCCCGGCTGGGGGTGCAGGCACTGCTGGCGGAACTGGGCGGCAAGACACACGCCAGCCAGTGGACCGAGGCGGAGACCACGGCCATCCGCCGGCAGGCAGACCGGGAAATCCGGGAGATGGCGCCCTTGCAGGTGGAGATCATCGAGACCATCCGCCGTGAACTGGACGACGACGCGATCATGGTGGCCGGGACCACCGACATCGGTTACTGGAGTCACCTGGCATACCCGGTTCTGGCCCCCCGTTCCTACCTCACGTCGTCCTACTTCGCCACCCTGGGGTACGCCTTCCCCACGGCCCTGGGAGCCAAGGTCGGCAACCCCGGCAGGCAGGTGGTGGCCACGACGGGGGACGGCGGGTTCGGGTACGCCTCCAGCGAACTGGCCACAGCCGTTCAAGAAGGGATCAACGTGGTAACCCTGGTGTTCAACAACGAGATGCTGGGAGCGTCGCACCACGACCAGCAGCAGCGTTTCGGCGGGCGGGTAATCGGCACCCGCCTCCACAACCCCGACTTCGCCCAACTGGCCGAGGTATACGGGGCCGCGGGAGTCAGGCTGGACAGCCACGAGGGTCTGGGAGACGCGCTTCGCGACGCCCTGAGAGCAGACCGCCCGGTTGTGATCGAGGTGCCCATCCCCAACCTGGCCCCGCCGTTCCAGGTGGCCCCCCACGGGGCTGGATAGCGTCAGGGGGTATAAGTTGTGACGCATAGGGGCCTTCCGGCTGACAGGATAGCTACAGAGCGCAGCGTATATTCCTCGCTCGTCCTGCCCTGGCCAACTCCCGGAAAAAGGGGGCCTCTTGATGCGGGCTTTAAGATAAAGGGAGTGTCACACATGGGACTGGTGAAAATCACCGGAGAAATCGGCCGGACCCAGGAGGAACTGACCGAGGTGGAGTTCCTGGTGGATACCGGCTCCCTTTTTTCCATGATCAGCCCCGCCCTGGCTGCGGAATTGGGCATCGACCTTCCGGTAACGGCCAACATAGTGACGGCTGACAGCACTCGGTTGGAAGTCCCCGTGGGAGTAGCCTGGTTGCGTCTGAAAGACCGGGAAGGGGGAATAATGGTGGGAGCAATGGAAGTCCCAATACCCCTGCTGGGAGCCACCGGCTTGCAGATTCTGGGCCTGAAGGTCAATCCGGTGGAAGAAACCATAGAGCACGCCTGGCCGTGACCGGCTGTCCCGAAGCTGCGACCGCCCAAACGTCCTGTATGGCGCCTGCGCCAACGCTGAAATCGGGACCCCAAGATCGGGACCCCAAGATTGGAGAGATCAAGAACTTGGCTATTGATACCCGGAGAATCCGCCGTTACCGCGACCAGAGCCTGCGACTGCTGGGCGATTCCCTGGAGCACGTCCGTTCCGGGCGCTGGAACCGGGCCGAAGACCTGCTCTGGGGCAGCCTGACCCAGGCTGTCAAGGGGGTGGCCCTCTCCCGCGGGGTCGAGCTTGACGGAGATGAGGCGGTGCGGGCCTATGCCGCGGAACTGGGAGAGGAGACCCGGGACCGGAGAATCCGGGAAGGGTTCAACCGCCTGCGGACTTTCGGGGAAGTGGTCCAGGGAATCCGGGACTCCCGCACCAGGGTTGACCGGCTGTTCCCTATCGTGGAGGACATCACCAATGCCGTCGAGAGGTTATGGGAGTTGGCCCCTGTTGACTGTTAGCAACCCGCTGCCGTTGAACAGCCTCAGTGAAGTTGCTGCGCCAACGGTGGCGATACAGACCCACGGCTGCAAGCTGAACCAGGCCGACAGCGACCAGCTCGCCCGGAGGTTCGTCGAGTCCGGCTACCGGGTGGTGGACGCGGGCGAACCAGCCGACGTCTTCGTGCTCAACACCTGCACGGTTACACTCACCGCCGACTCCAAGGCCCGGCAGGCGCTCCGCAAGGCACATCGCGCCAACCCCGGCGCGCTCATCGTGGCCACCGGCTGCTATGCCCAGCGCAGCAGAGACGAGTTGGCTCAGGTCGACGGCGTATCGTTAGTAGTGGGCAACACCGGCAAGGAAAGGCTGCCGGACATGGTGTCTGAAGCCCTTGGCCGCAACAGGCACGGCGAGACCAGCGCCGCGCCTGTACAGCCCGTTCCCGCCAATTCGGAGCATCCCGCTCCAGCGGCTGCATCACCACTGTGGCCAGGGTTATCTAGGAACCGCGCGATGGTCAAGATTCAGGAGGGCTGCAACCAGGTCTGCGCCTACTGCATCGTGCCCAAGGTCCGGGGACGGGAACGGAGCATCCCGCCGGAAACATTGGTGGACCAGATTAACGACAGGGCCGGTCGCGGCTACCGTGAAGTGGTGCTCACCGGCACGCAACTGGGAACCTACGGATACGACCTGCCGGGCATGAATCTCTCCGCGCTGATCGAGAGACTATTGGCGGATACTACCGTCCCCCGGATAAGGGTATCATCGCTCCAGGCCCATGAGATCAACCCGCGACTTCTCGACTTGTGGCAGCACGGCCGCCTCTGTCCCCACTTCCATGTGCCGCTCCAGAGCGGGAGCGGTCCGGTGCTGCGTGCCATGAGGCGCCGTTACACGACCGGGCAGTTCGCCGCGACGCTGGAGTTGATAAGGAGCCGGATGCCCGACGCCGGCATAACCACCGACGTGATCGTGGGGTTCCCCGGAGAGGGCGACGCCGAGTTCCGGGAAAGCCTCGACTTCGCCCGGCAGATGGCCTTCAGCGACATGCACGTCTTCCCTTTTTCGCCCCGGCCCGGAACCAGCGCGGCCTACCTTGAGGACACCACACCTGCCCGGGTCAAGAAGGAACGCACCGCCGAGATGCTGGAGCTTTCCGTCCTGGGGGCGGCGAAGTTCCGCCACAGCCAGTTGGGGAGTATCCGCCCCGTACTGTGGGAGTCGTCAAGCCGCGATGGCTCAGGGACGGTATGGCAGGGTTTGACGGACAACTACATCCGGGTCAGGACCTCAAGCGGGAGAGACCTGCGGGACAGCATTACGCTGGCCAGGCTGATAGCGCCGGACGGCGAAACGGTCTCAGTAGAAGTCCGGTAGCCGACGAACAGCGGGAAGACCGCGGGGGACGCAACAATAGCGGCGGCCCCGCAACCCTCATCCGGGGTTTGAGGGGCCGCCTGCATTGTCCTTAGCCGTGCGGTCTTTGTCGCCGGAGAGCTAGAGGTCCACGGGACGCAGGAACGTCATGTCTCCCTTGCGCTCCAGGTAGCCCGCGCGGACGTCATGCCCGTGAGAGAAGACCAGCAGCCATCCATCTTTCTCCGCACGACCCGATATTTCGCGCTTCTGCTCCAGGGTCACCTCCGGCGACCGGTCGAAGGCGGAGATTACCGGCAGATTCAGGTGGTGCGGCGTGGGCACGATGTCCCCCAAGAAGACTACCCGCTCGCCGCCGTGATTGAACATTACCATCTGGTGTCCCTTGGCATGTCCATCGGTAACGGCGACGTTCAGGCCCGGGAGAATTTCGGCGTCCCCGTTCAGCATCGTCAGTTGGCCGCGTTCCTGGATCGGCGCGAAGTTGTCGACACGGTGGCCGACGTGGCACCTCTCGTTGGGATTACATGCCTCGTCCCAGCAAGTCTCCTGCACGTAATACTGGGCCTTGGGGAAGGTCGGGGCCAGATTGCCGGCACGGTCCAGGCGGGTACAGCCACCGCTGTGGTCGAAATGAAGATGAGTGAGAATTACTGCATGTATGTCCTTGGGACCCAGACCCAGTCCCTTAAGCCCCTTCAGGAGCCTGCTGGGGACCAGGCCCAATTGCTCCCTGTCCTCGATAGCCGCTTCCTTGGAACCTACGCCGGTATCTACCAGAATGTTCTGCCCGCATACCTGGAGCAGCAGGCAGTTCAAGCCCAGAGTCATCCGGTTCTTCCGGTCGGTGACCACTGAGCCTTCCCAGGCAACCTTGGGCACCTGCCCGAACATTGAACCTGCGTCCAGCTTAATCACACCATCGCTTATCACCTTTACAGCTGTCGACATCATCTTAAACACCCAAACCCTTCTGCGAATTTTAGCTTGTCCCTCGCCTTCCTCGAAGCTGCTTCCGTCAAGGGCCCGGTTAAGATGGATGACGATAACAGGGTTGCCGCCGACAATCTTGGAAAGAAGACAGGCCCATGCCAGGAACGTAGCCTCGAAGCTCATCGCGGGCGGGGTTGGAGCCGGTTGGGACTCATTGGTCCCGGTATATATGTCTCTCGACCACCTCCTTTCTTCCCGTCTCTAAAAACACTGGGGTTGCACTCCCCCACTCCAACCCAACTGGGTATTAAGGATACGGGGTCGAAACTGGTGGCTGTCAAGACTTTTTTACAGCAATTTTATACTAATTTCAAAATTAGACCAAATAATTGGATGTCAGACCGGCAGTGTTCCGTTTTAGGTGGTGTGGTCAACCGGCGGCGGCCGGAGCATTCCAGACCCCGCGGGAATGAGGGCCGGGCGGTAATAAGACCGCCCAAATCGCAACACTGAGCGCGTCGCCCGGGTTACCCCTGCTGCGACTGCTCGATCCTGGCCCAGCTATCGCGCAAGGGGACTGTGCGGTTGAATACCAGTCTTTCGGGGGCGGAGTCCATCGTATCGACGCAGAAGTAGCCCTGTCTCTCGAACTGGTAGCGGCTTCCCGGCACGGCCCCGGCAAGGCTGGGCTCGACTTTGCACCCGGTCAGGACCTCCAGCGAGCCGGGGTTCAGGTCGGCCTTGAAGTCCCTGCCGTTTTCCTCGCTGCCCGGCGCCGGTGAGTTGAAGAGAGTTTCGTAGAGGCGGACCTCAGCATCCACGGCGTGTGCCGCCGAGACCCAGTGCAACGTGGCGCGCACTCTGCGTCCGTCGGGTGAGGAACCACCCCGGGACTCAGGGTCATAGGTGCAATGCAGTTCGACCACTTCCCCGGTCGACTCGTCCTTCACCACGTCAACGCAGGTGATGTAGCAGGCGTAGCGCAATCGCACCTCGCGGCCCGGGGCCAGGCGGAAGAACCGTCGCGGCGGGTCCTCCCGGAAATCGTCCTTCTCGATGTAAATGACCCTGGAAAAAGGCACCCTGCGAGAACCCATTGCAGGGTCCTCCGGGTTGTTGATGGCGTCGAACTCCTCTTCCTCGCCTTCCGGATAGTTGTCGATGACAACCTTAAGGGGATTCAGGACAGCCATGACTCTGGGCGCTCTGAAATTCAGGTCTTCCCGGACGCAGTTTTCCAGTTGCCCCAGGTCCACCAGGGCGTTGCGCTTGACGATGCCGGTCCCATCGACGAACTTGCGGATGGCCTCGGGCGTGTAACCACGCCGGCGCATGGCCGACAGAGTGGGCATACGCGGGTCGTCCCAGCCGGAGACGTAACCCTCATTCACCAGTTGCAGCAGCCTTCGCTTGCTCACCACCGTATGGCTGACATTCAGGCGGGCGAACTCTATCTGCTGCGGGTGGTATATGTCCAGTTCGTCCAGGAACCAGTCGTAAAGCGGCCTGTGGTCCTCAAATTCCAGGGTGCAGATGGAATGGGTGATTCCCTCGATGGAGTCGGACTGGCCGTGAGCGAAATCGTAGGTCGGATAGATGCACCATTTGTCCCCGGTGCGGTGGTGCGATTCGTGGAGTATCCGGTACAGCACCGGGTCGCGCATGTTCAGGTTGGGCGAAGCCATGTCGATCTTGGCCCGCAGCACCCGCGCGCCGTCCTCGAACTCGCCCGCCTTCATCCGCTCGAACAGGTCCAGGTTCTCCTCCACCGAGCGGCCCCGGTATGGGCTGTTCCGCCCCGGCTCGGTCAGAGTGCCCCGGTACTCCCTCATCTCCTGTGCTGGCAGGTCGCAGACGTAGGCTTTGCCCTTGCGGACCAGCGCGACCGCGAAGTCGTACAGCTGGTCAAAGTAATCGGAGGCGAAGTAAAGGTGTTCCCCCCAGTCCCAACCCAGCCAGCGGATATCCTCCATGATGGACTCGACGTACTCGGTGTCCTCCCGGCTGGGGTTGGTATCGTCGAAGCGCAGGTGACACCTGCCGCCCTCATACTCAGCCGCGATGCCGAAGTCTACCGCGATTGCCTTGGCATGGCCGATGTGCAGGTAGCCGTTGGGTTCGGGAGGAAAGCGGGTCACTATCCGACCGCCGAACCGGTTACTGGCCATGTGGCCGGCAATGATCTCATGTATGAAGTCAGAGGGGCCGGAGGATTCTTCGGAGGTCATTTTCCTTAACCTTCAGCGATGGTAGTGGGGATGTTGCAGGTAGTTCAAACCTGCCGGCGGGTTAGGTCAACTGGTTGATCACTGCGCAGGCACGGTCAAGACGCCGCAGAACCCGGTCCCTGCCCAAGACTTCCATCGTCTCGAACAGCGGCGGAGTGGCGGTGCGCCCCGTCACGGCCACGCGCAGGGAGCCGAAGAACTGCCGCGGCCCGAGACCAAGCTCCTGTCCTGCCTCCCGGAGGGTCTGCTCCAGGCGCTCATGCTCGAAGCCGGGGCTTTCTCTCAGGTGTTCCAGGGCAGCCTGTAAAGCAGGTTTGGTCGATGCCGCGTCCATACCCCGTTGCACCAGCATGGCCGGGTCGTACTCCGGCAAGTCCTCAAAGAAGTATTGGGTCATACCAGCCGCGTCGGACAGGAGCTTGATTCGCTCCTGAATCAGCGGAGCGATGCCGGCCAGATAGTCCCGGTCCACCGGCAGTAGCTCCGGCGGCAGGTCCCGCTCCAGGAACGGCATCAGCCGGTCGGCGAGTTCCTCCGCGCTCAGGTCTCGGATGTAGACGCCGTTCATCCAGGTCAGCTTCTCACGGTCGAAGATAGCCGACGACTTGGTGACACCCTCCAGGGAAAACTCGCGGATGATGGCATCGGTGGACATGACCTCGGTCTTGTCGTCCAGCGCCCAACCCAGCAGCACCATGAAATTCAGCAGCGCCTCCGGCAGGTAGCCCTCCTCCCGGTAGTCCAACAGCGCGGTGGCTCCGTGACGCTTGGAGAGCTTGGCGCGGTCGGGACCCATGATGATCGGCAGATGTCCAAATTTCGGCGGCTCGAAATCAAGGGCCTGGTAAAGCTGCAAGTGGCGCGGCGTGCTGGGCAGCCACTCCTCGGCCCGCAGCACGTGGCTGATCTCCATCAGGTGGTCATCGGTGACCACGCCGAGATGGTAGGTCGGGAAGCCATCGGACTTCAGGATAACGAAGTCGTCCAGCAGTTCATTGCGCCATTCGACGTGGCCGCGAATCAGGTCCTCAACCTCGGTGACCCCGGACGTAGGCATGGCGAACCGGATGACCGACGGCGCGCCCTCCGCTTCCAGGTCCCGGCGTTCCCGGTCGGAGAGATGGAGGCAGCGGCGGTCGTACCCGGACCCCTGCCTGCTGCGCTGCTGCTCCCTGCGCATCTCGTCCAGGCGTTCCCGGGTGCAGTAGCAAGGATAGGCGGCCCCGCGCTCCACCAGCTTGTTCGCCAGCTCCTTGTAGATGTCCAACCTTTGAGACTGGACGTAAGGGGCGTGGGGGCCGTCGACGCGGGGGCCTTCTTCCCAGTCGATTTTCAGCCAGTCCAGGCTTTCCAGCACCGCTTCCAGCGCGCCGGGAACGAGCCGCTCCTGGTCGGTGTCCTCGACCCGGACCACGAACTGGCCGCCGTGCCGGCGGGCGAAGAGCCAGTTGAACAGCGCGGTGCGGATGTTGCCGATATGCGGCTCACCTGTGGGGCTGGGAGCGAACCTGACACGGACGTTTTCCGCCATGTCTCTGCCTCCTTATGACAACGAAACCATTGTACCACGAAGGCAATAAGGCTATCCCGGCGTCTGTGCGCCGAGATACTCCAAGACCGCTGCCAGGTCAGTAGGAAGCACTGAATGGAAGTCCATCCACTCGCCGCTGTTTGGATGCTCGAAACCAAGGTGATGCGCGTGTAGGAACTGGCGGGCAAGCAGAGGGCTGGCGCGGCCATAGGTATCGTCACCCAGCAGCGGGTGGCCCAGGTAAGCCAGGTGGACCCGGATCTGGTGGGTGCGCCCCGTCTCCAGAAGCAGATCAAGCAGCGTGTGGCCGGACGGGTTCTCCCTGGGGACAGGTCCTGCCCGCCGCGCAAGTTGCACTTCCCCTGCCGGTATGGCGGTATGGGGCGGTATTGCCAGTAACGTTCGATAGCGGGTGCGGGCATCCCGCCCCCCGGCGGCCACCGCCATGCGCTTCCGGTTGCGGATGTCCCTGGCAATGGGCGCGTCTATCAGCCCCTCTGCCGGGGCCACTTGCCCCGTTGCCAGGGCAAGGTAGCCCTTGGCCACGCGGCGGGACTTCAACTGTCCGGAAAGGGACTGGTGGGCGGCGTGGGTCTTGGCGACGGCCATCAAGCCCGACGTATCCTTGTCCAGCCGGTGGACTATGCCGGGGCGGATGTCTCCGCCGATGCCCTGGATGTCCGGGCACAGGGCGAGCAGCCCGTTGACCAGTGTGCCGTCGGGATGGCCCGGCCCCGGATGCACCGGCAGCCCGGCGGGCTTGTCCACCACCGCCACATTTTCATCCTCGTAGACCAGGTTCAGGGGAATCTGCTGCGGCGTCAGGTCCGTGGGGCGCGGCGGCGGCACGGTCAGAAGGACCCGGTCCCCGGTCCTCACCTTTTGCGAAGCCCGGGCCGGAGAACCGTTCAGACTCACGTATCCCTCACCTATCAGCTTCTGCAACCGGGCGCGGGTGAGGTCTGACCGTTTCTGGGCCAGGTATACGTCGAGCCGCACCTGGCCAACGTCTACCCTATACTCTCTGGTTGCCGGTGTCGCCACTTCCAGTCCTCGCTCAAGCCTTGCCCCATCGGTCATTCCCGCGAAAGCGGGGGTCCGCCGTCGTCAGTTGCCTGGGCCAGAAGCGCTACACCGCATGAAGCGCATCGCCTGCCCCGGGACACAGCGTCCAGCTTCCCGCCGCAGACGGGGCAGACTGTCACGCTCACCGAGAGACCATCGGGCGGGACTGTCAGGCGCGCGGTATTCGACTCAGCGTCGGGGGTATGGCGGGCGGTCTTGCTTCCCGGCCCCAGGAAAATCCAGCCTAGAATCGCCAACCCGACCACTATGGAGGAATCGGCGATGTTGAATACCGGCCACGGTCCCACGTCCAGGAAATCGGTTACGTGACCCAGGCGTACCCGGTCGACAAGGTTGCCGAATGCCCCGCCGATTTGCAGGGCGATGCTGGTCCGCAGCAGGTTGGTGCGCTGCCTCTGGCTGTAGTAGACCAGCACCAGGACGCCGATCCCGAAGATGGCCACCAGTATCAGGGGGAAGTTGTGGCCCTGAAACAGCCCGAATGCGCTGCCGGTGTTGTGGATGTGGGTCAGTCGGAAGAACCCTTCAGCCGGGAAGGAGTCCCGGAAGGGCAGAAAAGCCCGGACCAGGAACTTGGTGAACTGGTCGCACAGGAACACCAGCGCAGCCAGTTGGAGGAGAATGAAGTCGGTGTATATCCCCGATGGACCTGAAGCCTTCGGGCCTGGAGCATCCCCAACACGGTCCATAAGTTGTTACTTTAGAGCTTCCAGGAAGTACGCGCCCACACGGGAGGCTAACTCTCCCTCATGGCCGCCCCAGAAGTGGTCCGCTCCGGGCACGATGTGGCATTCGGGCCGCTTGGAAAAAGTATCCAGCGCGGCTGTCAGTTCCGCTGACCCGACGAGCTTGTCGCGGTCGCCCGAGATAAAGAAGGCGGAGCGTTTGCCTTTCCTCAACGGTGTGCTTTCCAGGGCGCGCAGGGGTGGAGAGATCAGGGCCAGCGCCTTCGACTTCTTGTGCAGTTTCTCACTGCCCATAACTACGGAGGAACCGAAGGAGTAACCGGCCAGCCCGATCTTGCGGCCATCGACTCCGGGCCATGCTTTCATCAGGTCTATCGCCGCCAGGGTTTCCTGGTGTTCCAGTTCTCCCTTGGCGTGCTCCCCCTGGCTGTTGCCAACGCCCCGGAAATTGAACCGGATCACGGCCATTCCCTGCTCCGCCAGCGCGAACGCGATGTTGAGGACGACACTGTTGTCCATGTTGCCGCCGAACAACGGGTGCGGATGGCAAATCACAACCGCCGGAAACGGCCCGGCGATACCATCCGGCTGGGCAATCACTCCCTCGATATTCAGGCCCTCGGCTTCAAAGGAAACTGCGGTCTGGCGCACGTCGCTCGGCCTCCTGTAATGTCATTCCATCTTAGGAGAGGCAACCCCCCTTTGGCAACCTGGACTACCATGGCTACGAAATCCTGCCCGGAATGATGTTCATAGAGCGCAATTGTTCCTGCTCAGCCGCCTATGTTAGTGTTAGACGATGTACCAGCCCATCTGCGCACCGGAGATTTCCACATGAGGTTAACCAGAATAATCACCGGAGTCATGATCGTTTCCGTCGCGCTGGTCCTGATTAGCGCACTGCTCAATTCAGTAGACGTAGTTGCGATAACCAGCGCCGTAGTCGGTAAGCAGAGTAACGGGTGGTCCGGTTCACTGGCGATACTGTTGGCCATAGCGGCGCTGGCCGTATTCGTCTACGCCTCCCGGCGGTTAATTTGGAACTGGATAATTCGAGGCGCTTTGTTGGCATTAGGGGGAATAATTTTCGTCATTGCGCTTGTCGGAATGGCGGACAACTTCGTAATGAAATTGGGGGATGGACGTGACTTCACGTGGTCTCAGGGAAGTCCATTGGGACCAGGGGAAGCATACAGGGTAGTCCACGACACATTCGCTGTAGTCGATGTTGACTTCATGCTGGTTATGATGCTGGTTGGGAGCATCGGAATTGCCGCTGCTGCCCTTTGGGGAGCGCTCAAGTGGGAGTCGGCCAAGACCCAGGAGATCAAGGACGAGGAGCTTCGGAGCATCCCCGATGAAGCTCTAGCGAGACTGCTGGAAGATGAATTGGGCCGTCCTCCCGGCTGGACGCAGACTGCGGCCGGCGCTTCCGGCCAAAACGCGCCCCCGGTCCAGCCACCGCAGGCCCCAACTCCTCCGGGACCATCCAATCAGTCACCCGCCCCCACGCCGCAAGCCGGCGGACGCAGGCGCCATTGTCCGCGGTGTTGGACTGAACTGGAGCCGGGCGCGCAGTCCTGCGCCGCCTGCGGGGCGGGCCGGTGACTCCGCGCTTCTCTCACCCTTGGTAGTCTGACTTTGCAATTGTCCGGCCGCTTCAGGCAGTCCGCGTCCCGGCCATCCCGGTTAGCCTGGTGAATGGCCTCGCCGGTAGCCTGCTGACGCCCAACAGCCGGTTTGCTAGAATGGTGCAACCCCATTAGCGTAGATCCGTGCCGGACAATTATCCCACTCTCAGGAAAGGAAACCCCAGATGAACGTTATCGATCTTCGCAGCGACACCGTAACCAAACCCACCGATGAAATGCGCCGCGCCATGTACGAGGCCGAGGTGGGCGACGACGTTTACGGCGAGGACCCGTCCATCAACCGCCTCCAGGAGCGCGCCGCCGAAATGCTGGGCAAGGAGGCCGGTCTGCTTACCGCCAGCGGCACCATGAGCAACCTGGTCGCCGCCCTCACCCACTGCCAGCGTGGGGACGAGATTGTCATGGGCGACCAGGCCCACATGTTCTGGAACGAGTCGGCCGGCGCGTCGGCCCTTGCCGGGGCCCAGGTAAGGCTGGTGCCCAACGACGACCAGGGGCGCATCGACCCCGGCGACCTGGCAACCGCCATCCGTCCCAGGGGCAATGTTCACATGCCCCCGACCACCCTGGTCTGCCTGGAAAACACCCACAACCGTTGCAGCGGCGGCGTCCTCACTCCCGAGGACACGAAGCGGGTGGCCGACATAGCCCACGCCGCCGGAGCGAAGGTCCATCTGGACGGGGCGCGCATCTTCAACGCCGCCGTATCTCTGGAGGTGCCGGCCAGCGAACTGGTGAAGGACGTTGACGACGTTTCCTTCTGCCTGTCCAAAGCCCTTAGCTGTCCCGTCGGGTCGGTGCTGTGCGGCTCCAGGGAGTTCATCGAGGACGCCCTGAAGTGGCGCAAGATGGTGGGCGGCGGTATGCGCCAGGCCGGAGTGCTGGCTGCCGCGGGCCTGGTGGCCCTGGACAGTATGGTGGAACGGCTGGCCGACGACCACGCCAACGCCCGGCGTCTGGCCCAGGGGCTGGCCAACATCAACGGCCTGAGCCTGGACCCTGACAGCATCCAGAGCAACATCGTCATCTTCGACGTGGATGAGTCCCTGGGCGCCGCCGCCGCATTCACGTCCGCGCTGGACCGGGAAGGCGTGAAAGTTTCCTCCCCAGGCCCCAAATCCATCCGCATGGTAACCCATCGCCACATCTCCAGCGAGGACGTGGACGAAGCCCTGAACCGCGTGTCCAGGGTGTCAGGGGAGTTGTCGCGGAATGTATAGATCCCAGTGCGATACCGAGGCCCGAAGGAGGTTGCCGTGTCAGCCCAAGACAAAGACGTGGGGGCCATTGGCAGGGCCATATACAGGGACAAGATACTGAAAGGTCTGGATGAGACGGCGGACAAGGGTAAGCTCGTGGTTATAGACGTGAACAGCGGCGACTACGAGATCGCCGATGATGATCTGTCCGCCATGCTGGTTCTGAGGGGGCGGAGGCCGGATGCGTTCTTCTGGATTGAGCGTATCGGTTTTCCCGCACCCTATAGCATGGGCGGCAGCCTACGGTTTCCGCGGCGGTGATTTCAGGGCAGGTGGGTCCAGACCTGAAAGCCCGGTTGATCGTAGACCTTATCGCCATAGGCGGGACTAACCATCCGGTGGAATTCGAGATTGATACGGGATCTACTGGTTCGATTACATTACCCAGAGACCTCATCCGCCTGCTAGGTCTGACTCAGCAGGGTACAAGCCTCGCCACACTCGCAGACGGCCAAGTGGTGGAGTTCAACATATACATAGCCCGTGCAGCATGGCATGGACAACCGAGCAATGTCTATGTTGTCGAGTCTGAATCAGAACCCCTCCTTGGAATGTCCATGCTGAAAGGCAGCAGGCTCACCTTGGAGGCAGAGGAAGGCGGGGAGGTCACCATCGAGGAAATGCGCCTGACGACGGAGTAGGTGAGATATGACCGAAATCACCCTGGATAAAAGCTCCACCGCACTGCTGATTGCAGACTTCTACGCCGACGCGATGGGGAACTTGCCCCACGCCACGGAACGGGGCGTCGTGGACAGGACCCAGGCCCTGCAGGCGGCGGCACGGGACGCCGGGATTCTCGTCTGCTACTGTGCCACTGTGTTCCGGACGGGATACCCGGAGATCAGCGACAGGAACAAGACCTTCAGCCAGCGGAAGAGTTCCGGGCAACCGGCGGTCAGCGACCCGGTGGACCTGATTCATCCCTCCGTCGCCCCCGGTCCGGGGGAGATAGTCGTGGGCAAGCACCGGGTGAACGCCCTGTTCGGCACCGACCTGGACATGACACTGCGGGCCAATGGGATTGAGACGCTGATCATCCTGGGCTACGCCACCAGCGGGGTCGTTCTCTCCACCGTCCGCTACGCCGCCGACCTGGACTACCGGCTTCTGGTTATCGAGGACTGCTGCGCCGACCAGGACAGCGAAGTCCACGACTTCCTGACCCAGCGCATCTTCCCCAGGCAGACCGACGTCGTGATCTCTCAGGACGTTATCGGGGCACTGCGTCAACCGTGACAACGCCCGTGCGAAAGTCACTCATGAGATGGGAGACCTTATCCCATCAAAGGAATTGAATCCGGGGCGGTCGCGTTTCAGTACGACTGTTTCGGCATGACCAATGAAGCCTATTCCTCACCCCTCTTTGACACACCCCCGTCATCCCAATCTCCCCACCACTTCCTCATGCGGTCTGCAATCTGACGCTCCGCCCCTTCTTCGGTGGGCTGGTAATACCTTCTCCCCTTCAGGGAGGGCGGCAGGTATTCCTGGTCTACGAAATGGCCTTCATAGTCGTGGGAATACCTGTAGTCCTTGCCGTAACCCATCCGTCCCATCAGGCCAGTGACAGCGTTGCGCAGGTGCAACGGAACGGGTGGGTTGCCTTGCCGACGGACGTCATCCAGGGCCTTTTCGATGCCCAGGTAGGCCGCATTACTCTTGGGAGAAGTGGCCAGGTAGACAGTAGCCTCGGCCAGCGGGATGCGGCCCTCCGGCATACCCAGAAAGTGGACCGCCTGCTGGGCCGCTACAGCTACCGGCAGCGCCCCGGGCTGGGCCAGACCGATGTCCTCGGCGGCCAGAATCACCAGGCGGCGGGCGATGAACAGCGGGTCTTCCCCCGACTCGATCATGCGCGCCAACCAGTAGAGAGCGCCGTCGGGCGACGAACCCCGGACCGACTTGATGAAGGCTGAGATAGTGTCGTAGTGAGCGTCACCAGCCCTGTCATACAGGGGAGAACGACGCTGGAGTGCGTCGGATATGGTCGCCAGGTCGATAACTTTACTGCCCACGGCATCGGCGGCGAAGGCTGCGGTCTCCAGCGCGTTCAACGCCACCCGAGCGTCGCCGTTGGCGATGTTGATGAGGTGGTCGAGGGCGTCCGGGCCTATTCCCACACCCAAACGTCCCAGCCCGCGCTCGTCGTCACCTAACGCCCGCTGGATGATGGTTGCCACTTCCTCGGACTTGAGAGGTTCGAGGGCGAATACGCGGCACCGCGAAAGCAGTGGAGCATTGACCTCGAAAGACGGGTTCTCGGTGGTCGCCCCGATGAACGTCACCGTTCCGTCCTCCACGTGGGGCAGGATGACGTCCTGCTGAGCCTTGTTGAAACGGTGTATCTCATCAACGAAGAGGATGGTCCCCTGCCGGTACATCCCCTGCCTGTCCTTGGCTTCCGAGACGATGCGGCGCAGGTCGGCTACCCCTGATGTTACGGCGCTTACGGGCTGGAAAGACGCTTCTGTGGCCTGGGACACCAACCGGGCCAGCGTTGTCTTGCCTGTGCCGGGCGGTCCCCACAGGATGAAGGACGGTACTCGTCCGGCAGCGATGGCCCGGCGCAGCACACGGCCTTCACCGATGACATGCTCCTGTCCGACAAACTCGTCGAATGACCTGGGGCGCATCCGGTCGGCCAGCGGTGCGTCCCTGGCGGCCTGCTGCTGGCGTTGGTGCTCGAAAAGAGACTCGGAAGAGGCCATTTCAGTGTCCGGCGCTCAGTCGTCAGTGAATAGTTGGAAGTGGCTGGCGCTGGTCACCATCCACCGGCCACTAACCCAGATGGGGCATCACCTCGGCGGCGAAGAGACGCATCGAGGACTCCACCTGGGCATGGGTCAGCAGTCCTCCAGTGTTGAACCAGCAAATCAGTCCCTGGGGGTTGTACATCTTCCTGAACCGGAGCAGCTTGTCAGTCACCTGTTCCGGCGTGCCCACGGCGGCGAACTCGTCCAGCACCGTCTCGTAGTCCAGGGACTGGGCGCGAGAAGAGCCGCGGGCCGAACTGGCCATGTCCCGGAGAGTGTCCAGGTAGTTGTTGATGGTGGTCTCGAAACCCTTTCGGGCCTCGGTCTCAGATATGGACACGTTGACGTGGACGGTGACGAAAACGTTGCGCTCGGACTCGTCGTGACCAGCCTCAGCCAACTCCTGCCGGTAGGATGCAAGCCCGTCTATTGCCCCCTGGGTGGAGACGATGGTCGGGGCCACCAGGATGTTGTGCCCCAGGTTCCCGACTATGCCGAATGTGTCAGCGCTGTTGGAGGCAATGAACACTGGCGGGTGTGGTTCCTGCAACGGCTTCGGCGCGATGGTCAGGTCTTCGGCCCGGTAGAACTTCCCCTGATAGGAGAACTTGTCCTTGGCCCACATACCCAGCACCATCTCCAACCCTTCCAGAAACCGGTCACGGGCCTCCTCCCGGTCAATACCATAGCCTTCAAAGTGGGTGGGGATGGAACCCCGGCCAATGCCGAAAATGGACCGGCCTCCAGACATTACGTCCAAGGTGGCAGCTTCTTCCGCCAGACGGATGGGGTGATGGAGAGGCATAAGGTGGACCGCCGTGCCAATCCTGATCCTGCTGGTAGTCTGGGCGATAGCGGAAGCAACCATCAGCGGCGCGGGCATGACAGAGAAGCGAGGGTTGAAGTGCAGTTCGGCCAGCCACGCGGAGTCGAAACCCAGCTCGTCGGCCAACTGGCATTGGGCGATGGTGTCCTGGTAACGCGCCGCGGGCGACTGGTGGGTCGCGCACGGCATCTGGTAGAACACACCAAATTTCATCCGAGTCTCCTGGGAATAATGTGCCGGAGAACCAGCAGGCATGGGAACGGGGGATTGACTGCTCTTGAAACTACAAGGGGATGTTCCCGTGCTTCTTGGCGGGAAGGCTGTCGCGCTTGTTCTGGAGCATTTCCAGGGCGCGAATCAGCCGCGGCCGCGTTTCCGCCGGGTCGATCACGTCGTCAATGTACCCCCGGTTGGCCGCCACGTAGGGGTTGGTGAACTTCTCCTGGTAATCGTCGATAAGCTCCTGCCGGGTACTGGACGGGTCTTCGGCAGCGGCGATCTGCTCCCTGTAGATTATGTTAATGGCGCCGTCAGCACCCATCACCGCTATTTCGGCAGAAGGCCATACCAGGTTGATGTCGGAACGCAGGTGCTTGCTGCTCATCACGATGTACGCGCCGCCATAGGCCTTTCGGGTTATGACGCAGACCTTCGGGACCGTGGCCTCAGCATAAGCGTAGATGAGCTTGGCCCCGTGGCGTATGATCCCGCCGTATTCCTGCTCCACTCCGGGCATGAAACCGGGAACGTCCACCAACGTAATCAGGGGAATGTTGAAGCAGTCGCAGAACCGGACAAACCTGGCCGCCTTGGCCGAAGCGTCGATGTCCAGCACTCCCGCCAGGTGAATGGGCTGGTTGCCCACGATACCCACGGGACGGCCCGCTATCCGCCCGAACCCGACCACAACATTGGGGGCAAAGTTCTGATGGACTTCCATGAAATCGTCGTCAACAATGCGGTCGATGATGTCCCGCATGTCGTAGGGCCGGTTCGCATCGTCGGGTATTATGTATCTCAACCCCGGGTCGGAGGCGGTTGCAGACTTCAGGTTAGGTCCCATCGGCGGATCTTCAAGGTTGTTGCCGGGTAGAAAACCCAGCAGCCGACGCACCTCGGCCAGACACTCCTCTTCAGTGCCGTACACGAACTGGGCAACGCCGCTGCGGGTAGCATGGGAGGCCGCTCCTCCCAACTCCTCATGGGTCACGTCTTCCCCGGTAACCGCCTTGATGACGTCGGGGCCGGTGATGTACATCTGCCCCGTGCCCTGGACCATGAATATGAAGTCCGTTATGGCCGGGGAATATACCGCGCCTCCCGCAGCCGGGCCTACAATCACGGAGATTTGCGGCACTACCCCGGAGAACAGCGTGTTGCGCAGGAAGATGTCCCCGTATCCGGCGAGGCTGTTGACTCCTTCCTGAATCCGCGCCCCCCCGGAGTCGTTCAGGCCGATGAAGGGGCACCCAGTCTTGGCAGCCAAGTCCATGGCCTTGCATATCTTCTGGCTGACGACCTCTGACAGGGACCCGCCGAACACGGTGAAGTCCTGTGCCGAGACGAAGACCTGCCGCCCTTCCACGCGCCCGAAGCCGGTGACTACCGCGTCGCCGAGGAACTTCTGGTCGGCCAGCCCGAAGTCCGTGGTGCGGTGGGTGACAAAGGTGTCCAGTTCCTCGAAGGTCCCGGGGTCTAAGAGCGCCATGATGCGCTCTCTGGCAGTCATCTTGCCCCTGGAGTGCTGCTGGTCGATGCGACGCTGTCCACCGCCCTTGTGCGCCTCCTGGCGCATCTCATCCAGCGTGGTCAACTTCTGGTCGATCAGGCGGTCTTCCGTTGCCACGGGCCCTCCGCTCCGTAATGTGGATCCTCCACGGGATCGCCACCCATAGGCTGGTAGAGGACCCGTCCCTCAAGAGATGGTCTCAGCCGAAGATGGCAACATCCTAGCAGACGGGTATATGCGGTGCAAGAAACGCCTGTCCGGTGCTAGAATCAGATAAGTAAGCCCCCAGCCCATCGTTGTCAATCCCCATTAAGGTGGAAACTAATGGCGGAGAACAACCAGCCAGCCACCATCTTCTAGGATGCGCAAGTCCTCTACGCGGACGCACTGGAAGAACCGGAGCGCAGCAAGCTGAGGAACTCAGCGGAGAAGGCACGGGGCGCCACCAGGCGCGCTACCGATGTCCTCATACTGGCCCAGACTGGCAAGTTGACCGAATTTACATCCAATACATCCCAGGAACCGGTCCGGTTGGCCAACCAGCTGGATGGTGGCGAGAGTCTGGTCAGCCGCTATTACGTTCGGACCGGACGTCTGCAAGGAGATTGCTTCTACAAGGGTCTGTGTGACCCTATAGAAGACACAGAACGACGCATAAGAGAAACCATTGACTATATCCAGGACGCCGAAAGGCTGGCGTCCCCCTGACCGGAACCTGATTTGCCATCTCCCAAGAAAACACTTAAGGAGTTGACCGTATCCGGCGGGGAACCGTTAATCTGGGGACAACGCACCTACGTCATGGGGATCGTCAATGTCACCCCCGATTCCTTCTCCGGTGACGGCCTGGCCACTGACATTCCCAGAACTGTCGATCAGGCTCTGCGGATGGAAGACGAGGGGGTGGATATCCTCGACGTGGGCGCGGAGTCCACCCGCCCCGGCTCAACTCCTGTCGCGGCGGACGAAGAAGCGCGCCGCCTAGTCCCGGCACTGGACGCAATCGCCCATCGGGTGCGGGTGCCCATCAGCGCCGACACCTACAAGCCCGAGGTTGCCAGGCAGGCGTTGGAGGCAGGGGCGACGATCATCAACGACCAGTGGGGGCTGCTGGCCGACCCGGGTATGGCGACGCTGGCCGCCGAGTCCAATGCGCCCGTCATTCTTATGCACAACCAGTGTGGTAGCATATACCACGACCTTTTATCCGACATACGCACATCATTGTCCCGCAGTGTCGGTATTGCCCTGGACGCCGGTGTCTCGCCGGAGAACATCGTCCTCGACCCTGGAATCGGGTTTGGCAAGACAGCAGACCATAACCTGGAGGTCCTCAGGCGGCTGGGTGAGATCAGAGACCTGGGTTACCCGCTGCTGGTCGGCGCTTCCCGTAAGTCCACTATCGGGCGGGTCCTGGACCTTCCGGTGGGTCAGCGGGTGGAAGGAACGGCGGCGGCGGTGAGCCAGTCCATCAGCGGCGGAGCGGACATAGTGCGCGTCCACGACGTGCAGCACATGGTCCGAGTCAGCCGCATGACCGACGCCATCGTGCGGGGGTGGAGGCCAACAGGTTGGCGGAATCGGAGCGGGGGCGGGATATAAACGTGGCATCAGTAACCGCCTACCTGGGCCTGGGGTCAAACCTAGGAGACCGCTTCAACAATCTTCGCATGGCCTACAGGTTGCTCCGCCTCCCCCAATCGCCATTCCCGCGAAAGTGGGAATCCACTCCCAACGGCGTCCTGACTCACTTGAGATCATCCCCGGTATATGAGACCGCTCCCTGGGGAATCACCGAACAACCCGATTTCCTCAACTGCGTCCTAGAAGTCCAGACCTCCCTGTCTCCGCAGGACCTCCTTTGCTGGGTGAAGCGGGTGGAAGCCAACATGGGCAGACAGGAAGGTCCCAGATTCGGTCCCAGGAACATCGATGTGGACGTCCTCGTATACGGAGACACAACCGTCGAAGAGCCGGACCTGCGAGTCCCCCATCCCCGAATGCACGAACGGGCCTTCGTGCTGATTCCCCTAGCGGGTCTGGCGCCCCAGTTGCGTCACCCAACCCTCGGAACGACCATCGGGGACCTTGTGGTCGCAGCCCCGGAACCGGAGGGAGTGCGGAGATGGGGGCCGCCGCTGTCGGCTTAGTAAGCCCACGGGCAACCGGATCAGTATGGAAATCTACACCACCATCAGTCCACGACAATGGCGGGACTTGTTCGTAATGGGATACTGTGTATCGTAATGGGATACCGTGTATAGGAGGTTGGAAGATGATAAAGCCTCTGGCGATTGCGGTGGTTCTTCTGCTGGTGGTTGCTTGCGGCAGCGCGGCTACGCCCACACCGGAGCCAACGGCGATGGCCATACCAACGCCCACATCTGGACCGGAGCCGACGGCGACGGCCGAGCCTGCTCCTTCACCCACGCCCACAATGAAACCGACGGCGACGAAACCAACGGCGACCTCGACTCCTGTTGCCACTCCTGCGCCGCCGACGGAACATGCTGAGCGGCTCCCAAGCAAATTCGACTCTCGCCTCGACGCTATCCGGGAAAAGATGGAGTCAGTCGAGCCGGTATGGACGGTCTATTTTCATAGCGAGGACTGGCAGACCCCTGGGAAAAACACCCTGATGAACGACTTGTTCGAACTGCTGAAGCTGGAAAACATCGCCACCCACGAGGGATACCAGCGAATCAGCCCGGAAATGATCACTGACCGGGAACCTGACATCATCATCGCGGACTCGATAGAAAGCGTCGTGGAAAACCCCGATTTGTCCGGCCTGCATATGGTGCAGGACGCGGCACATATCCCGGACCACATCTTCGTACTGAGCGAGGGATACTCTTTCGGCATGGACAATCATCATTTCATGGACGCCGTGGAGGAATTTGCCGCTTTTGTCTACCCAGAGGTTTTCGCTCAGGAAGAAAAGGCGGATGGGGGGCATGGCCATGAAAAAGGAGGGAAACACTCGCATTAGAGGGCAGGGCAGCGCATGGACGGACCGTCAGATATCCGCACGCTCCAATAGTTAGCGTCAAAACAGGCGGAATTCCCACTGCCATTTGAGGGCAGTTGTGATGCGGAACAGCGATTTCCAGTTGACAATCCAACGCCTCTATCGCATATTTGTAAGCGTGTAAAATTCATGTCCGCACCTGCATGGGACCGATTCCCGGTCGGCCCGGACAGGTCCCGCTGGCAAGCGGACGGTCTATCGAGGAGATAGCATGGCAGATAAACAGCTAACTTTCGATGAGGACGCACGTAACAGCCTGATGCGCGGGGTGGACGAACTGGCCCGTGTAGTCGGTTTGACCCTTGGGCCCAGCGGACGCAACGTCTTGTTGAGCCGCATGTTCGGCTTGCCGGTAGTGTGCAGTGACGGCGTTACCATAGCCAAAGAGGTGGAGTTGCCCGACGCCTACGAGAACATGGGCGCACAGTTGGTCAAGGAGGCGGCCTCCAAGACCAACGACGTGGTGGGCGACGGCACCACTACGTCAGTGGTGCTGGCCCGGGCGATGGTGCGCACCGGCTTTATGAACGTGGCCGCGGGCGCCAGCGGCATGGCGATCAAAGAGGGAATCGACAGAGCCGTAGACGCGGTCGTAGAGGAACTGAAGAGCCTGGCCGTGCCGGTGGAGGACAAAGAGCAGATCGCAAGGGTTGCGGCCCTGTCCGCCCACGAGGAGACCATCGCCGCGCTGCTGGCCGACGCGATGGACAAGGTCGGGCGCGACGGCGTGATCACCGTGGAAGAATCCAAGGCCCTGGCCGACGAGTTGGAGTTTGTCGAAGGCGTGAGGGTTGACCGGGGTTACCTGTCGCCCCACTTCGTTACCGACACGGAGCGGATGGAGGCGTCCCTGGAAGAACCTCTCATTCTCCTGACCGACCAGAAGATCAGCGCACCCAACGACGTTGTACCCATCATGGAGAAGGTAATCCAGGGAGGACGCCGCCCGCTGGTGATCATTGCCGAGGACGTGGAAGGGGAGGCTCTGGCCACTCTGGTGGTGAACAAGATGCGGGGCACCCTCGACTGTGTGGCCATCAAGGCCCCGGGTTTCGGTGAGCGGCGGAAGGCCCTTCTGCAGGACATCGGAATCCTCACTGGAGCAACCGTCATAAGCTCTGATGTGGGTTTGAAGCCCGAGACGGCGGAATTGGAGCAGCTCGGTTCTGCCCGCAGAGTGGTTGTGGCCAAGGACGACAGCACCATCGTCGAGGGCCGGGGTTCGACACAGGACATCCGGGAGCGGGCCGAGCAACTGCGGGTGCAGGTCGAAGAGACCACCTCCGATTACGACCGGGAGAAACTGCAAGAGCGCATGGCCTCCCTGGTCGGCGGCGTCGCCGTCGTCAAGGTCGGCGGGGTCACCGAGCCGGAGGTCAACGAGCGCAAGTCCCGCACCGAGGACGCGCTTTCAGCCACGCGGGCCGCGGTGGAGGAAGGCATAGTTCCCGGCGGCGGCGTGGCCATGATCAGATCTGAACATGTGCTGGCGGATCTGGAAGCCAGCATGGCGGGAGATGAAGCCCTGGGCGTCCGCCTGGTGCGCAACGCTCTGAGCGCGCCCCTGGTACTGATCGCCAACAACGCCGGTTATTCCGGTGAGGTCATCGTGGACGGCGTCCGCAAGGGAGAGGGCGACTGGGGGTTCGACGCGGAGAAAGGCGAATTCTGCCACCTCATCCAGCAGGGTATCGTCGATCCGGTCAAGGTCACCCGCTCCGCCCTGGAAAATGCCGGCAGCATCGCCGGCATGATGCTGACCACCAGGGCCGTAATCACCGAGATACCCAAGGAAGAGCCGCTGCCTGCCGACGTTCAGGACTTCATGCACGATTAGGGGCACAGTGGCTCGCCGGTAGTCAGTACCGGCGAGAGCGGCGGGAATCAAATCGGATCCAGACCGGCCCGGGAACACCGTCTACGTATGACGCTGGCGCCCGGGCCGGTCTCTTTGGAAGGAGCTATGACTACCACCGCCTTGGATAGGGAGTCCATCGGGGACCTGGTATTGGGCAAACCTCCCTTGATTGAGGAATATATCTCCCTTGATGAACAGCTACAGCCCAACGGGTTCGATCTGACTCTACGCGACGTTAAGAGCATGACATCTGCCGGCAGCATGGGGGATACCCCGGACCAGAGGGAGTTGGCTGGTACGGAGCCCGTTCCATTCGGGGCTCATGGCTGGCTCGATCTCCGGCCGGGGTCATACCTGCTGACCTTCAACGAAATCATCAACCTCCCCCTCAACCTGACGGCTTTGGGTTTCCCCCGCTCCAGCCTGCTACGAAGCGGCGTAAGCATCCACACCGCCGTCGGCGACGCGGGTTACCGGGGCCGCCTTCAGGCGTTGATGGTAGTCCACAACCCCGCCGGCTACCGGGTCAGGCGCAACGCCAGGCTGTGGCAGTTGGTGTTCTTCCAACTTGCCAGGACGGTAAGCCAAGGCTACCAGGGCCGGTTCCTGGGTGAGAACCTGTAACATCCGAGGCACAC
Source organism: Dehalococcoidia bacterium (assembly GCA_965204715.1). Taxonomy (GTDB): domain Bacteria; phylum Chloroflexota; class Dehalococcoidia; order Lucifugimonadales; family UBA3495; genus CATOSP01. The sequence goes on from OZ242009.1 coordinate 290,530, forward strand.
TGGGATGGCAGAAAACCGTAGACTGATGAGCTAACGACGGAAGCCCTCCTTGGAAATTGAACAGCTAGTCAAGGACCATGCCAAAGCCCTGGGCTTCGATCTGGTCAGAATCGCCTCCGCGGAGGAGTTCGTCGAGGACAGGGATGCGGCGTTGGAGCGTGTGCGGGACGGACACATGGACGGGCTGCCCTGGTTCACCGGGTCGCGGGTGCGACGCGGAGCGGACCCGCAGACGTTGCTGACGGGAGCGCGTTCCATCATTTGCCTGGGCCTGAGCTACATTCCGGGCGAAGATCCCCGCTTTCGCGGGAATGACGGGCAAGTAGATGAAACTCCGGAGCCGCCGCTTCCCATGTCCGGCAGGGTGGCCCGCTACGCGCGGCTCCGGGACTACCACCGGGTGATGAAACGGCGGATGCGCGCCTTGGTCCGCGAGTTGTCCAATGCCCTGGAAACACAGGTGTCCGCCCGCTGGTACGTGGACGATGGCCCGATGCTGGACCGGGCTGCGGCCAACCGTGCGGGACTCGGCTGGTTCGGCAAGAACACCAACATCCTCACCCCCAGTCATGGCTCTTGGGTCTTCCTCGGCCAGGTGATCACCGACCTGGAACTGACCCCCGACCTTCCCCTGAGTAAGACTTGCGGCGCGTGCGTCCGCTGCATAGACGCCTGCCCTACCGGGGCCATCGTCGCGCCCTACGTCATCGACAACTCCCGGTGCATCTCCTACCTGACCATCGAGAACCGGGGGCCGATACCGCGGGGCCTTCGCCCTCAGATGCTGGACTGGGTGTTCGGCTGCGACATTTGCCAGGAGGTCTGCCCCGTGAACCGCAAGGCGTCCACAGGTGACCCCTTGGTCTGGAAACGGGCCGGAGAATCCCTCCGGCGCCGTGACCCTCAAGACACCAGCGGGCATACAGACGATGGTCCATCACCGGCCCGGAATGGTGGTCTGGAGCTGTTGGACCTTGTAGAGCTGCTTCGTATGAGCGAGGGAGACTTCCAGGAGCGGTTCAAGGGCACGCCCATCATGCGTGCGAAGTGGGACGGGATGCGGCGCAACGCCTGCGTGGCCCTGGGCAACCTCGCCGCCCCGGAGTCTGTCCCGGCGCTGCGCGACGCTCTGGAAACCGGCAGCGTCCTGGTGCGAAGTCACGCGGCATGGGCACTGGGCCGCATTGATACACTGGATGCCCAACGGGCCCTCGAAAATGCCGCAACCACGGAGACTGACGAGGTTGTAACCGGGGAAATAGAAGCCGCGCTGGCCCAGATGCTCAGTCCAGGTTAGGTACTAACCAACCGTCAGTTGCCAGGTGAAGAATGGGGCTAGGCAGGCGTGCGCCGCCTTTGTCCCCGAGGCTTCGCAGGAGCATTCGCGGCCTCACTCTGGGGTCTGGCGCGGGATGAGTCCCTGTTGCGGCTCCTTCTGGAACCGCTCTTCTTACGGCGGGCCGTCTCACCTATGGGTGGGGCCGAGTCCGGGTCGTAGTCCGCGCCAAGGCTGAGCTTCTTCATCTCCTCCTCTATGAGCAGGAAGTCGCTCTTGGGCAGCAGGTGCAGGTTGCCCTGAAACGCCATGTACCAGTCCTCGGGGGGCCAACGGCGCACGTAGTCCAGCCTCGGCGCCAACAAGTTGGCATCGATGAATTGGCTGTCGTCCAAAACAATTGCGGGCACAGTCTTGACCCGATAGGGCCAGTCTGACACACCTTCTTTTTCCCAAATGGGCGTTGCGTCCTCGACGTAGGAGTCCGTGGCCGTAGCCGTGGCGGCAAAGCAGCGGACGTGGGTGACGTAGAAGAGGATGCGGTCCCCGTTGCCGATGCGCTGGACCTTGCGGCGGTGCTGCCCCTTGAGTCCCAGCAGCGTAAAACCCATGTCATGCGTGATTCTAAAATTCTTCTCGTTGCTGACAACCATCCAGAAATTATGAGGCATATCTATCCCGGCGCATTCCGCGCCGCCAAACAAATTCAAGAGTTGGACACTCTTCAATATTCTACCACGGAGACGCCGCAGCATCCGGGAGTCTGCGGCGAGTGTTGAGGATATTGGGAGTTACAGGAAAGCCATGGGCCTTACCGCAAGAGGGCTTGCTAATCTTCCCATTCGAACGATAAAGATGGCTTGAGGCGAAGGTATTGCACTCTCCAACTGGCCATCTCCTTCAACCCGGTCAGCCCGATGCGCACCCGGAATTCTTCCCCGCGAGACGGCGCATTCCTGCCCGCCAGCCAGAATGTTGTCGCCGGATTGGGATTATACCGTTCTTGGAGCATTCCATTAGGGAGGCAAGTGATGCTAATTGAGTGAAGTTGGTTGCCAACCTCCGGGATTTCCTCGTAATTGTACTTCACAAATATGGTAGTGGTAAGAAACGCGAGGTTGTCCCTGTCGCGGTAGATAAGAGGGACCGTACCCGGAACGTCGACGGCTGCTCCAGACCGGACCTGACGAACTCTCATGGAGGTCTGAGAGGTCTGAGAAGTCTGAATCGTGACGGTTCTTGAACCCTCTACTTTCTCCGCTTTCGAGTCGACGAACAGCGCTTGGCGCAGGGAAAAGTCGGGAGAGAAGAGATAGCGAGCCCGCTTATAATCGATGGTGCCGAAAAGCCTTACCGGAATGATGGACGTGCCAATTCGGTCCATTGCCTCTCGAGTGACGTCCTCTGCGATGTCCTGTACGTCGTCCCTCTCGTTCTCGAATATGTCTGCCGCTTCAGTGGCAAATGAATATATCGCCTGGACTACAAGCCTGAGAGAGGCTTTTTCCACCGATTCAAGCAAGTCCAGGTCTTGATCAAGTGAAGCCGGGTCAAGAGTCATGACCTACGAATGCGACTCCAACGCGATTCTGCCGGATGCCATTTCCACGTATTCGGGCACGGAGTCAATGCCTATGTAGCTGCGCCCCTCTCGAATCGCAGCCACGGCCATTGTTCCCAGCCCCATGAACGGGTCGATTACCAGGTCGCCGTGACCGGAGAAAATGCGAATTACCCGCCTCGGGAGTTCGACTGGAAATTGGGCTTCGTGTTTGGTGTTGCTTCTGACGGAGGGTATGTTCCAGACTGCCCTTGATCCCCAATCACTCCATTCCTCTTTACTCAGCCGGTTCCGGTCAATGACGGAAATTCCCGGTTTCCAGAACACATAGACGTACTCGAACTCGTCAACCGCCCGGTAGGAGAGGCTATGCCAGCGAGAGTTCTCCCAACAGGGGTCCTTAACCCATGCCCTCCGGTCATAGAGGAAGAACCCAGCTGCCTCGGCCCATTCCTGCACCATGCCGCCGACCAGCAATACCTTGGTCTGGGTCGAGTATTTGCCTCCGCGGACGTTATTATGGTTCAGCCGCCGGTCAATGGTCTGCTCACTGCAACCCAGCATCTCGGCCAACTGATAGCGATTGAGATGCGGGTGAGTCAACTTCGCAGATAAGACCTGTTCCCTGGTAACTCCGGACCGTTTCAAGGTCACGTTGTCGGCTTGAATTCTCGGCATCTCAGGATCGGGAAAAGCCAGAATATCAGCGATATTTATGGCAAGAAATCCCCCCGGAGCAATCAAGTCGAAGTGCAAAGCGATCACTTCCTTGAGGAGCGCCTGCCACTCGTCGAACAGCAGGTCTTTCTCGTAGCTCTTCCCCACGAAATAAGGTGGAGACCAGAAACTCAGGGCAACTGTCTCCGGTTCGATCCGCCGCATAAGCCCGCGGCAATCGCCGCAATAGAGGCGGTTGACGGCAAGGCATTCGGTCTCATTAGGGTGTCCGAGAGGCAACCGGAGAGGAATCGGAGTGTTATACCTCGAGTCAATGTCCATCAATGAAACCCTTGCAACTCCGTCTCGGCCCGCCGGGCAACATTTCACCACGGAAAAGCCGCAACAAGCAATCCTTCGCACGTCAGGGGCGGGGCATTTCCATTTCCAGGGAAGTCGCGGCAGAAGGTCGAGTCCCACTAACCAATGGTTGTTGTCGGCCCCTGGTTAGTGTACCATCGCCAAAGCCTTTGACCTGATGGCGGACCAACCAGCCGCCTCGGTTCAGGCACACTTATCAGAGGGTATTGGAATGACATCTAGCACTCGCGGGGAACGGGACATCGCAATTGTCGGTGTCGCCGAGTCCGATGAGATGGGCACCGTTCCCAACAAGTCGTCCCTGCAACATCATGCCGAGGCAGCCCACAACGCCTTGGAGGATGCGGGCCTATCCAAGTCCGACGTGGACGGCGTGTTTACCGCCGGGTTCTCCACTCTAGCCACCGCGGAGTACCTGGGGATTCAACCGGGGTACACCGACAACACCTCGGTCGGCGGGTCCTCCTTCGTGATTCACGTGGCCCATGCCGTCGCGGCCATCCGCGCCGGGTTCTGCGAAGTGGCGCTGATTACCCACGGTCAGGCCGGGCGCTCAACCAGGGGCAGGGTCGGCGGCGACCCCAACCAGCCTACGGCGCAGTACGAGGCCCCCTTCGGGATGATCGGGCCACCCATCAATTATGCGATGGCCTGCTCCCGCTACATGCACCAGTACGGCGAGGACAAGACCCGCCAGGGCATGGCCGAGATCGCCGTATCCACCCGCAAGTGGGCCAACCTCAACCCCAAGGCGGTGATGCACGAGACGCCGATGAGCTTCGACGACTACCACAACTCCCGGTGGGTCGCATGGCCCTTCCATCTGTTTGACTGCTGCCTGGTCACCGATTCGGGGGCGGCCATCATAGTGACCACCGCGGAGCGGGCGCGAAACTGCGCCAAGGAGCCAGTCTGGGTCCTGGGAGCGGCAGAGGGCCACGACCACAACATGATCACCATGATGCCCGACCTGACATCCCTCATCGCGCGGGAAACCGGCCCCAGGGCTTTCGGACGGGCAGGCATGACACCCGACGACATTGACCTGACCATGATTTACGACTCCTTTACATACACGGTGATGCTCACCCTGGAGGCCCTCGGGTTCTGCGGGCCGGGGGAGGCGGCGGACTTCGTGGCAGGCCAGCGTACCGCACCGGGCGGAGACTTCCCGCTGAACACCAGCGGCGGCGGCCTGTCCTATACCCACCCCGGCATGTACGGCAGTTTCCTGCTGGTAGAGGCGGCACGGCAACTCCGGGGCGAAGCCGGGGAACGCCAGGTCAAGGGCAGGCGCGACCCGTCCCAGAATCCGAAGACCTCCGTGGTCAACGGCACCGGCGGCTCTCTTTCATCCACCGGCACGGTAGTCCTGGCTACGGGGTAGCCGGACCGATGTATTCGGCCTGGCAGTCCGGCTGCTGACCGGCGTCCTGCCAGATGGCTGACAAAGCCGCTTTCGCCTCCCTCCCGCAGCGTTGCGGGAGGGAGGTTTTTTCGCTGTTTGGAGACGGACACTCCGGCGGGCGGGACGCCCGGCGCTCCGGGTTGCGGTCCATCTGGGTGAGCGGCGAACCTGCGCTAACTCGTATCCGGGATGCTAGGGAAATTTTCTGGCGCTGTGCTAGAGTGGCCCTACGAATTACTGGCGCGGCGGCTTGCCGACCGTGTCATCTTTGTACACCCGTGGCGACTCATTCGCCGGAGGTGAAAGGATATGAACATATGGAGCCGTCTATTCGTTCGTTTCTAGAGCATCTTATTGTCGAAAAGGGATTCTCACAAAACACATCCGACGCCTACCGCAACGACCTGACCCAGTTCTGGGAGTTTTATCAGCAGAAGCGCAGCCCCCACAGCAACGGTCACAGTCCCTGGGCCTACGTGGACATCGACCTGCTGAACGAGTACATAGAGAGCCTCCGCGGCGCACGCGGCTACCGTGAGACCACTACCGCCCGCAAGGTGGCAGCCATCAAGTCATTCTTCGGTTTCCTGTCCGAAAACGGCGTCGTCACGGAAGACCCCACCCAGTCCCTGGGTTCCCCCAAAGTAGGCCGCAACCTCCCCAAGTACCTCACCGAAGACGAAGTCAACCGGCTTCTGGACGGCGCCGCACACTCCGGCACCCCGGAAGGGCAACGGGACGCCACCATCCTGGAACTGCTGTACGCCACCGGACTGCGCGTAGGGGAACTGGTCTCCCTGGACGTTTCAAGTCTGGACCTCAACGAGTCCTACATCCGGTGTTGGGGTAAAGGCTCCAAGGAACGCATCGTGTATGTGTATCCCAAGGCGTGGGACTCCCTGCAGGACTACATAAAACGGGGAAGAAAGAACCTCGTGGGGTCCCGCAAGGACCAGAAGGCCCTGTTCGTGAACCACCGGGGGGAACGGCTGACCCGGCAATGGGTCTGGAACATCATGAAGAGATATGGGGCCAAGGCGAACATCAACGCCCACATCACACCCCACACCCTGCGGCACAGCTTCGCCACCCACCTGCTCCAGAACGGCGCGTCCCTCCGGCACGTGCAGGAATTGCTGGGCCATTCCAGCATCTCCACCACTCAGGTATATACACACCTTACGGACAACTACGTCCACGAGGAGTACGAGAAGAGCCACCCCAGGGCGTAGCTGGGCGGCAAGGTCAAGGCATGAAAAATTGCAGGGATAACCCTGCCTGGCTGCTGCCAAATTATGTAAATTGCTGTTATATTGGTGGGGAATTAGCCGGGCCCGCGGGGTCACTTGTGGGTCCGGCGATGGTATTATGGACGTGAGGAGATAGACCCCCATGCCAGGCAAAGCCCGCCGCGTAGCATCGCGCCAGTCACAATTGAACCAGCGGCGCAAGAAGCAGAACCGGGGACCCAGAGGGATACCGGCCGCCGTAGGGGCGCGCCCCAGCGTCAATAACGGCGCCGACGGGGGGCCAGAGGCCCAAGCGACGGAACCCTCTCGCGTTGCCCAGCCGGTTGCAACAGCCGTGCGGCCGGAAAGATCCCCGGAGCGGCCAAGCCCCGTCAACAGGCAGGCCCAGGACTCTTCCCGAACGCATCGTCGAGAACCCACGGGAGCCACCAGCTACGTCGGGTATGAAATCAAGCGCATCCTGGTCCTGGCAGGGGCAGTAGTGGCGGTTATCGTTGGTCTATCTTTCGTCGTATAGCGATCATGGCCACACGGTCACTAATGAGCTCGAGGTTCGAACGCCGCCTGCTGGCGGCACCCGACCGGCCGGGCGTTTACCTGATGAAAGACGCCCGGGGCAATGTGTTGTACGTCGGCAAGGCCAGCGTTCTTAGCAACCGGCTCCGGTCCTACTTCGGTTCCCCCTCCGGTCTTCCCGCCAAGACCCGGCGAATGCTGGGACAACTTGACGATTTCGAGTGCATCGTCACCGACACTGAGGCCGAGGCGCTGATCCTGGAAAACACGCTGATCAAGCGTCACCGGCCCCGCTACAATGCCCGTCTCAAGGACGACAAGACCTACCCGTATCTGAAGATCGCGCTCAACGAGGACTTCCCGAGGGTGTACATCACCCGGCGGGTAGCCAAGGACGGCGCGCGCTACTTCGGCCCCTTCGCCACCACCGGGACGGTGCGGAAGACCATGGACCTGGTGAAACGGCTGTTTCCCTACAGGTCTTGCACCAAGAACATCACGGGCAAAGACCCGCGCCCATGCCTGGAATACTTCATCAACAGATGCGTTGCCCCCTGCACCGGCCATGCCACCAGGGAAGACTACGACAAGGTCATCCAGCAAGTGGTCCTGTTCATGGAAGGGGACACGGAGGCGGTTACACGGGACCTTCAGGAGAACATGCAGAAGGCATCGGACAACCTGGAGTTCGAGCGGGCCGCGGTGCTGCGGGACCGAATGCGCAGCGTGGAGCGGGTGGCCGAGGAGCAACGCATCAAGGTAGACGCCAACCCGGTCAGCGATATGGACGTTATCGCCCTGGCCCAGAAGGACCAGGAGACCTGGATGGAAGTGTTCTTCGTCCGGCGCAACAAGCTCATCGGACGGGACCACTTCTTCATGGAGGGGGCGCAGGAGGACGACCCGGGGCTGATCATCGGCCAGTTCATCAAGCAGTTCTACCAGTCGGCGTCGGAGATTCCCCGCCGCATACTGGTCCAGCACCCGCTGGAAGAGGAGGAGCTTATCCGGGAGTGGCTGCAAGGCCTGCGGGATGGTCCGGTACGCATAGTCCTCCCCAAGCGGGGCCAGCACAAGAAGCTGGTCAATCTGGTGGCGGAGAACGCCAGCCAGGGCCTGGACCAGTACCGTGTCCGTTGGCTGGACAATGCCGACGTCATCAGGAGCGCGATGGCGGAGTTGCGGGAGGAGTTGGGCTTGCCCCAGGCCCCAGGGTCTGACAGCTTGCGCCGGATGGAGTGCTACGACATCTCCCACATCCAGGGGTCCAACACCGTCGGCAGCATGGTGGTGTTCGAGGAGGGCAAGCCAAAGCCATCCCAATACCGCCGCTTTCGGGTAAAGACCGTCGAGGGCGTGGACGACTTCGAGAGCATGAGGGAGGTTCTTCGCCGGAGGTTCAACCGGATGGCCGAGGTCCGGGCGCGTCAGGCCCGCGAAAGAGGCACGGGGGACGACGGGGATTCCCGCCCGGCCCCGGCTGAAGAAGACCATACGTGGGGAATCTTCCCGGATCTGGTCCTGATTGACGGCGGGAAGGGACAGCTCTCAGCGGCCCTGGAAGTGCTCCTGGAGATGGGACTGGACAACGTGCCACTGGCCTCCCTGGCCAAGGAGAACGAATGGCTGTTCGTCCCCCACACTCCGGAGCCCATCATTCTCCCAAGGGACTCCCAGGCGCTGTACCTGGTGCAGCGGATCCGCGACGAGGCGCACCGCTTCGCCGTCACCTACCACCGAAACCTGCGCAGTAAGAGCAGCCTGCGTTCGCCCATCGACTCGGTCAACGGCATAGGGCCGAAACGGAAGCGGATGCTGATGCGGAAGTTCGGTTCTCTGAATGGCATCAAACAGGCGTCGATTGACGAGATCGCCGCCGTTCCGGGGATGACCCGTTCCCTTGCCCTGCTGGTCAAGCAGAGCATCTAACACCCCGGCGCGTTAGTCACACTTTTGCCGTTTCTCCGGTTGCCCAACATGGTGTTGTCCGGTAGTATTGGAGCCGTACACCCAACTTTGGGCCGGGACAATCGGACGGGTTTGGGTCCATGATCAAGGTCTCTATCTCGCTCCCAAACAACGCACTGATCACCTTCGAATCGGAGGAGACTGCTGTCGTCCAGGAAGTAGTCACCGCCGTCTTGCGGGACCTTCCGCGCGACCTGATGCAGGCCGGCCAGCCAGTCCACAGCAACGGCCACACCCCCGGAAATTGGGAAGACGGCGACGGCGCAGCCCCCCATACTTCCGCGGATAATGGGATGGCCTCCCAGGTTCCTCCAGCCGTATCCCAGCCCCAGGTCGCCGTGGAGAGCAACGGCATCCACATGACTCCAACGCAGGCGCAGTCAACGCACCAACCTGAGACGATTCCGGACCACGCTCCAATAACTCCCAACCCTCGGGAGACTGCTCCGAATTTCCAGGAAGGGATACAGGAGAAGATTGGCGAGGTTAGCATTACGGACCGGCGGATCGCCGAAAAAGCCGCCCTGTCTGCGGCGGCAGACCTGGCGTTCATCCAGTTCTGCCAGTCGGCCAATCCTGTAGGAGACATGCGCAAGGTGGTCGTTGCCGCCGAAGGGGCCGCCCAATTCCTGGAAATGCCCAGCGTGTCCGCGGAGGACCTGGAAGACCTCTTCGACAGGGTAGGCTGGCTCCAGCCGCACAACTTCACTCAGACTCTCAGGAACGCTGCCCGCAGCAAGTTCCGGTGGCTGGAGCGGGTCCCCGGCCGCGCCGGGCAGTACACCGTCACCTCGTTAGGGCGGGAAACAACCTTGAACACGTGACGGCCTAATTCCCCACGGTCTTCCGTCCGCGCAGCCCCATCCCAATCGCCCCTCATGTTTAACCCAGTGCCTTTCCGTTCCTGGAAAAGCTCTACTATCCCTTGAGGAGAGGGGAATAAACAGACTCCCACGTTTACCTGCGCCGGGTTGCAGCCAAGACGCTCCGGGACTATTCTAGACATGGTTGCGCTGCCCCGAAGCGGGGGCGAGCCGCAACGCCGCGAAATCAGCAAACTGGAGTGTGGGCCATGAGGATGTACCTGAACGGCAACTGGGTAGACCGGGACGAGACTATACCGGTGTTCAACCCCTTCGACCAGACGGTGATCGACACCGTACCCAAGGGGAATGCCGCCGACGTTGACCTGGCCATCAGCAGCGCCGTCCGGGGCGCCGAAGCGATGGCCAAGCTCCCCGCCTACGAGCGTTACGCCATCCTCCGCCGCACCGCCGACCTGATGGCCGAGCGGGCCGAAGACCTGGGACGCACCATCACCCTGGAGGAAGGGAAGGTCATCTCTGAAGGCCGCGGCGAGGTGCAACGGGCCATCCAGACCATCACCACGTCCGCCGAGGAAGCCAAGCGACTGCACGGCGAGACGGTGCCCCTGGACGCCGCTCCGGGCAACGTGAGCCAGTTCGGGTTCACTATCCGGGTCCCGGTTGGGGTGGTCGCAGCCATCGCTCCCTTCAACTTCCCCCTAAACCTGGTCTGCCACAAGGTCGGCCCAGCCCTGGCCGCGGGCAACTCGGTAGTGCTCAAGCCCGCAGGTGACACGCCTCTCTCGGCGCTGAAGCTGGTGGAGCTTCTTTTGGAGGCGGGTCTGCCGGACGAGGCAATACAGTGCATCACCGGCCCCGGCAGCGAGATCGGCGACGTCCTCACCGGAGACCCGCGGGTACGCAAGATCACTTTCACCGGCAGCATGGAGATCGGTGAGCGCATCTGCCGCAACGCCGGCATCAAGAAGGTAACGATGGAACTTGGCTCCAACAGCCCGCTCATCGTCATGTCCGACGCTGACCTGGAGAGGGTCGCCGCCGCCACCGTGGCCAGCGGGTTCGCCAACGCCGGACAGGTCTGCATCTCCACCCAGCGGGTCTTCGCCGACCGCCGCATCTACGCCGACTTCCTGGATGCCCTGGTCGCTCCCACCGAGGCTTTCTCCACCGGCAATCCGCTGGATGAAGCGATACGAATGGGACCCATGATCCGGGCAACCGACGCCGACCGTGTGGGACAGTGGATTACCGAGGCCGTGCAGGGCGGCGCACGAGTGATCGCCGGCGGCGACCACGAGGGCACCATGCACGCCCCCACGGTGGTAGCCGATGCCACACCCGATATGCGCGTCTCCCGCGAGGAGCTTTTCGGCCCTGCCGTGGCCGTGGCCGCCTTTGACGACATCGACGACGCTATCGCCAAGGCCAACGACACCCGGTTCGGCCTGTCTGCGGGAATTTTCACCCAGAACGTGGACTGGGCCATGCGGTTCGCCAGGGAAGTCCATTCCGGCAACCTGCACATCAACTCCCACCCCCAATGGCGCGCCGACCTGATGCCCTACGGTGGCCTCAAAGACAGCGGCATGGGCAAGGAAGGCCCCGCCTACGCGGTGCAGGAAATGACGGAGTTGAAGATGGTGGTCTTCCACCAGTAGAAGCGGAGCGCGGGCATCCCGCCCCGGGAAAGGAATACTCCTTTGCAAAAACCAGAAATGACCAACACCGGCATGGAACTGATCACCCAGCCGCCCAGGCGGGCTATGGCCGTCACGCCTCACCCCGACGATTGCGAGGGCGGCTGCGGCGGCACCCTGTCCAGGTGGATCCGGGAAGCCGCAACGGAGGTCGTCATAGTGCTTTGCACCAACGGCGACAAGGGCACCTCAGACCGGGACATGACCTCTGCCAGGTTGGCGGAAACCAGGGAGCGGGAGCAGCAGGAGGCGGCCGACGTGCTGGGCGCAAAGGAGGTGGTGTTCCTTTCCTATCCCGACGGCGGGCTGGAAGACACCAAGCTCTTCCGCAGTCAGGTGGTCCGTGCCATTCGACGCCACAAGCCGGAGGTGGTCCTGGCTATCGACCCCTATCGCAGCGTCAGCCATACCCACCGCGACCACCGGATGAGCGGACAGGTGGCCGTGGACGCAGCCTACTCTTACGCCTGGAGCTATCTCCACTTCCCGGAGCAAATCACCGAAGAGGGGCTGGAGCCGCACCGGGTCCGCGAGGCGTACCTATGGGGCAGTGAATCACCGGACATCTGCGTGGACATCGAAGGCTTCATGGACGACAAGATCGACTCCCTTTCCAGGCACGCCAGCCAGATGGGAGGCAGGCTGGTTGACAGGGGAGACCGCTACCGGCGCTGGGCATCCCACAGCGCGGAACGCACCGGCCTGCCTTACGCTGAATCGTTTCGGAGAATACAGTTCGAGATCGGTTCCCCGGCCTGGCAGTTCCTGAACACGTAGGATATGCGGCCAGTGGATCAGGGTAACCACAAGGGTTGCCCCTGCCAACGGAGGACCATTTCGCAGGGCGTCCCTCGTGGACGCCCTTATTGCTTGAAACCATGACAAAATCGGCTGCCCATTATTTCAAGGATTTCGGACTGCCGGCGGCCGGTATCAGACGGCGTGGCCATCACCCCGCGTCATGGAATCGGCGGATGATCCGCCGCAACTGCTCTTCTTCTACCGGGGCGCTGGTGGTCAGGGACAGGCTCATCTCGTCCAGCAGGCCGCCGTAGCGTTCCAGGTACTTGTCGGCGATCTCGTCGTACTCGCCGATTACGGCGAAGGCGTCCAGCATCTCGTCGCTGACCAGTTCTCCCATCTCCGCCCACTCTCCCCTCAGCGACATCTGGTGCAGCTGCGGGCCGACTTCAGTGAAGCCGTGGCATTCCAATACCGGGAAGTAAGTGCGGGTGGACGCATAGAAAGCGATGCGCCGCCTCACCTCTGCCTTGGCTTCATTGATGCTCGACTGGTCCGGGCCGGTGATGATAAATCCACCGCCGCTGACCTTAATGTCCGGCATGCGGCGTTCCGATTTCTCAGCGCCCAGGGCGACGCCGGGGCGTACTATGTCCCGGACGTACTCCGCCGACGTCAGGCTGTGCAGCATCAGGCCGTCGCACACCTCCCCCGCGACCCGGCAGTTGTAACCGTTCACCGCACCGGTGAACACCTGGGGCGGGTCGTAAGCGGAAGGCCCGGGGTTGAAGAACGGAGTCATCAATGAGAACTGGTAGTAACGGCCCTGGTAGTCCAGCCGGCCGCCATTGTCCCAACAGTCCCAGATGTGGCGCAGGGACTCGACGTACTCCCGCAGCCTGGGGCCGGCCGGTTCCCAGCGGGTGGAAAACCTCCGCTCGATATGCCCCTTCACCTGTGTTCCCAAGCCAAGGCGGAACCGGCCCCTGGAAAGGTCCTGGATGTCCCGGCTCGTGTGGGCCACCACCATCGGCGAGCGGGGAAAGGCGATGGCCACCCGGGTCTCAAGAGTGACCCGTGAAGTGCTGGTGGCCGCCAAAATCAACGGGATGAACGGGTCGTGGGAGGTCTCGCTGCTAGAAATGCCGTCGTAGCCCATCGATTCAGCCCAAGCAGCCTCGGAGGCCACTGCGTTCAGGTCCCTGGAATGGAGGCGGTAAATTACTCTCATTTGGCCCTCAGCTTCCTGTTTAACGGTACTCCTTTAACGCTACTTCGAGGGGGACATTTCCTGGTAGATTCCGTCGGACTTGGCAGCCATTATGAAGTCGTTGACGTGCAGGTTGCGAATCTTATGAGTCCACCAAGTCACCCTGACGCGGCCCCACTCGGTCACCAGCCTTGGATGGTGGCCCTCATCGTCGGCGGCTTCACCCACGGCTTTGGTGAAGTTCAACGCCTGCTCGAAGTCCTTGAACCGGAAGACCCGGTCCAGTTTCGGAATCCCGTCCTCGGTCACCAAGTCCCAGTCGGGCACCTCCGGGGACAATTCGGCCATTTCGGAGTCGGTTGCCGGGGGAGAGTCGCGGCGGCAGGCGGTACACTTTCGGCTGGTCAGTTGAGTCATTTCGCCTCCTTAATGGCCTCCTCCGGCCGCGGGAAATATGGATTCACACCATTCTAGCTCAGTCGGCTACGGACTACAAAACAGCGGGCATCCCGGCCACGCACCAAGCCTGTTGCCTCTGCAGAGAGACAAACTGCGTCTTCCTGCCACTGATTCTCAGTCGGCCACGGACTACAAAACGGTAGTGACAAAGAGACTCCCCGGCACTTAATATGGCTCCAGACCAATTCTCAGCGGGCCATCTCAACCCGGCCCGCATCTCAGCCGGCTACGGACTACGAGACGCAGGAGGACCGCTATGATTCCCGGAGCGATTACGAATTCCTGGAGGCTGCAACTGGCAGACCGGGACCTCATCAGCCTGATAGAGGAAGCAAAGAGCAAGGGCGCACGCCACGTAGAGCTACGCCAGACGTGCCTGGGCGATTGCGAGACCGGCGAGGGAGCGGACTGGCGGCCCGTCCTGCCAAAACTTCGGGCCGTTGTCGATGCGTTCCCGGACATGACCTTCGATCTGGCGATGGCCTATCCCTGCCTGACCCAGGAAGCCGAACCTGCCGGGGAGCAGTTCCAGGCTGCGTTGGAGGCTGCCAAGCTGGTCGGGAAGGATACACCCCACCTGCGCATGGTGGACCCCAACACGGCTGACCAGCCGTGGGAGCAGGCAGAAGAGCTTCCCAAAGAGGCTCTGGGACTGGCCGACCTAGCCCGGGAGGCCGCACGGCAGGGGGTCATCCTGTCCGTGGAGAACTCGGGCCAGCCGCTGCGGAGCATGGCGCTCCTCACCCGGGAGGCCCGGTCACGCCTCACCAACGAGGAAGGTCAATACTTGGGACTGTGCCCCGATCCCACCAACCAGTTGCGGCGTCACCCGGACAGCAACCCGTTGGCGGAGCTGGATGCCCTGCCGCTGGACATGGTCAAGATCGTCCACTTCAAGCAGGCCCGCAACGGCGCGGCCCTCCCCAGCGTGGACACCGGCGACCTCGACTGCATCCAGATGCGGGAGATACTGGAGCGCAACGGTTACGACGGCCCCGCCGTGATGGAAATCCCTCCGGACCAGCAGGTCTTTGGCAATCTGGAGTCCAGCTTTGCCTACCTGGGAGTCGGATAAACTTGGACTTTTAAGAAGGGGAGGTGATGGGGTTGACCAGTGTAAACATCGAGATTGCCAACCCGTCCGAACTGAGCATGACAGAAACGGTCAAATTGTTGGTGGATTCGGGAGCCTATCTTTCTGTGGTCCCCCGCGAGATATTGGAAGGGTTGGGAATCCGGCCTCACTCAGAACGGCGACTCCGGCTTGCCGACGGGTCGGTGATCGTCCGCGAGCGGGGGACAGCATCGTTCAAGTACGGTGAAAGAATTGGCGGCGCGGACGTGATCTTCGGGAACCCGGGAGACGCTCACATCCTGGGAGTAATCGCCCTCGAATCCCTTGGTTTGGGCCTTGACCCGATACGACGGGAACTGGTGGACATTCCCACTGTCCTGTACGGGTCTATTGACCTGGGGCCCGGATGAACAGCTACAACGACTACACGGTTTCCATCCACTACGACCGGCGGCTGTACCGGCAGGACATTGACGGGTCAATCGTCCACTCCCGGATGCTGGCCCGTCAGGGCATCATCTCCAATGAGGACGCGGCTCTCATCGTTGAGGGCCTGGGGAAAATCCGGGCAGAGATAGAATCGGGAGAATTCCCCTGGGACAGTTCACTGGAAGACCTCCACATGAACATCGAGACCCGCCTGCGCCAGCTTATCGGCCCGGCGGCGGGACGGCTTCATACCGGCCGTTCCCGCAACGACCAGATTGCGCTCGATATGCGCCTCTACACCAGGGAGGTTATCGAGAACACCATCAAGGGCCTGAGAGGTGTTCAGCAAGCGTTGGTGTCCCTGGCGGAGCGATACCGGGACACAGTGATGCCCGGTTATACCCACTTGCAGAGGGCGCAGCCCGTCCTCTTTGCCCACCACATGCTGGCCTACTTCCAGATGTTCCAGCGCGACATGGAGCGGTTCCAAGACTGCCACACACGGACCGACGTACTGCCCCTGGGCAGCGGAGCGTTGGCCGGGGTTGCATACCAGACTGACAGAGAGTACCTGGCGCGGGAATTGGGGTTCAGCCGGACCAGCGCCAACAGCATGGACGCGGTATCGGACAGGGACTTCCTGCTGGAATACCTGTCCGCGGCCTCCATCTGCATGATGCACCTATCCCGCCTGTCTGAGGAGATCGTGGTCTGGTCGAGCCGGGAGTTCGAGTTCATCCGACTCAGCGATGAGTTCACCACCGGCAGCAGCATCATGCCGCAGAAGCGCAACCCGGACTTCGCCGAGCTTGCCCGAGGCAAGACGGGACGTGTCTACGGCCACCTCATGGGCCTGCTGACGGTGATGAAGGGCCTGCCACTGACCTACAACAGAGACCTCCAGGAAGACAAGGAAGGGTTCTTCGACAGCTCGGACACCCTGCTGGCAACACTGCACGTTTTCCAGGGGATGCTCAACGGGTTGACCTTGAACACGGAGAGGGTCACGCAGGTCTCGGGGGAGAGCTTCGTGCTGGCAACCGATATGGCGGACTACCTGGTGGGGAATGGAGTGCCGTTCCGGGAGGCCCACGGCACGATGCGGGAGTTGTGCGGGTACTGCGAGTCCAAGGGCAAAGAGTTGCTCGACCTCTCCCTGGAAGAGTTGCAGCGTTTCTCACCCCGATTTGGCGAGGACGTGTACCGGATCACTCCCGCCAGTTCAGCCGCGGCCAGAGACAATCCCGGCGGCACCGCACCCAACCGGGTGGCGCATGAACTGGAGCAGGCCAGGAAGCTATTGCAGGAGGGGCCGGATGGTCTCTGACGCCCGAATTCTAATCGCGCCTTCCGTCCTCGCGGCGGACTTCGCCAACCTGGGCCGACAGGTACACGAGGCCACCGAGGCTGGTGCGGACCTGATCCACGTGGACGTGATGGACGGACGCTTCGTCCCCAACATCTCCTTTGGAGAGGCAGTGGTGGACGCCATACGCAGGTCAACAGACGCGCCGCTGAACATCCACCTGATGATCGTGGAACCGGACGACCTGCTGCCGGGGTTTATGAAGTCGGCGGAAGACCAGGTAATCGTCCACGCGGAGGCGTGCCGGCACCTGCACCGCACAGTCACTCGGATTAAAGAAGCGGGGTGTCAGGCGGGCGTGGCCATCAACCCCGGAACGCCCATCACAGCCGTGGAGGAAGTCCTGCCCCTCTTGGACCTGGTGCTGGTGATGACTGTGAACCCCGGTTTCGGCGGACAAGCCTTCATCCCCGGCGCGTTGACCAAGGTCGAGAGACTGTACCGTACCATTCAGAGGGAAGGGTACGATGCTCACCTGGAAGTGGACGGGGGCATCAAGGCCGACTGGACCGCACAGGACTCGGTGAAAGCGGGGGCGGACATACTGGTGGCTGGCACCGCCATCTTCAACGACTCTGAACCCGTATCGCAAGCAATGGCGGGGATGCGGAGCTGCGTCCACGGGATACGGCCAGTCTAGGATACAGGGGAGCGGGTGTTCGCTGACCCGGCCGAAACCGGCAGCGGCCCCTTCACTTGATGGCAGCCAGCGCCTTGCGCACCTTGGCCGACTTGTGCAGCGACCGCAGGCAGCGGCTGCAAATCTTCACCTTTATGGCTCTGCCGTCCTGAAACAAGGTCTGCTTGTGGACGTTGGCCTTGAACCTGGTCTTGGTGTGGCGGTTGGAGTGGCTGACGTTGTTGCCGCTCATGCCCGACTTCAGGCAAATCTCACATCTCATGCCGTTAAAGTGTCTCCCGTCCGGGACTTATACGCCCTCGTGTAATTGTCCAGAGTATATCACGGCTCACGCAGCCCAACCAACCGCTTGAATCGTGACCGGCGAGAGAGTTTCATCCGGCAGCAAGTCGAAAGACCCCTGCCGTCACCCTCTGGCGCGATAGATTTCGACCGCAGCGTGTTCGATTACAGAGCCGCGAACCGGGGGCCTGGGTTTTTTGACCCTGACATGCACCGCATCCACGGGGTACCCGGCAAGGACAACCGCGGCGATTTCGTGGGCCGTGGCCTCCAGCAGGTTCTTGGGCTGGCCTTCGACCACGGACTGGACCGACCTATAGAGATGGGGGTAGCTGACCGTGTCCTCCAGCCGGTCCGACTCACCCGCGCTGCTCAGGTCCAACTCCACCGCCAGGTCCACCACGTAAGCCTGCCCCAACGCCCGTTCCTCCGGGTTTACGCCGTGGTAGCCGTAGAACTGCATCCCCTCCAGGACTATGCGGTCCGGATAATCAGGGCGAACCGTCATGGAACGTCAGCTGCTCCTCGACTCGATAGCCGCCATGCGAGCCAGCAGGTTCTCGGCCCGCTTGAACACGGGAACGTCGATCATCCTGCCGTCCAGGTCAGCCGAGCCGCGCCCGACGGATTCGGCCTCGCGGAAAGCGTCAACCACTCTCTTCGCGTAGGCAACCTCTTCTTCGGTCGGGGTAAATTCCTCGTTGATTATGTCAATCTGTGCGGGGTGGATGGCGAACTTGCCGGTATAGCCCATCTGGCGGATAACCGTTATGTCCTCCCGGAGACCATCGGGGTCCCGGAAGCCGACGAAGGGGGAGTCGAGGCAGGCGACCCTGGCGGCGTGGGCGGCAACAGCCGTCTGCGCCCTGGCGAAGTACACTTCCTCACCCGTGTCGGTGCGCTGAACCCCGATGTCGTTGGTGTAGTCCTCGGCCCCGAAGGCGATGGCGATGATTCGGGGCGAGGCATTGGCCATCCGGTAAGGGTCCATGACAGCCGGGGCGTTCTCTATCCAAGGAATCAGCTTGACCTGTCCCGGTTCAACCCCGGCGGCAGACTCCAGCGACGTGATCAGTTCGTCGGCGTCCTGCAACTCCTGCGGTGACTCCGCCTTGCCAAGACTGACGCCGGACAGGTCCGGAGATACCAGGGCTTCCAATTCGTCCCGGGTCAGACCCGTGTCAAGGGAGTTGACCCGCACCATCACGCGGTGGCCCTGATTGCGAAGGCGCGGGACCCACTCCTTGGCCACTTCACGTGCATTCAACTTTTCGCCGGGGGGAACCGAGTCCTCCAGATCGACCATTACAACATCGGCGTTGAACCCCAACGCCCGTTCCAGCATGTTGGGCCTGTTGCCGGGAACGAAGATCAAGCTGCGCAGAAGTTCCAATTGCTAACTCCTGTATCATTACTTGTCCAGTGACTTTGCCTGCCGGGCCGGTCATCCATCAGGGGGCAATTTCGATTGCGCTCATCAGGCATACCCACTGATTAAGCGAGATTTCAAACCGCCGTTTACGGCGGCGCATACTGGTCTCCCACATCTCCGGAGACATCTCCTCCGGCCTGGGGCTGGTGACCCTTGTCGCCTGCCAGTGCGCAGGGTTGTGATACCCGGTGAGCAGGACTGCCTCCAGGGGATCGGTGGTGGCCAGGGTGGTCCATAAACCGAGAATCCTAGCGTCCTGGGCCTCGACCCGGGGCCAGACCCCGTCCCGCGAGAGGAACACGAACTCCTCCAGATCACCAGGGTGAATGAGAAAGCGCCGGTAGCCGTAGACCGCCCTCCTGTCTTCCGGGGGTACGTGCATCTTGGGCCGGTCAGAGATGGACCTGAGCAGCCGGGCATCCTCTTTTTCGACCATCGGACTGCCCGGAATTGCGTCCTGGAACCGCCGCCAAGCGTCCATGTCCGGGAACCGGACAATCTGGACTACCTCTTCGAGAGGGTATCCGATCAGGCCGTTCAGCAAACAAATCACCTTGCCGTCGTGGGCGCGAATCTGGGGCCAGACGTTTTCCCGAAGGTGATTGACGTATTCGTCCAGCGCCCCGTTGCGGACCGTAACATGCCGCTGCTCGTAGATAAGCTCTTCAGCCAAACCGAATCACCATGCCCTTCATCTGATTGCCGTGGGCAATTATGGCACTGGGTAGAGCCACGCGCCATAATTGATGATGTTCGGGAAGACGGCAGACGTCATGGTACGACCGCCCGCGGCCCGTATGGCGGGCGCCTTTCGTCGTCCGGCACGCGCTCAAGCTCCTGAGTAACCGGATTGACCCTGTATCGCAGGTTCTCCAGCAGTTCGTAGCCTATAATCGGAGAGGTGGCCGGAATCATGATTGCCGAGAACTGACGGCCCATCAACTCGCCGTTAGCGAAATACGCTTCCAGTTCCACCACGTCAATTATGGTCTCCAGCATAACCTTGCCAGTCCCCCGCTGCACCCCGATAGCCTCGATTTCATCCAGAGGCAGACCGATGTAGGTCGATCCGGTGTCAACGATGAAAGTGTACTCCCTGGTGTCCCTTTCTCCCATGATTGTTGCCTAGACTTCAGTGATGCCCACCGGAAATCCTCCTTCAATCAAGTCATCATGGTCGCCATGCCATCTACTCCATGTCCCCCCAGGTGGTGGCCCACTTGGTATCCACCTTCAGGGAGACGTCCAGGTCCAGGGCCGCGGGCATCTCGTCGTACACCAACTGCTGGATTGCGTCCAACTCGTCCACCGGCACCTCGAATACCAGCTCGTCGTGTACCTGGAGGAGCATCTTCGAGCGGAGGTTTTCTTGCCTGATCCGCCTGTCGACCAGTATCATGGCCAGCTTCATTATGTCCGCTGCGGTCCCCTGAATGGGCATGTTGATGGCCATGCGTTCAGCCGCGCCGCGCACGTTGAAGTTCGAGGCGTTAATGTCCGGCAGGTAGCGCCTGCGGCCTGCGACCGTCTCCACGTACTGGTTGACACGGGCCTGTTCCTTCACGTTCTCAATGTACGCGCTGACCCCGGGGTAGTTGCTGAAGTAACTCTCGATGAACTTCACCCCTTCCTCCCGGCTGAACCCGGTCTGCTGGGAGATGCCGTGGGGAGAGAGACCGTAAATGACCCCGAAGTTCAACACCTTGGCGATGCGACGCATTTCCGGGTTCACATCATTGATGGGAACTTCAAACATGAGGGACGCTGTGGCCGAGTGGATGTCCTCGCCCCGACGGAATGCGTCCAACAGATCAGGGTCCTCAGAGAGATGGGCCAACACCCGCAGCTCGATCTGGGAGTAGTCCGCGGAGAAGAGCACCCAATCCGGCGCGTCCTCGGCCACGAAAGCGCGGCGCACGTTGCGTCCCAACTCGGTGCGTACGGGTATGTTCTGGAGGTTGGGGTCGCTGCTGGAGACACGGCCCGTGGCCGAGCCGGTCTGGTTGTACTTGGTGTGGATGCGGCCCGTAACGGGATTGACCATCTCCGGAAGGGCATCCACATAGGTTGACTTGAGCTTGGAGACTTGCCGGTATTCCAGGATGCCATCTACGACAGGATGGAGGCCCCGCAACCCCTCAAGCGAGTTGGCGTCGGTGGAATAGCCGGTCTTGGTGCGCTTGGTGCGGGGCAGGCCCAACTCCCCGAAAAGCAGATCACTCAGGGCTTTGGGCGAGTTGATATTCACCTCATGTCCTATGGACTGGAATATCTCCTGCTGCTTCTCGTGCATCTGGTCGTTCAGGTCGCGGGACATCTCGTGCAGTACGCCCGCTTCCAGCTTGACGCCGTTGCGCTGCATATCTACCAACACCGGGACCAGCGGCATTTCCATGTCGTTCATCATGCCCGTGAATCCCTGGGCGTCGGTCTGCTTCTCCAATATAGAGCGCAGGCGGCCCGTCATGTCGGCGTCCGCCGCCGCGTATTGGGTGGCTGGTTCGATCTCCACCTTGTCAAAGGTAATCTGCCTGCGGCCCGTTCCGATCAGTTCGGTGATGGGAGTCATCTCCACCCCGAGCATGTCCAGGGACATATTCTTGAGGTTCAGGGCGCCGGCGCTCTTGCCCAGAAGGTGGGCGGCAATCATGGTGTCGAAGTCCACGTTTCGGCAGTTGATGCCGTGGCTGGCCAGCACCGTCATGTCAAAGTTGGCGTTGTGGGCGCACTTGTGCAGGTCGGGAGACTCCAGCAGGGGCCGCACCCGGGACAGGACGGTCTCCAGGGAAAGCTGCGCACCGTCCTGGTGTCCGACCGGGACGTACCAGGCCCGTCCCGGGTCAATGGCGAAACTAAGGCCAACAAGATCGGCGCTGACCGGATCAAGGGAAGTGGTCTCGGTATCGAATGCGAAGCTCCCCGCCTCCTGGATGGCCGCGAGCATGGCCTCCAACTGCTCCCCAGTCCGCACCGCCTCGTAATCAGCGTCGGCAGTCCGCTCCTCTTCCAGCCCGCCCGGTCCCGCATCCTGACCATCAACGGTCGGGCCGGGCAAGCGGTTGATGACGCTGAAGAACTCCAACTCAATCAGCAGGTCAACCACCGATTTGCGGTTGTAGGACCCGAAGCGGGACCCCTCCAGGTCAAGTTCAACCGGCGACTCGCAGTTGATGGTAGTCAGGAGCCGGTTCTCGAATGCCCGCTCCCGGCTTTCCTCAAGGGACTTCTTGACGCTGGGGGGCTTGACTTCGTCGATGTGGCCGTAGATGCCCTCAAGGTCGTGGAACTCGGTGAGGAGGCCGATGGCCCGCTTCTCGCCGACACGCGGCACACCCGGAATGTTGTCCGAAGAGTCTCCGAGCAGCGCCTTGAAATCGGGCTGCTGGGCGGCGGTTAGTCCTCCGTAGCGGTCCGCCAACTCCGCCTCGTCGTAGGTCTTCCGGTCCTGGACACTGTAGAACAGGTCTACGCGGACCTTTGGCGTAATCAACTGGAAAGTGTCCCTGTCCCCGGTAAGGATAATCGTCTCAATCCCCCTGGCTTCCGCCTGGCGCGACAAGGTGCCTATGATGTCGTCGGCCTCGTACCCTTCCGCCTCGAATATGGGCACGCCGAACCCGGTCATCAGCTGCTTCACACGGTCGAACTGGGGCCGCAGTTCCGGCGGCATCGAAGGCCGCTGCGCTTTATATTCCTCAAACCGCTCGTGCCGAAATGTCGGGGCGGAGGTGTCAAAGGCGATGGCGCAGTGAGTGGGCTTCCAGTCCTGCAATGCCCGCAGGAACACGTTGGCAAATCCGTAGACACCCGTAGTGTCCTCTCCGGTAGCGGAGACGGACAGGTGCCGCTGGGGGGATATGGCATGGAAGGAGCGGTGCACCATCGCGTGGCCGTCCATGAGCAGCAGGACGGGCGGTGTGTCATCGGCGAACATGGGAAGGGTCTGGTCTTGATTGGAGGACATGCTGCACCTCTGGGGAGATCGGTCGGGAGCCGTTGCAGGGATTGGCGTTCCAGCCAGCATTATACACTGCAAGACCGGGCTATTCAGCGATGGAGTGTCACGCAGTACGGTGGATACGGGCCTGCGGCAGGTATGATCATCGTGCTACAATGGCGGCTAACGGACCGGGGCGCGGCGCTGCCGAATTGCCCGTCAAAGCAGGGGGAGTTGGACCAATGCCTGTGTACGATTACCGTTGCGCGGATTGCAATCAGGTCACGTCGGTCCTGACCTACAGCTGGAAGTCCGCCGCCGAGCCTGCCTGCAAGAGTTGCGGCAGCGGCGATATGACGAAGATCATCTCCGGTTTCGCGTTCCACAGGTCATGGGGCGAGAGCCTTAACTGGGCTCCCAGCGGGGAGACTCTGCGCGACGTCAACGAAGACTCCCCCCAGGACATAGACCGTTTCATGGGACGCATCAAGCAGGAGATGGGAGGCGAGGTCACACCGGACTTCAACCGTATGCGCAAGGAGTGGACCAGCGAGTCGTGAGGTCTGGAGACGCTCACGCGCCCCTGCGAACGCCGCACCACCTTGGGGGACTGACCAGAGAATGCCGATCTACGAGTACCGGTGCCAATCGTGTTCCCAGGTGTCGTCCTTCTTCACACGCGCCATTGGCTCCCCGCTGTCGCCGGTGTGTAAACAATGCCAGGGAACGGACATGGTCCGGCAGATGTCCCGGTTCGTGCAGGGCAGAAGCCAGGCGTCATCCCAGCAAGGTCCGGGCGGCAACTTTGGAGCGGCGGGTCTTGACTACTACCACGACCCTCGAAACATCGGCAGGAACGTCGAAGAGAGTTTCTCCCGCCACGGCTTGGACATGCCCGAACCGGTGCGCGAGACAATAGACGCCGCCAGAGACGGTCAACTTCCCAAGGGGTTGGATATATGACGCAACCGCAGGACCTGCCCCAGCCATACCACGCATCCCTGCTACATTGCCTTAACTCCCTGGCCGGGGGCTGCCCGGAAGGAGAGTCGGCGTCCCCCCCGTTGTCGCGTCTCCGGCAAGCTGCGTCGGCCTTGGCATCCGAGACCGGGACAGGGAGCGGGACTCCAACTGCGCTGACGCCCACCGATGCCCTAACCTTGATAGACACCGCCAGGGGGCTGCTGGCGGCGATTCGCGGCCCTGCCGGCGTTGGACTTCCCAACGTCAAATTGGGCGACGCCCTGGACGCCGCATTGGAGGGCCTGGAGGCTGGCATTGGAGCGGACATCCGGCGCGCACAGGCGGACCGGATTCGTGGCCTGTACGTCATCATCGACCCGGAGGTGACAGGAGGGCGCGACCCGATGGAGATCGCACGGGCTGCGGTCAGGGGCGGCGCAAGCATGTTACAACTACGGGACAAGCTGAGGGACAAAGGGGAAATCCTCCCCTTGGCCAGGGCATTGCAGCAGCTTTGCGAGGAGAACGGCGTCTTGCTCATTATGAACGACCACGTGGACCTAGCGGCAACTGTCGTGTCCGGCGGGGTACACGTCGGGCAGACCGACATGCCCGTGGCCGAAGTACGCAAGCTGCTGGCCCCGCACCAGGTGTTGGGCCGGTCCAACCGGCAGATAGACCTGCTTATCCAGTCACAGATGATGGGTGCGGACCACGTAGCCTTTGGCGCGATCTACACGTCCACGACCAAGGGCGGGGGCCGCGGCCCCCAAGGGGTCGAGCCGCTGCGAAGGGCGAGGGCCGCAACCAGGGTGCCGCTGGTCGCAATCGGAGGGATTAACGCCGGGAACGTGGCTCCGGTAGTGGAGGCGGGCGCGGATGCCATCTGCGTTACCGCAGCCGTCGGCTCTGCCCCGGAGCCGGAGGCCGCCGCCAACCATCTGGTCGAGGCGATACGCTCCGCCGGGGGCCGAGTCTGATGCCGTCACCTTACGGCGCAGAGCTGGCCAGCATAGGCACGGAAGCCATAGAGAAGCTGACTGAGCGCAACCGTGCCCGAGAGCAGGGGCTAGGGGTATCGAGGGAGGTGGTGCGCTTCTCGGCCAATGCCATCAGGGCCGTTCACCGGGAAGACTTCGACGAAGCCGCCCGGCTGATTGAACTCGCCCGTCACCGTCTCGAGGAGACCGCCCCATTGCGGGATGAGAACCCGGAGATATACTTCGCCGGATTCCTGGCCGACGCCCGCAAGGAGTATGCCGAGGCTCACGTCACACTGGCGGTCATATCCGGCGGCTCCATTCCGCATTTCGAGGAGCTTGCCGTAGACGCCTCCTCCTACCTCAACGGGATGGCCGAGACCATAGGAGAGATTCGCCGTTACATCCTGGACACCCTGCGGCGCGACTCCTTCCATCGCTGCCAGGAACTCATGGAAGTGATGGACGAGATTTACAGCGTGTTGGTGACGGTGGACTTCCCCGAGGGAGTGACCGGAGGTCTGCGCCGCAACACCGACCAGATGCGCGGCGTCCTGGAGCGCACCAGGGGCGACCTTACGATGGCCCTCCGGCAGCACAGGCTCGAGCAGCAGATAGCGGAGTGGGAAAGGGACCGATGAGCGTTCGAATCACGTTCCTTGGCACCGGCGCAGGCGGGTCCATCCACCGGGGCCACACGGCTATCGCCTTTGAATGCGAAGATGACACCCGATTTCTGCTGGACGCCAGCTCCGGGAATACGGTGGCCCGCAACTGCACCCAACTGGGGATGGCCCCGGAGTCTTTCCACAAAGTGCTGCTCACCCACCACCACGCCGACCACATGTCGGGCCTGCCGTTGATTCAACTGGTCCACACGAGGTCACTGGACGACGGCCCTCCCCTGGAGGTCTACGGACCGGCGGACGTTCTGCGCCACGCCGAATATCTCTGCCAGGTGCTGTCCCCCAACCTTAAAGTTGACCGCGAGGGCGCAGTGAACCCCGAGGGTCACCAGGTGATGCGGTGGCACGGCGTGGAAGTTGGCGACCAGGTGCAACTCGGGCCGTCCGCCTTCGCCTCCTGCTTTCCTGCGGACCACATCCCCGGCGCGGTGGGATGGACCATCGACAGCGGCGGGGTCAGGGTCGTGTTCTCCGGGGACACGCGATTCAACCCCGTCATGTCCGAGGCCGGTCGCGGCGCGCGCCTGCTGATACATGAAGCCTATGCGCTGGACCGAGACCGGGAACACGCCGCGGCCGCAGGACATTCGACGGCAGGGGAGGCTGGCCGCATTGCCACTCTGGCAGGGGCCGAAGAACTGGTGATCACCCACATTACCAACCCTTTCCACCACCAACCGCACCCTCTGATAGATGAAGCCTCGGAACACTTTCCGGGGCCGGTCTCCGTCGCATTCGACCTACGCCAACTTACTGTCACAAGCTGATAGATTATCCACCAGCCTTCTCCTATATTACTTCCCATCTTGCGGCCCTCTCTCATGCCCTGGCCAGCAATCTGATTACTGGCCCTAGTATTTTCCGGGTGAGCATGTATCTGGCGGAAAGGGACGGGCAGCGAAAACTCACTTAAGGAGTTGGTCCCGTGTGGTCGTCTGCTCAGACTTGTGCTGTCCTCGGACTCGAAGGCTACATCGTGGAGGTGGAGATCGACATATCTCCGGGGCTGCCCGCCTTCAACATCGTCGGCCTCCCCGATACCGCAGTACAGGAGGCAAAGGAGAGGGTCAGAGCTGCTCTCCGCAACAGCGGTTTCGAGTTTCCTCTGCGGCGCATAACCGTCAATCTCGCCCCCGCTGACCTGAAGAAGGCCGGGCCGTCCTACGACCTGTCCATCGCCGTAGGGATCCTGCTCTGCACCGGTCAGCTTGAACCGATCAACGAGCGCGCCATATTCCTGGGAGAGCTCTCCCTGGATGGCAGCCTGCGCCACACCACCGGCATTCTGGCGATGGTGTCGGTGGCGCGAGACCAGGGTTTCTCCACGGTTTACGTGCCAACCGTAGACGCTTCCGAAGCGGCACTGGTAAATGGAGTCACCGTCTATCCTGTGGACAACCTTCCGTCCCTAATATCCCATTTCCGGGGAGAAGCGCCCATCCCGCCAATAGATGACAACGGGGTGGTGCTTGATTCCTGTGCTGAACCGCAGGAAGGGATGAACCTGGCAGACGTGAAAGGCCAGGAACATGCCAAGCGCGCGCTGGAGGTGGCTGCGGCGGGTTTCCACAACCTGCTGCTGAACGGTCCTCCAGGAAGCGGGAAGACCCTGCTTGCCCGATGTATGCCGTCCATCCTCCCTCCCATGACTCCGCCCGAGGCCCTGGAAGTCACCAAGATTTACAGCGTAAGCGGGGACCTGCCCGCAGACAGCCCCTTGATGTACCGTCGTCCTTTCCGTGCGCCCCATTACACCATCTCCAACGCCGGACTGGTCGGCGGAGGCCGCAATCTGCGTCCGGGGGAAATCACCATGAGCCACCGGGGCATTCTGTTCCTCGACGAGCTCCCGGAGTTCAACCATACGGCCCTGGAGTCGCTGCGCCAGCCCCTGGAAGACAAGGTGGTAACAATAAGCCGGGTGACGGGCACTGTCACTTATCCAGCGAGTTTCATGTTCGTCGCCGCCATGAACCCGTGCCCCTGCGGTTACTACACCGACCCAAAGAAGGCATGCGTCTGCGCCCCGTCAGCGGTCAGCCGCTACCAGAAGAAGGTCAGCGGGCCCCTGATGGACCGAATCGACGTTATCGTCGAGGTGCCGCCGGTGGAGTACGAGAAACTGGTGGATACGGACCGCGCCGAGGACTCATCCCATGCGCGGGAAAGAGTACAACAGGCCCGCAACAGGCAACGGGAACGGTTCTGCGGCACCGGAATGCTGTGCAACGCGGATATGGGGCCAGCAGAGGTGTGGAAGTCCTGCATCCTCGACGATGCGGCCAGGACCCTGCTGCACACGGCTACCCAGCGGCTCCACCTGTCGGCCCGGGCCTTCCACCGCATACTGAAAGTTTCGCGCACCATCGCAGACCTGGACGCCGCGGAGGACATCAACGCGTCGCACCTGGCCGAGGCATTGCAGTACAGGTCGCGCAACTAGCCAGGCCCGAGCCACTACCAGCCACAGCGGAGATTTGCCGAGGATAGTCCCGGATTGGACGGGTCCCTTTCCCTTGCCACTGCTGTTTCCGGAGGCTATGATACACGGCATGGAACCGAGAGAGGTCAAGTATCATCTGGGGTCCCTGACCCACATCGAACCAAGGACTTTCGGACGCCCCGGACAGCGGACTTTCAACCTGACCCTGGAATCGGGGGATGCAAGCTGCACCGTATGGCTGGAGAAGGAGCAGCTATTCCAGTTGGGCGTCTACCTTCAACAGACGGTCGAGTCCATCTCCGAGGCTGACAAGGCGCGGGAGGGCCGGCGGCGGGAGCCACGCGACTCGGGTCAAAGCATATCCCTCGACTTCAAAGCCGGGCAGCTTATGTTGAGCCACGACCAAGAGTCCAACTCCTTCCGTCTCCTCGTCTACGAGATCGAAGACGAGGAAGCGAACCGGGAGCCGGAGTCCGTGAGCTTCTGGATAGACATGCGCCAGGCGGAGGAACTTTCCCAGGAAGCCCTGCGTATCTGCGCCGCAGGCCGCCCCCGTTGCATCCTGTGCGGGCAGCCCATCAACCCGGACGGCCATAACTGCCCGCGGGCCAATGGTCACGCTGTCCTGGAGACGGGCTGACCAACCCCGGGAAGCAATAAGGGTATCCGGTGAGCGTTGACCCGGCCAATGAGGAACTGCTAAGACACGGCGAAATCGTCAGTTGTCAGCTTACGCCTGCGGGTTCCAACTACACCTTCTTCTCCCAACTACAACTGAACGGGCGCACCGGCTTCGCCATCTACAAACCACGGGACGGCGAGGCCCCTCTCTGGGACTTCCCCAACGGCACTCTCTACAAGCGGGAGTACGCAGCCTATTTGTTGAGCGAAATCCTGGGCTGGAACATCATCCCATTTACCACCATCCGGGACGGTCCGTATGGTATCGGCACGGTGCAGCAGTTCATCGAGCATGACCCGCGACAGAACTATTACAACCTTCAGGAAGAGGCCGCTTCCCAGCTTCAGACCATCGCATGCTTCGACATGGTGGCCAACAGCACCGACCGCAAGGCGAACCATCTGATACAGGACGAGGACGGCAAGCTATGGAGCATAGACCACGGCCTCACGTTCCACGCCGACCTGAAAATACGCACCGTCATCTGGGACTTCTCAGGCGAGTCTATACCCCAACAGCATTTGGACGACATACGAAGGCTCAAGAAGCAACTGCGGCGACCTGGTGGCCGACTCCAAGAGTTGCTGGCCCTGCTCCTCCCGGAAGAAGCCTCGGCCCTGTCGCAGCGGATAGACTGGGTGCTCCAGGAAGGCGGCTACCCGGGACTGCCTGGCCGCTCCCGTCGCAGGCGGCGCCGCTAGAAGATTTCTGATTCACCCGTCAGCAGATGATTCGCCTCTTCTCGCGCCCGTCGCTGCACTTCCTGTAGAGGTATGCCGGTTTCCAGCGCAATGCGGCGGCAGTCTTCATACTCCGGAGCGGCGCTGACCGCCTTGCCGCCCACGTGCTTAACTTTCACCGATACGACTCCCATACTCGATTCCAGGGAGACGTTCCTGCGCTCCGCGGCATAACGTTCCACGGGGCGCGTCCTCACCCCAAGGGTCGGGGTCTCCCGCAGCACCAGCTCACATGCCGTTTCCTCCAACTCGGCGGGGACTAGGGCCGAGAGAATGATGCCGGGCCGGTTCTTCTTCATTTGGATGGGCGAATACCAGACATCCAGAGCTCCCAGATCGAACAGGCGCTCCTGGGCGTATCCGACTACTTCACCGGAAACATCGTCCATGTTGGTTTCCAGCAGCACTATATTGCCCTGCATGGAGGCAAACCCCGGATCTCCCTCAGTCGCCTCTCGGGAAATGTGGGCTGCGGGGATTGCGATCTCCCCTAGCCAGACCCGCACTGCATTGGGGAAGTTCTCCGGGTCCTTCGTTCCCAGGCCGACGCCGATTTTCTGCACCGAGAAGGCGGGGCGCCGGAACTCGGCCAGGGAAGTAATCAGGGCCGCGCCCGTGGGTGTCGTCAGCTCCCCCGCGCCCTTGAATATGTCCCGGTCCTCGGCCACGGTCGCACCCGACATTGCCGCCAACTCCAGGGTTGCAGGAGCGGGGTTGGAATAACCACCCGGCCACCGGGGAGGTTCGGCCGCGCCCAGTACCAGCGGGGCGGCATATACTTTCTCAACCCCAAGATGTTCCAGCCCCGCAACGAAGCCGGCCACATCAATCAGAGTGTCGAGGCTTCCCAGTTCCTCCAGTTCCAGAGATTCCGCGGGTTCCCCGTGAACGCGGGCTTCCGCCTTCCAGAGGTTGTCGAGCACCAGGGATGAGCGGTCTTTGACCGCTTGGGGCAGGCTGCTGCGGCGCACAGTATCGAGCAGGCGCCTGGGGGAGTAGCGGGTACGGTCTTCGACTGTGACGCTCAATCTCGTGCCCCGGACTTCCTTGCGCGTCTCCTGTCCTGCATCGAGGTGGTATCCGGGAGCTTCCAGCTTCGCCAGTTCAGTGCGCAGCCAGTCCAGGGTAAGACCCGCGTCAATCAGGGCGGCGAGGAGCATATCACCGCTTGCTCCGCCGATAGGCTGGATGTAGGCGATGTGCACGGAGTGGCCCTTCCTATTGTTGACTATGGACCTGAGGCGGCGGCTGGGAAGGAGCGCCTTCCCCTGAGATCAGGCGTTCACCAGAAAGTTGATAACATCCCCGTCCTGGACGGGATAGGTCTTGCCCTCGGAGCGGACCACACCCTCCTTGCGCCCCTGGGGAATGCCCCCGCAGCGTACCAGATCATCGTATGGGATGACTTCGGCACGGACAAACCCCCGGTAGAAGTCCGTATGGATGGTGGCCGCAGCCTGCTGCGCCGGGAGGCCTGCCGGTATGCTCCAAGCCCTCACCTCGTCATCGCCGACAGTCAGGAAAGACACCAGCCCCAGCGTATCGTAGCAGGTGCGAATGACCTGCGATGTCGCCGGTTCACCCAGCCCCATCTCCAAGCGGAATTCAGCCTCTTCCTCCTCGTCCATCGCTGCCAGGTCTGCCTCGATGCCGGCGCATACGCTCACTTCCCCAATGCCCATAACCTCTCCGGGATCAAGGCAGAGTTGCTCCAACCGGGTCGGCGGCGCGCTTTCGTCGCCGTTGAAAGCCACGATTACCGGCTTTGCGGTGAGCAACTGGTAGTCCCGGACGAGCGCCGCCTCTGACTCGGTTAGGGCCTGGCATCGCAAGGGTTCTCCGCCCTCCATCCCTTCCCAGGCCTTGATCGTCGCTTCCAGTTGCCGCTCAAGTTGAGGGCGTTCGGCGGGTTTGGATTTCTTGATGCCGTCCTGCTGACGCTCAACGGCCCGCTCCAGCACCTCCATGTCGGCCAGCATAAGCTCGCCCAGGACGGCGCGCAGGTCGCGGCCAGGGTCAACGCTGCCGGACGGGTGATGTACGGAAGGGTTGGAGAATGCGCGCGCCACCAGCAGAAAAGCGTTGGCGGCTTGCAGGGTATTCCGCATTCTTCCCTCTATGGCGAAGGCGCTCCCGCCCCCATCCGGCCCAGCCCAGTCCCAGTACCGTATCTCCGGGTATACGATTTTCCGGGGGTAGTACATCTCGGCCAGGGTCTCAGCCCGTGGGTCGGGCACCTTCACTACTCCGACGCGGGTCGAGCCGCCCGGACCGCCGGTGGCGGCGGCGCCGTGTCCCGCGGTCAGTGCGTTGAACAGTGTGGTCTTTCCACTTTGGGGGAGTCCGATTAACGCAAGGTCCATGTACCGATTATACACTCATTCCGGCCATGCAACGCCGACATTGGAAGCTCACACGGCTCAATTCGACAGTCACAACTTGTTGGTGAAGAATCGGGGTCAGGTGGTCGAAGTCCATCCCTGGGTTGAAACAGCCTCAGTAGGACTGGAACAGCTTGCCCCATTCGGTCTTGAGAGCGGCGTTGATCCGGCTCCGGCCCCGGGTCTTCAGCCAATAGCCGTTGTGGTAGATGTTGGATGCGAAAAACGCCCACCCGACCAGGGGCGTGCGTAGCAGGAATGTCTCCAGTGGCTTGAGCGGCCCCCAGTAGATAAGTTTCTGCCCGCGGCTGGCGAAGGTGTTTTCCACGCCGGAAAAACCCCAGTCGGTCTGGCTGATGTCCTCACCCAACACCTCAATCTGCGATATGTCCCCACACCCCAGGCCACGCTCATGGGCCAACCGGATGAACTTCAGGTCCATCGGCTCGAATCCCATCATCTTCGCCGCCACAGCGTCGATGGCCACCTGGTCAGCGCTGGCCAGAATCCGGTCCTTGATGTGCCACCGCATCGCCCGTGGCCCTGGCCCGTCGCCTGCGAATGTGCCGTCCATCACCGCGAATATCCCAGGATGTATCTCCTGCTGGATAGCCAGCAGGTCAACCAGCGTCTCGTGAATCACCGAGTGGGTCCAGTGGCGTTTTCGGTTCAGCAGCCCACCGAAGGCGTTCTTCATCGCCCCTGTCATGGTGGTGAACACGTGGGTCTTCATGGTCGGCAGGTGGAGAACGTTCTTTCCCTCAAAGCTCTCGGGTATCTGTATGCCTTCCGGGAAAATGTCGTCCAGCACCAGCATCTCGGCCTTCGGCTCGTATTCCACCCAGCGGTTGGGCGGGCTGTCCAGGTGTATAGTGGGCAGGCCGAGCATATCCTGGACTGCCTTGTGCTTGTTGTTGACCTCACCCTCGTAGGAATCGACCACCACGGTGCCGTTGTGAGCCCCGATAAGCTCAGTATGCCCCATCGACCGCAGCCCCCGGGTCACGCCCTCCAATTGCCAGGGGCTGGTGGAGCATCCAGGGTACCAGTGCTGCCAGGAGATGTTGATCTTCAGGAGTGTCGGAATGTCGATGGACAACACGTCCTGAACACCGGCCATGACCATTGCGCGGTGGACATCTTCCAGGACAGTCTCAGGACTTGTGGCGACCACGGCTACCACGGACCGCCCCTGTCGTTCCGGCGTCCCGGTGGTTTGGGTATCCGATGGCCTGACGATTGGGTTGTTGGACGTTTCCAACCCGAAAAACCTCCCGCCCGGTGACTTGCACTGCCGCCGGGCGCTTGTGTGCTTCAGCCGTACAGCAACAGTACCAATCCCGATAATGCCACCCAGCAGGCAATGGCCGCCACCATGGGCAAGTCCCGGGTTATCAGTTGCTCCGGCGCCTCGGCCTCCCTGCTGTTGTTCAACAGGTACAGGTATCGGAACAGGCCGAATGTAACGATGGGCACGGTCAGCAGCATGGTGTCGTTTCCTGGCAACCCCTCAGCCTCCACCGTGTACACAGTATAACTCAGCCAAGCACCCACCGCAGAGATGCTCAATAGCTGTCCAATCAGAGGCCCGCTGTATTCGCTCAAAACCCCACGTTGTTCCGTAGCCGAGTCTCCGGCCAGACGCACCTCGGCATACCGGCGTCCCAGGACCGTGAAAAGCGCGCCCGTACCAGTGGCAACATACAACCAGGGGGAGGGAGTAACGTCTATGGCTATGGCCCCGACTGTAGTCCTGATTACATATCCGCTGGCCACTACGAATATGTCCAACAGCACCACCCGTTTGACTCCCAGGGAGTAGGCCACGTTCATGCCGAGATAGAGGACTCCGATAGCTCCAAGTATGGGCTTGACCAGGACCATGAGCACCAACCCGCCACCGCTGAGGACGATCATCGCCGCCACGGCCAGACCGACACTCACACGTCCGGCGGCGATAGGTCTGTTCCGCTTCGCCGGATGCCGCCGGTCCGCCTCCCGGTCCATCACATCGTTCAGCAAATAGGTTGAACTGGCCAGAGCGCAAAAGGCGAGGAAGACGAGGAGCAGCCGGAAAAGAATGTCTGGTACGGGGCTGAGGTTGTCGGGCGCCCAGGCAATGCGCACCGCGAAGAGGAATGGGAGAAAGACCAGCCCGTTCTTGATCCACTGCCGGGGCCGCGTGGCCATGAACAAGGAGGCGCCGCGGGGAATTGCCCCGGTGGTCCCAGTCCAACTACTGGAGGACTTGTCCTGGGTTCCCATCGGACTACAGCCGGGTCGGCAGTTGACCGTCCGGGCCCTCCGGTTCTACGGCAGGCACGGACTCCGTAGCCTTCCCCCCTACCTTGTTCAACCACAAAAGGGCTGCCAGTCCGACAATTACGGCGAACCACAGGGTCGCCAGGCGCACCAGAAGCGCGCCGGTGGATGCCGCCTCTCTCGCTGCTCCGCTTTGCTGGAGCATGGCCACCATGCTCCCCTCCGTGCCGACCAGTCCGCCGGGGAGGGTGGTAATTGCCCCTATCAGGGTGGCGGCGGCGTAGACGGGGATTGCCTCGAAAATGTCCACGTCAGAGTTCAGTCCGTACATGATGAACCAGAGAGCCAGACCTTCGGCGACCCATGCCACAAGTCCGAGGCCAATCGAGACAAGCTGCACGTTGGGTTGGACCAGCGTGCGGAGACTGTCCCTCGAAGTTTCGAGGTCGTCCTTCCAGCGCCGCAACAGGGGAAGACTCAGGAGGTCGTCCCACAGTCGGGTCACAATCGGAATAAGCACCAACATACAGAGGATCAGGACGCCGCCGACAGCCCACACAACCAGCGGGGGCAGGAGGGCCAGTCCCAAGATAGCGATCAGGACCACGGATACCAGGTCCGTCAGCCGCTCCATGACCACCACAGGCACCGATGCCGACAGGGGTATGCCCGCCCTGTCCCGCAGCAGGTAGCACTTGTAAAGCTCACCGGCCTTTCCGGGGGTAATCGCCATTGCGAGGCCCGAGAGGAATACCAGAATGCTCACGGACAGGGGAGGGCGCAACTCAAGCGCCTTGAGGTAGTA
Organism: Dehalococcoidia bacterium; assembly: GCA_965204715.1. GTDB lineage: Bacteria > Chloroflexota > Dehalococcoidia > Lucifugimonadales > UBA3495 > CATOSP01. The sequence continues at coordinate 325,584 of OZ242009.1, forward strand.
GGCCCAACGGACAAACCGCAGTGCGAAGTTGGCGCAGGCAAGAGCGAATGCAGCGACCAGGAATGGGTACGGGAATTCGGCCAGGTGGGTCCCTATCTTGCGGAAGTCGCCGTAGCCGACCAGCCCCACGAACACGGCGATGGCCAGGAATATCAGCAGAAACCACTTTCGTCCATCCACGGTCTGCCGTACCTCCCTTGGTTTGGACTATCCCGCCGCCCGCAACAGAGAGTACATGGCCCCCAGTGCACCCATGCTCGCCGTGTAGAAAGAGAACACCAGGACGCCGCCCCAGAGGAACAGGGGGTTTATACTGGTAAAGACCGTCACAGGTAGAACAGCCACGGAGCAGACCAGAAGGACAATCACTCCCAACAAGCCCCCGAAGGTCAAGGCCCTGAGTTGGTTGGGCATCGTACTGTCCCCGGCGGAGGAAATTCCGAAGTAGCCGCCCACGAAAGGTCCGAAGGGAATTCCAATGAAATGCACGATGGGGATTATCGCCAGCACCACCATGATCCCGAATGCTACCAGGACTCCCTTGATCATCTGCTCTGCCCGGCTCCCAATGGCGAAATACCTTCCTATCCCAGGCCGCCTGTCATGCACATCGATAGTCCCGCCATGCCGCGATCAACCTGAGCCAACGTCTACAGTGTTAGGGCAGGTGCCATTATACGGGTTAACCGGGTCCTGCTGGTAGCCGCCTGACTTCCACCCAGTTATACTTACCCGCGCTAAACCAACCTGCTGCCCGGCCCATAGCCGCACCTCTGGTTGGATGCGACCGCCACCGGGCGGCAACCTAGACCCACGCATAGGAGTCCCGCAATTGAGCACGGAATATGATCGCCAGGCGGGAGAAGAGCCTCCGCCCGTTGCAGTGCTTTTGGGCATGGAGTCACACCCCGCTCCAGAGGGGACCGGGAAAGTGTCGATGACCATACAGGACAAGCACCGCCAGCGGGCGGGCGTCGTGCAGGGAGGGCTGATCGTAACCCTGGCCGACTACGCTTTCTTCGAGGCTGTGCACACGCGGCTGCGCGCCGGAGAAACCGCCGTCACGGTGGAGTTGAAGGTCAACTTCCTCGCCCCTGCCCGAGACGGCGGACTGACAGCCACCGCCAGATTGATCGGCAGCGGGCGGCGCATCGTCGTGGGGGAAGTCGATGTTACCGGAGACGAAGGGGAGTTAATCGCCAGGTGCCTTGGCACCTGCCTGGTCCGCTCACCCCGTCAATCGCAATCTCAAGGCCAGCCGCCGCGACTTTGAGTTGGTATTAAGGGCCAGCCAATGCTATAATCCGGCTTGGACCGTTTCGGAGGTAAGCGTAATGAGAATCCCCATGAGAGTCGATTATGGGGTGCGGGCCTTGGTGGAGTTGGCCCTGAATTACGGCGAAGGTCCAGTCCAAACGTCGGTAATCGCCTCCAAGCAAGGCATCCCGGAAGCGTACCTCAACCAGTTAATGACCACCCTGCACAAGTGCGGCTTCGTCTTGAGCCGACGTGGTCCGCAGGGCGGCCACTGGCTGGCCTCCGACCCCTCGGACATCAATCTCGACACGGTCATCCGGACGCTGGACGCCAACTCCTCCCCACTGGACTGCCTGATCAACCCGCTGGACTGCGTGTTCTCCGAGTCCTGCGCCCAACAGGAAGTGTGGAAATCGGTGGAGGAAGCGATACAGGAGGTTCTCAGCCACATCTCTCTGGCCGACCTGGCCCGGCGGCAGCGGCACCTGGCTGAGGTCTCGGTCTAGCGAACGGAACAGCGCTCCCACCATGCCTGCACGTCAGGGACTTGGCCGTTGCTTGACAACCCCATATACGGGGGATAGACTCCAGAAAACCATGACCTATCCGCCTCTTTCATTCGGTTTCGCTTGCACCTGTCCACCCACATAGGGGCAGGCACTCTCCGGCAACCGTAGGACCTGCGCCCGCCCGGAATGAGACCCTTGTTGGGGGAGCGGGGGTCTTTTGTGCGTATTGAAAGGAGCTGACACCATGACCCAGCAACCGATGCCTTTGACCCCGGAACAGGTGAAACGTTACAGCCGTCACATCATCATGAGCGACGTTGGCAGCGTCGGGCAGCGTAAGCTGATACAGTCAAAGGCCCTTATCCTCGGCGCGGGCGGCCTGGGATCGCCCTCGGCCATTTACCTGGCCCTGGCGGGAGTCGGCACCATTGGCTTGGTAGACTTTGACGTGGTGGAGATTTCCAACCTGCAACGCCAGGTCCTCCACCATACCGCAGACATCGGCAGACCCAAGATCCAGTCGGCCAAGGACAACATCCTGGCCTACAACCCCGACGTCAACGTGGTGCTCCACGAAGTGCGGCTGGAATCGGATAACGCCAGGGAGATTATCAGTCAGTATGACATGGTGATCAACGGAGCGGACAACTTCGCCACCAGATACCTGGTCAACGATGCCTGCTACTTGGAGGGCAAGCCGCTCATCGACGGCAGCATTCTCATTTTCGACGGTCAATCGACAGTGTTCATACCCGGTCAGGGTTGTTACCGCTGCCTGTTCCCGTCGCCTCCTCCTCCGGGAATGGTCCCCAACTGTGCGGAGGCCGGCGTGTTGGGCGCGCTGACCGGGCTGGTCGGAAGCATCCAGGCCACCGAGGCCCTGAAGCTGATGATCGGTATCGGGGAGTCTCTGAGTTCACGGTTGCTGCTAATCGACGCCCTGAGCATGAACTTCCGGGAAGTCAAGATCAAGCGGAACCCCAACTGCCCGCTCTGCGGTGACAATCCGACCATCGACGAGTTGATCGATTACGAAATCTTCTGCGGCTTGGCCGAACCGGAGCCTGCCGCGGTTGCAGCCTCGCACTAACGCCACCGAAAGCCAAGAAGAAACATGGCTACTAGGCTCACATACAGCGGAATCCTTGACACCATCGGCAACACCCCGATAGTGGAGCTCCAGAACCTGAGTCCCAGGCCGGGGGTACGGGTCTTCGCCAAGCTGGAGGGCCAAAACCCCACCGGCAGTTTGAAGGACCGCATCGCCCTCAAGATGGTGGAGCAGGCGGAACAGGCCGGAGAGATCTCCCCTTCCCGCACCATCTTGGAGCCCACCAGCGGCAACACGGGCATCTCCATCGCCATGATCGGACGGCTCAAGGGCTACAGGGTCGCGGTGGTGATGCCGGACAATGTGAGCGTTGAACGCACCCAACTTCTGGAAGCCTACGGCGCCGAGATCATCACCTCCGACGGGTCCCGGGGCACCAACGGCTCCATCGACGTAGCCCACGACCTGCTGGAGAAGCATCCCCACGACTACTACATGCTTTACCAGTATGGCAACAGCGGCAACCCCGGCGCCCACTACGAGACCACCGGCCCCGAGATAATCGAGGCACTGCCCGACCTGACCCACTTCGTCGCAGGTCTGGGCACCGGCGGGACTCTCATGGGCGTCGGCCGCCGGTTGAAGGAGTACAATCCTCAGATCAAGATAGTAGCCGCCGCACCGGAGCCGGACGACTTCATCTCCGGCCTGCGCAGCCTGGAAGAGGGGTTCATCCCGCCGATCTTGGACATCTCCTTGTTGGACTCCAGGATGCTGGTCTCCAGCCTCAACGCCTTCCGCACCACCAAGGAATTGCTCGACAAGGAAGGTATCTTCGCCGGCGTCTCTTCCGGTTCGGTGGTTTACGCCGCCCTGCGCCAGGCCGAGCGTCTGGACCAGGCCAACATCGTCTGTCTCCTGGCCGACGGCGGGTGGAAGTACCTCAGCACCAGCCTCTGGACCACGGACTACGAGCAAATGGCCAAAGAGGTCCAGGGCAAAATCTGGTGGTGACACGTCGACCGAGGTCTACAGCGCACCCGCTTTTCTCTTTCTCGCCCTCTCCACACCCACCGCACTCTCCGGATTCTTCACACTGACGACCGGTCTCTGTACGGCCACACGCCTTGAAAGCCCTTCTCCCCGGATGCTATACTGACCATGCGGGCAGACCAGCATCATCGGGTGCCAGTTCCCGCAGGGTGCTCTGATTAGAAAGCGGGAAATCCCCGCTTTCTTGCTGATAGACCCCGGTCACGGTTTCGGGCAGCTTCGCTCAGGGGGCTTGGGTATGAAAAGCGACTTCATGATTGCATTGACCCAGTTGGCCGCAGAACGCCACCTGCCCAGGGAACAGGTCCTCCAGGCCATCGAGGTGGCCTTGGCTTCCGCCTTCAAGAAGGACAACCCGGCATCGGGACAGAACATTTCCGTAAAGCTCAACCCCAACACCGGCGATGTCAAGGTCTTTGCCTTGAAAACGGTCGTGGAGATTGTGGAAGACCCCGACCGGGAGATAAGCGTAAAAGACGCCCAACACATAAAGAAGGGTTCAGATGTGGGCGACGAGGTCGCCGCGACAGAACCACTGCCGCATAACGCCAGCCGAATCGCCGCTCAAACCGCCAAACAGGTGGTCTTGCAGCGCCTGCGCGAGGCAGAACGGGAGCTCCTCTACCAAGAATTCCTCCAATACGAGGGCGACATCGTGTCCGGCGTCATCGACCAGACCGAACAGGGCCGGTTCATATCTCTGGACCTGGGCGGCAGGGCCCAGGCTATTCTCCCTTACGAAGAACAGGTCACTACCGAGAGATACCGGCGGGGTCAGCGGTCGAAAGTGTTCGTACTCAGCGTCCGCAACGGCTCAAAAGGGCCTGAGATAATCGTTTCCAGAAGCCATCGGGACATGCTCAAAAGGCTGTTCGAGATCGAAGTCCCGGAAGTCCACAACGGCGTCGTGGAGATCAAAGCCATCGCCCGCGAGGCGGGTTTCCGCAGCAAGGTAGCTGTGACTGCGACCCAACAGGGCATCGACCCGGTGGGCTCCTGCATCGGGGTGCGGGGCAACCGCATTCAAAGCATAGTCAATGAGCTTCAGGGCGAGAAAATAGACGTCATATCCTGGGACCAGGACCCCAAGGTGTTTATTTCCAAGGCCCTCAGCCCATCGGAAGTCGTTGAAGTCGAGCTTGACCGGGCAGACCAGTCGGCAATCGTGGTGGTGCCGGACCGGCAGCTCTCCCTGGCCATCGGCAAGGAAGGGCAGAACACCCGGCTGGCCGCTAGGCTCACCGGCTGGCGCCTCGACATCAAGGGCATGACCGAGTGGGACGAACTCCGGGAAGCCCGCAGGCTTCAGCAGCAACTCCGGGAAGTGGAGGCTGTACCTGAGCCGGAGTTGGAACCCGCGGACGAACTGAATGCCGTGGCGGCCGAAGGAGTGTCCAACCTCACAGTCGCGGATGTCCTGGCAGATAACCTGGTCGAAACCGTCGCCGAGGTCGAGTTGGCTGAGGCTCCTGGCGACGCCGCGGAGCAATTGGAGGAGGACGAGATCCTCGAGGCGTTGATCCGGGAGGAGGAAGAGCAACTCGTCGCTAACCAAGCCGAGGCCCAGGATTCCGGCATCAGCGTCGAGGAATTGGAGTCGTTCTCTCTTGACGATGTTGAGGTCCTGGAAGAAGCCGGCCCGGAGGATGAGGAGGAGCAGGACGACTTCATTAACGACCTGCCCGACTTGCCAGTGCTGACGCCCGACGCCGGCAAGATTAGGTTCGCGGAAGACATCATGGAGGAGTCCAGGGGAGGCGGCCGCCGGGACCGCAGGGGGCGACGCGGCGGGAATCGGGCCAGAGGCGCCCGCCAGGGAGGCCGTTAACCCGGCGGCCTCCACGGGACGGGAGGACCGCGTTGGCCAGGCCACGACATATACCGGAACGTAGGTGTGTCGCATGCGGGAACCGGTTTCCCAAGCGCGAGTTGTACCGCGTCGTCCGCACCCCTGATGGTCTTGTAACCTTAGACCTTTCTGGCAAGAGGGCTGGAAGGGGCGCATATCTTTGCGAGTCCCTCGCTTGCTGGGAACGCGGCGTGTCCGGATCTGGCTTGGATCGGAGTCTGGGTGTTTCACTTTCTGCAGATACCCGTAGCGAAATCATGGACTATTATCATCAGGTTGTGGCAGGGCAATCCCTGGTGGAGGGATAGATGACTACTACTAATGAACGCACTGGCGGGGGCCGAAGGACCGGTCAAAACAGGAGGGCTTCAACCCGTTCTCTGGTGCTGCCGGAAACCCTCACGGTCCAGCGCCTCTCCGAGTTGATCGACCAGAATCCCATAGACGTCATCAAACAACTGATGCGAAACGGCATCATGGCGTCTATGAACCAGCTAATCGACTACCAGATGGCTACGCTGGTCACAACCGCCTTCGGCATCAGGACCACAATGGCCGAGCCGGAGTCTGCGGTGGCTGTCCGGACTCTGAACATAGAGGAGGAGGAGGACATAGAGGAGCAGGTCTCCCGCTCCCCGGTCGTGACCATTCTTGGCCACGTGGACCACGGAAAGACCGCACTGCTCGACACTATCCGTACCGCCAGCGTCGCCGATAAAGAGGTCGGCGGGATCACCCAGCACATCGGCGCTTACCAGGTGGACCGTGACGGCAACAAGATCACCTTCCTGGACACCCCGGGCCACGAGGCTTTCACCGCCATCCGTGCCAGGGGTTCCAGGGTGACGGACATCGCCGTTCTAGTGGTCGCGGCCGACGACGGCATCATGCCCCAGACTGAGGAAGCCATCGACCATGCCAGGGCTGCCGAAGTGCCGATAATCGTCGCCATCAACAAGATGGACCTCCCGGCTGCCGACCCGGAGCGGGTCAAGCGGCAACTCAGCGAGCACAATCTCCTGGTTGAAGACTGGGGCGGCGACATCGTGTCGGTGGAGGTATCCGCGCGCACTGGAGACGGCGTGGACGACCTGCTGGAAAATATCCTGGTGGTGGCCGAAATTTCGGAACTCAAGGCCAACCCTAACAAAGAGGCATCAGGGGTTGTCATCGAAGCCAAGCTCGACCGCAAACGTGGTCCCACTGCCACTCTCCTGGTGCAAGAGGGTACCCTGTCTCCTGGCGAACACATAACCGCCGGGTCGGCGTGGGGCCGCATCCGCGCGATGACCGACCATCAGGGCAATCCCATCACATCGGTGCCGCCCGCTACTCCCGTAGAAGTCCTTGGCTTCGGTTCTGTCCCTGAAGCCGGTGACCAGTTCACAGTGGTGTCGCAGGAACGGACCGCCAGGGAGATGGCCAACCAACGCGCCCAGCTCTCCTCGCACCAGCAGGCACAGGCAAGGGCATTGACTCTCGACGAAGTAGTCAACCGGACCGCCCCGGGTGACATCAAGGAACTCAACCTTGTCCTCAAGGCCGACGTACAGGGAAGCGTTGAGGCCGTGCGTCAGGCTTTGGACAGGCTGACAGACGAAGACGCCAAGGTCCGCATCCTCCACGCGGCTTGCGGCAACGTCACTGAGTCGGACGTTCTCCTGGCCAGCGCGTCGGAGGCCATCGTTATCGGGTTCACCGTCGGCACCGAGCCGAGCGCGGAGCGCCTTGCCCTGCGCATGGGCGTAGAGGTGAGGCATTACCAGATTATCTACCAGCTCATCGACGACGTGAGTCTCGCCCTGCACGGAATGCTTGAACCTGAATACAATGAGGTCATCGTCGGCCATGCTGAGATACGTGAGATATTCCCCTCGCGCCGCGGTGTCCGCATTGCGGGTTGCCGGGTGCTTGATGGCCGCATGACTCGCGGCGCGACGGTGCGCATCCTGCGCGATGGCGAAGTCATCATCGACTCATCCGTAACCAGCCTCCGCCACTTCCGGGACGAGGTCAACGAAGCCACCGCCGGTACGGAGTGCGGTATCATCCTCCAGGGTTTTAACGACTTCGAACAGGGCGATGTGCTGGAGGCTCACCGGCAGGAACGGGGCCGGCGTTAGCCCGCTGCCCCCTCCCGCCGGAAACCGGATCACGCCCGCCTCACCCTTGGCCGGGAGGCCACTATGTCCAGACGCAACGATCGGGTCAACGAGTTGCTGCGCACGGAAATCAGCTACGTTCTGTCCCGCCACATCAAAGACCCGCGCCTAACTGGCGTGATCAGCGTGACGCAGGTTACCACGTCCAGCGACCTGCGCAACGCCAGGGTGCTGCTCAGTGTCATGGGCGACGCTGCCGCCAAAGCCGCTGCTATGGAAGGCATCCAATCCGCGTCCGCCTTCCTCCGCCGGGAGTTGCGCGACCGAATTACCCTCCGCTATACGCCGTTTTTGAGCTTCGCCCTTGACGATACCCTGGAAGAGGCCGACCGCATCCTGCAGGTCATGGACCGGGTCAGGGAAGACGGCCTGTCCGACCAGACCGGCGACGCAGCGAATCCAGAAGCCGGACAGTCTGTTTCCCAACACGGCGGGCAGTAACCATGCCGCGAAACAGGGACAAAGAACGTCCCAGCGTAAACGGCTTCATCAACCTCTACAAACCCTCGGGCATCACCTCGATGGATGCCCTCCGGCGGGTAAAACGCATCACCGGCCAGCGTCGCAAGGTCGGCCACGGCGGAACGATGGACCCCCTCGCCCGCGGGGTGCTACCGGTCTGTTTTGGGCAGGCAACCCGGCTGATGGACTACGTAGTCGGCGGCGCAAAACGATACGTGATGCAGGTGAAACTGGGGGAAACCACGTCTACATACGACGCCGAAGGAGAAGTGCTGGAGACGCGGGACCCCGGCGGAGTCACCAGGACGCAGGTCGAAAAGGCCCTTCAGCCATTCCTGGGACTGGTCCAGCAGAAACCGCCCATGTACAGTGCCGTCAAGGTGGGTGGCCAACGCTTGTACAAGCTGGCCCGCGCCGGATTTGAGGTTGAACGCCAGCCAAGACCGGTCGAAATCTACAACATGAGCATCCTGGAATGCGAGACGCCAAACCTCACGCTGGACGTCGAGTGCGGCAAGGGGGCCTACATGCGCACCCTGGCCCACGACCTCGGAGAGGCCCTGGGGTGCGGTGGTCATGTCGCCGACCTGGAGCGCCTTTCCTGCGGAGCGTTCCACGCCGAAACTGCCCTGACTCCCGGTCAGTTGGAGGAGTCGCACAACGGGTCAGAAGGCTGGCAGGAACATCTCTTGCCGGTTGACTGGATATTGAAGGACCTTAAAGCTCTGTCCGTGGGTCCCCACGCAGAGCGATACCTGCGAGACGGCCAGAGGGTCAGCCTCAACGATTCCGGGGCCGCCGCCGGGTATCTGGAACCCTATCGCGCCTACAGCCTTGACGGCAGGTTCCTTGCGGTCGTGCGCTTCGACCGTCCCACCAACTCCTGGAAACCGGTCAAGGTCTTCCAGACGGACACGCCCTCCCCATACGCTCCCGCCCGTCCTTAGAAGGTGTTTCTAATCTCCGCAATACACCGTAATTCCCGCTCTCGCGGGAATTCATACGCCCCTCAGCATAAAGAGTGCCAACCTGCAAGAGCCTTGTGGAACGGCCAGGGTCTTTGGATTCCCCCTCTTCCTGTGGGGAGAGGGCCGGGGTGAAGGGGATTTCCGGGTCAAACATGGCTGCAAGGGAAAGATGCCCCCACCCTCCAACCTCTCTCCCCACAGGAGAGGAGCCTTTTCCGGGAATCGAAGGCCCCTGATTCAGGTCTCTCCAGCTTGACTTTGAGCCTGAGGGATGTATATTGAGTCCACAACCCTGAGGGGACCGCCGTTCTTGGCAAATGCCATTCAGGGTCCGGGAGAGGGGTCAGGGATGTAGCTCCAGAGCCGACTCCCCAAGACCTCCCGTGCGGGTCGGCGCAACGCGAGAACTCCTCGTATGCCGTCCCACCGGGACTCCGATATCTAACTTTCCTGATTCTTTGGGGGTGCAGCAGTGGAGGCATACTGCTTCAAATGCCGGGCCAAGCAGGAGATTAAGGACCCACAGCAGGTTACACTCAAGAACGGCCGTCCTGCCACCCAGGGAGTATGCCCGGTGTGCGGCACGAAGGTCTTCCGAATCGGTAGAGCCGCCTAGCCCCGGGCGGCCCTCCTCGACCCCGGCTTAACGGTTCGCTCCGGTCACAGTGACCGGAGCGAACCCTAACTTTGCCAGCAGCAAGCCGGGATTCAGTTCCAGCAGGGTGTGGGCCTCGTCCTGGTTCAGGCCAGCCCCAAGCGCCACGTTCTCGGCCAGGTCAGGGGTAAGCAGGTCTCCCGGTTCGTGAGCGTCGGAGTCCAGGACAATTATGGCGCCGGCGCGCCTAGCAATATTGACCACGTGCCCGTTCGATAGGCTGTGCCCTTTCCTGGCTGACACCTCCAGGTATACCCCGTTCTCCGCGGCCAGGCGGGCCACATCATAGGTAATCAGACCGGGATGCGCCAGAACATCCACCCAGGTTGAACGCACGGCCGCCTCATTCGTCCCCGGTTCGACCGGCTCGACCATGGTCTCTCCGTGGACGTTCACCAGCTTCGCCCCCATCTCCTTGGCGGTCCGGGCGACCATGTCGATGTCTTCCTTGGGCACATGGGTAATCTCAACACCGGGTAAGGCCAGAATATCCCATCTGCTGGTCGCATTGGCGCAATCGGTCACCAGTGTCTTGACCACGAACTCCAAATTCCCGATGCCCACGTGGTCCGTAACACCGATAACCCGGTACCCGCGCACCAGTGCCCGCCGGATAAGCTCTATGGGAGACAGAACGCCATCGCTGAGAAATGTATGCGTATGAAAATCGTACATGCTTTCCTCATTATGCTTGGACAAAGGTCCCTTTAGCCGCCCCTGTTATAGTGCTACTGGTCTGGCCGCAGTTGCCCCCGGCGGGTCTGCACGGCGTTGACACACCACTCCCCCATGTCTACACTGCCGGAGTACCGGGCAACCCGTTATGCGGACGGCCACCCGTTGCATACTCCCCAAATCAAGTCCAACGCCAGCAATGATGCCTGCACGCCCTGCGGACGGCCCCTCCGCAGGGGACGCAGCTATGTCTTCAAAGTCAGGCAGGCATCTGCCCAACTATCCGGCGTCCACCAGGAAGCAGACATCTCCAAGTGCGTCCGGTGCGCACTCCGTCACCGGCCATTGCTGAGCCGTTCCCTGTACGCCGCCCTGGTAGTCGGCACCATTCTGACGCTCCTGAACCAGGGCGATACCCTGCTCGCCGGTAACTGGAGCAACTCTTTTTACTGGAAGATACCCCTGACCTACAGCGTCCCATTCATAGTGTCCACTTATGGGGCACTGACCAACATCCGCAAGTAACGGCCCCTCTCTGCACTCCGGGTCAAGGCAGACTCAAGTTATCTCGCATCCGAGCACACTCAGGCGAACTTCCGGATCACGGTCACTACCTTGCCATGCACCTCCACGTTGTCCGCAGGGCTGTAGATGGGGCCCATCCGGCTGTTGGCGGGCTGAAGCCGCACCTGGTCCCCTTCCAGGTAGAATTTTTTTAGGGTTGCCTCCTCCTCATCCCGGAGCCAGGCAACCACCATCTCACCGTTAACCGCCTCCCTGGCAGGTTTGATAACCACCACATCACCGTCATCGATCAGGGCATCGATCATAGATGTGCCGTTCACCGTCAGGCCAAACAGTTTGCCGTGCCGCCTGGGCAACTCCGGCGGGACCTCAATGGTATCGAATTCCTCGCTGGAGGCAGCGTCCTCCGTCGAGAACACCGGGATTGGCTGCCCGGCTGCTATGGCCCCTATGATTTGCACCCTGGGGGCATTTGAAACCGGCTGGCCGCTCTCGTCCAGCAACTCGATCCCGCGCGCTGTATCCGGCCGGCGGTTTAGATATCCGTCCCGCTTGAGTATCTTCAGGTTGTAGTCCACGACCGAAGTGGAACTGATCTCACAGGCTTTCTGTACATCCCGCACTGTCGGCGGTATCCCGTTTTCCGCGATGAAGGTCTGGATGAAGTCCAGTATCTGCTGCCGCCTGGGTGGGAGCCGTTTTCGCGTCGTCATAACCTAAATCCTCCGAACTTGCGTTCTGGCGCAAAGTTAACAAGACAAGCCACGCTTGTCAACGGCATTATGTCACTCCGTCGAGACTGGGCAGTTCGGAGAAATGGAATCGTGCGAAGGAAAGAAGGAGGGGGGTGTGAGGGGATGGCGCATCCAGGGCTTAACCAGCCGCCTTGAGCCTGTTCAGCCGCCTGGAGAGCCGAGACTTGCTGCGGGAGGCGGTATTCTTGTGGAGTACGCCCCTCTGGGCGGCCTTGTCCAAAAGGCTCATAGCCTCGACCACCGCGGTTTCAGCCATCTCCACGTCGTCACTTTCCACCGACCTAAGAGCTTTCGCTATTCCGGTCCGGGTGGCGCTGCGCACGCTGCGGTTCCGCTGCGCACGTTTCATTGACTGTCGTGCCGCCTTCTTCGCGGGCAATTGGGGCCTCCTGAAAGTCACAGGTTGGTGTGGCCGGGCAGTGCGTACTGCCACACCATTATAAGCCAGATGTGCCGGGATTCCAACCGGCGCAAACCTACAGGCAAAGTCTTTCTATTCCCGGCAAAGGCTCCCCAGGGGAGTAGGCATGGAAGTAAGGGACGCCGTTCCTCTCCAAGCGCGTTTGACCTGAAAGCCCCCTCCTCACCCCAGCCCTCTCCCTCAAGGGAGAGGGGGAACAAAAAGGCCCAGACCTTCAGGCCCAGCCCCGGTGGGTGGAACCCTCTAAACGTCCAGGTTCTGCACGCTACGCGCATGCTTCGAGATGAAGTCCTTGCGCGGGGCCACAACCTCGCCCATCAGGGTGGAGAAAACGTCCTCAACCCGGATCATATCCTCAATCCCCACCCTGAGCATCTGCCGGGTCTCGGGGTTCATCGTGGTCTCCCACAGTTGGTCCGGGTTCATCTCGCCAAGGCCCTTGTACCGTTGCAGGTGGGTGTTGCGCGCCCCGTTGAGGCCGGCGAGAATCTCGTCCTTCTCTTCTTCCCCGTAGGCATACTGTACCCTGTTGCCCGACTGGACGCGGTACAGCGGAGGCTGCGCGATATACAGGTAACCGTTGTCGATAAGACCCTGCATGCGCCGGTATATGAAGGTCAGAATCAGTGTGCGGATGTGAGACCCGTCCACGTCGGCATCGGTCATAATGATGATTTTATGGTATCTGACCTTGGCCGGGTCGAACTCATCACCCTCGCCCGCGCCAACAGCCGCCACCAGCGCCCGGATCTCCTCATGTCCCAGGATACGGTCGGGCTGTTGCAGCACCCGTTCGACGTTCAGAATCTTCCCCTTCAGCGGCAAAATGGCCTGGAAGCTGCGGTCCCGGCCCAACTTGGCCGAGCCGCCTGCCGACTCACCCTCGACGATGTAAAGCTCGGACTTGGCCGGGTCCCGCTCCGAACAGTCCGCCAGTTTGCCGGGCAGAGACGACCCGTCCAGGGCGTTCTTGCGGATCACCAGTTCGCGGGCCCGCTTGGCTGCCTCCCGCGCCTTCTGCGAAGTGAGGCACTTGTCGATGATGCGCTTTCCCTCGGCCTGGTGTTCTTCCAGGTATCGGCCCAGCCCTTCGCTCACCACCGAGTCTACAACGCTTCTGACCTCAGCATTGCCCAACTTGGTCTTTGTTTGCCCCTCGAATTGGGGGTCGGTGAGCTTGACGCTGATTACGGCTGACAGACCCTCCCGGATATCCTCGCCGATGAGGTTCGGGTCTCCCTCTTTGATGAAAGACTGCTTTCTCGCGTAGTCGTTGATCACACGGGTGAGGGCCGAGCGGAACCCAGTCATGTGTGTCCCGCCTTCCTGGGTGTTGATGCAGTTGGCGAATGAAAGTACGGACTCGGTGAAGCTGTCGTTGTACTGTACCGCCACCTCGACAAGGGTCTCGTCCACGGTCTTTTCGTAGTAGAAAGGGGACTGCTGCATAACACGGCGGTTCCGGTTGACGTTCCGGACCAGGTTGGCGATCCCGCCGTCGAAGTAGTAGGTACGCTCGATGTCACCCCGGCGCCGCTCTTCATGCCAATAGCTGACGAACCGTATCTCCAGTCCCTTGTTCAGATAGGCGATTTCCTTGAAATGGTTGGCAAGAACCTCGAAATCGTAATCAATGTCAGGGAAAATCTTCGGGTCTGGCCGGAACGATATGATCGTGCCATGCTCGTCCGTCCTCTCTCCAGTCTCCAGGTCTCCCGTCGGGATTCCCTCGGAATAATCCTGGCTGTAGACCCGGCCCTCGCGCCGCACTTCGGCCCGCAGGTACTCGGAAAGTCCGTTCACCACCGACCCGCCGACGCCGTGCAACCCGCCGGTGACCTTATAGGCCCCGCCTCCGAATTTCCCTCCCGCGTGCAGGGTGGTCATCACCGTCTCAAGGGCCGACTTCCCGGTAACGGGGTGCTTGTCCACCGGAATTCCCCTGCCGTTGTCAGTTACCATTACCAGGCCGTCGGCGCTGATACTGACTTCCACCGACTCGCAGTGACCGGCCATTGCCTCGTCAACGGCATTGTCCAAGATTTCGTATATGAGGTGATGCAGCCCCCGCTGGTCTGTGCTGCCAATGTACATGCCCGGACGGACCCGGACAGCCTCCAGTCCCTCCAGCACCTGGATGTCTTTGGCAGTATAATCGGCGGCGGACTGCTGGGCGGAGTCCTGCGGTGTGAACAGCGTTCCCTGCATAAGCAAACATCCTCGGATGAAGTGGACCGGATAATTGCGGAAGGCCGAAAGAAGCGGGCGGAGACGCTGGGGCTTCCACCTACCATATCTTGTATCTAATTATAGCATTTTCCCACGATTTTAGCTTCTCTCTCGTGTCTGGATCAGGCGGCTTGGGAAAACCCTCGCGCACGAAATCAGGACGCGGGAGACTGCTCAATAGCCCTAGGCCCAAGGAACGGATCTCCACCTCGCAAGTCCGGCTTGTAGGGCGTTTCCAAAGTTGGTGCGGTGTCTAACCCGTCATTCCCGCAAGAGCGGGAACCCACCCTCTCAGTTAGGGAAATGTCGGAGACCTGCGCAGTTTCGGACACTCTCTAAGGCTTTGGAAACACCCTCTTGGACCCCTGGATTGCCGTGTCCGTTTCCCCTATGAAATCGGCGGGAGAATCCGCGTGTACACGCCGGGAGATCCCCCAGCATGGACCATCTGCGGGCGAATCGTGTCCTGCCAGGTATCCGACCCTGCACCGCCCCAAGCCCGCCACTCCGGGCTGTCGGCAACCTCCACCGAACCCATCTCATGTACCGTAATGAATTTCGGCTCGCCCATTATCGCCTCGAACCGCCGGGCGCGGATGTATCCGGGAATCCCCTTGGTTTGGGGCAGCCGGTCATGGTTGTAGAGGTTATTGAACTGGGCCTCGACCTCCGCCGGGACCGCCATGCGGCCCACCAGCAACGCCGGCGACATATCGGCTTGGGCCGTTTCCTCCGGCACGTCGCCAGGGTGGATCAATTTGTACAGGTTCCGGATGTAAACCGTGGCCACGATGCCCGGCGACATCCGCTGCGACCATTCGGTGGGATTGTTGAGGTGGTATTGCCAGGCATCGGAGTACCAGGCGGTGGCCTCACTGAGCTCGTAGCAGGCCAGGTACTTGGGCCCGCCCCTGACCGCCACGTAACGCGCAGCGTTCAGCACGCCCGGTATCGACAGCCGTTCCGGGATATGCTCCTCGTCGTACCAGCGGTTGAACTCCTCTTCAACCTCGGCGGGAACGTCGGCAAACACCATCAGCAGGCCGCGGCCTTTCTTGTCCGGCACGTTGCACCTCCATGCGAGTTAGCGGAATCACCTAAGGGGCGTTTGTAAACCTGAAGCGGCTCCTGTACTCTTCATCCCCGCCCCACAACCGTCATTCCCGCGAAAGCTGGAATCCACAGTATCGGCTTTGGAACGCTGCCTGAGACCAACATCAACACAAGCGGGAAAGTCAGGGAAAATGTCGCTTGACCAAGCCTTCGTTCACCCCAGACTGCTTACTCCCCAGAATAGTAGTACCGAGCCGTGCGGAGGCTGTCCAGGGCATAGGCCATCGGGAGAAACAGGGGTTTGGGCAGATCATCCAACGGGAACCATCCATGTTCCGTAAATCCCTCCGGCTCGGCCAGGTAAGGCTCCTGTTCCCCAATCTCCCCAAGAAACTCGATGTCTACGTAGTGCCTGTCGTAGGCAATGATGTTGCTGACGCACAGGAACCGGAGTTCCTCCACGGTCAGGCCCAGCTCCTCCATCGCCTCCCGGCGGGCGCACTCCTCCAGGGACTCTCCGAACTCAAGATGCCCGCCCGCCGATGCCCAGGTATCCTCGCCGTGCGAGCCTTCCCGCCTCGCCAGAAAGACTTTCCCGTCGCGCACAAACACCACTCCAACCCCTACCAAGGGCATGCCCGGGTCCCTTACCATGTCGTGAGTATAACACGGGCATACCCAGCCCCAAACGGCCGGATGTCAGTCGGAGCGGCAGGCCGGGGCCAAGTTCTCCCTCTCCCTGGAGGGAGAAGACCAAGGTGAGAGTAGACCTCCAAGCCAAACACGCTTGGAGGGAAAGACATCTCTCACCTCCAACCCCTCTCCCTGCGGGAGAGGGGAGATATTGCCAGGAACAGAAAGACATTGGGGACGGAGATCCTGCCCTCGCGCCCGCATGGTAGGTCGCCTATAATGGCAGGCAATTCGGTGTCCCGAGACGCAAGGTGCTATACAATCACCCCGATGGAGTCGGAAGCGGGGCGGGATAAAACGGAGGGACGGCAAATGAGCCAGGTAAATCGCGTAGCCTTCAACCCTAACGCGGCGCCCCGGCCCCTCGGGGCTTACTCCCAAGCCGTAAAGGCCACTCCAGGCAGCTTGCTGTACGTGGCCGGACAGGTCGGCGTTGACCTCCAGGGAAACCTGATGGGAAAAGGAGACGTCGCGGTCCAGACCCGGCAGGTGTTCCAAAACATCGGCGCGGTCCTGAGCGGAGCCGGAGCCTCATTCTCCGACGTCGTGGAATTCACCACCTACCTGGTCGGCCGGGAATCTATCCAGCCGTTCATCGAGGCCCGTACCCAGATATTCCCGGACCTGTTTCCCAACGGTGATTACCCGCCCAACACCTTGCTGGTGGTCAGCGGTCTGGTGAACGAGGACATGCTCGTCGAAATCAAGGCGGTGGCCGCACTGCCCTGATGAGCACAGGCCACCCTGGAGCGCATCCGTCCTGGATGCCATCCTCAAGCAGCTAGGAGGCAGCCTTGGCCAACCGAGAACGGCTCTTGCAGACTCTTACCGACCTGATCCGCATCGACAGCCCCACTGGAGAGGAAGACCGAATCGACGCGGAAATTACTTCCAGGCTCGAGGCCCTGGGATTCCAGGTCCACCACGACTCCTTCAACAACATAATCGCCAGGGCCGACGGGACTGGCGATCCCGTCCTCCTGTCGGCCCACATGGACACCGTTGAGCCGGGCCGGGGAATCAAGCCGCAACTGGACGGGGATACCCTGCGGTCCGGCGGCACGACAATCCTCGGCGGCGACTGCAAGGCCGGCCTCAGCATCGTGCTGGAAGCCATTGCCTCCGTCAGGGAGTCCAGCGGCGGCCACCGGCCCATCGAGGTGGCCTTCACCCGCGCCGAAGAGGGAGGCCTGGTCGGTGTCCACCATCTGGACTTCTCAAAACTGACGGCCACACAAGGGGTAGTGTTCGACGGAGAGGGCGAATGCAACCGAATTTCCGTTGCCGCCCCGTCCCAGAACGTCATCACCGCCACCATCAGGGGCGTGGCCGCCCATGCCGGCGTCGAGCCGGAAAAGGGACTGTCCGCCATCCTGGTTGCCGCCGAGGTGTTGACCCAACTGCCCTTGGGACGCATCGACCAAGAGACCACATCGAACATAGGCCGCATAGAGGGCGGGTTGAAGCGGAACATCATCCCGGAGGAGGTCTTCCTGGACGGCGAGATACGCAGCCGCGATAACGCCAAGCTGGACCACTACTCTCAACAGTTCCGGGATGTGTTCGCCGACGCCGGGGAAAGGCACCCGGACGCCCAGGTCTCCCTGGACATCCGCAACACCTACCAGGCGTACAGCGTCACCGAGTCCGACCCCACGGTGCAGATGCTCGCCAGGGCGCTGGCCCGAATCGGCCTATCGCCCCGGCTGGAGGCCACCGGCGGCGGCTCCGACGCCAATGTCTTATATGAGAACGGCATCGTGGCTCTCCCTGTGGGAATCGGGGTCAGAAACTTCCACACCACAAGGGAGACTGCGGTCATTTCCGAGGTCCTCCAGGGCGCCGAACTTTGCGAAAATGTGATCCGAGGAGTGTAGGCCCCAATTTGACGGGACACTGCTAGGCCCGGATAATGACCTACGGTGGAAACGTCCACTAGCGGAGGGCAACGATATGGCAACTACGAGCAACAGGCGCCAGCTTGGGCGGCCCGTCTCCATCGTTGGCGCGGGAATGTCCAACTTTGGCGCATTTGCGGACAAGGACAGCCGGGACCTCTTCGTCGAGGCTTTCCAGGACCTTCTTAACAACCTCGACCAGGGCATAGACATCGAGGATATCGAGTGCGCCTACGTGGGCAACTACTCCTCTGACCTGTTCGAGCACCAGGGCCACACGGCTCCCATAATCGCCGACTGGCTCGGAATGACACCCATTCCCGTCACCCGCATCGAAAACGCCTGCGCCAGCAGCGGCAGCGCCCTGCGCGAAGGCATCATGGCCATTGCTTCCGGCATGTACGACATCGTTCTCGTCGGCGGCATGGAGAAGATGACCAACCTCCCCACCGAAGGCGTCACCGACGTTCTGGCCACCGCCGCCGACGCTCTCTACGAGGTCCCCACCGGGCTGACCTTTCCGGGCATATTCGGCGCAATCGCCAAGGCTCACATGGACCGCTATGAGACCAACCTTGACCACCTCTTGAAGGTCGCCATCAAAAACCACGTCAATGGGTCAAAAAACCCCAAGGCGCAGTTCAACGTGACCATCCGCGACCTGATGGAGCGTCGCGTAGCCAGGGCCGAGCAGCGGGGCCAGCCCGCACCCGATTACAACAGCGAGATGGACTTCCTCAACGACCAGGGGGCCAACCCCTGGATCGCCTGGCCGCTGCGCCTCTACGACTGCGCCCCGATCACCGACGGCGCGGCCTGCGTCCTCCTGGTAGCCTCGGACATTGCCCACAACTTCACCGAAAAGCCTGTGGCTATTGCCGGGACCGGCCAGGCCAGCGGTCGCCCTCTGCACGATGCCGACGAGTTGACCTCCCTATCCGCCGCCAGGACCGCCGCAGCCAGGGCATACGAAATGGCCGGCGTCACCGCTGATGACATCCAGGTGGCCGAGGTCCACGACTGCTTCACCATCGCCGAAATCGTTGCATCCGAGGACCTCGGGTTCTTCGAGCCGGGGGAGGGCGCACGCGCCCTCGATGAAGGCCGCACCGCCCTCGACGGGGACAGGCCCATCAACACCTCCGGCGGTCTCAAGGCCAAAGGCCATCCCGTGGGAGCCTCGGGCGTTGCCCAGGTCGCCGAGATTTTCCACCAGCTCCGCGGCGAAGCAGGGGAACGGCAGGTGAACAACCCCAACCTGGAAGTCGGCCTCACCCACAACGTCGGCGGCACCGGCGGCACGTGCGTGGTCAACATCCTCCGCAGGGGTTAGGAGACCAGATGGCAGCGGAAACCAGGCCGTTCAACGCTACGTCCTTCAACGCCTACCTCACCGGAGAAAAGCGCCTCATGGGGGTGCGCTGCCGGGCCTGCGGCATGTTGTCGCCCGAACCCCGCCCTCTGTGCCGGGCCTGCCACAGCCGGGACTTGGAATGGCACGAGTTCAGCGGCAGGGGTGAACTAAGCACCTTCACCTGCATCTCCATCGGCCCCGTCTATATGGTGGAGCAGGGATTCGACCGCAACAACCCCTATTGCAGCGGCATCGTGACCCTGGAGGAAGGCCCTCGCATCAGCGCCCGCATCCTCGGCGTGGACGGCAGCAACCCGCAAAACATCCGCACCGGCATGAGCCTGGTCCTTGCCCTTGAGGACATCGACCCGGATCATCCCGCGCTGATGTTCAAGCCCGCCTGATCATGCTGCCTCCAGACCTGGCGTCGCACCCGACCCGTCATTCCCGCTTTCGCGGAAATCCACTGTATCAGTAATGTGAGTGAAGCTATAACATGGAAGTCTGGCTTATCGTAGTAATCATCATCGCAGCCGTGGTCGCATTGGCTCTGGCCGCTGTCGCAGCGGTGCTCGGGGCAGGCTACTTGACCAGGCGCCGGGAAGCGGCTGACCTGGCCCGGTTCCTGCAAAGAGCAGACTGCCAGTGGGAAAGTTTGCCCACATCAAGCGGGTCCGCTCAGAATGGCGACAGGAGCTTCCTGTACAAGAACGCGGCTACAGAGTCCAGCGGGATAGAAATGCGCGTCTACTACTATCCACCCGGTCCTGAAGGGACCGATGAGGACGGCATCTGCTTGTCCATCATCGACCCCAAGAACACCAACGGCATGATCCTCAACGGCTTCCACCACGAGCTGGGCGCTATGCAGTTCGGAGATCAAATCTGGAACGAAAGGTTCCTGCACGACGCGGGAATCATGGAGCGAATAATCACGGAAAAAAGAGCCGAGTGGGACCAGATGCAGCGCGAAATAATCATCGCCCACTATTCCCTGTTTATGTAGGCTTCTGTGATACCGGCAGCATGTCGGAGTGGTGCTCTCGTTTTATTGCCGATTGGAAGCATAAAAGACCTCCAAGCCTCAACCCACCCAGGCGGGTAATCCCCGATGCCAATTTACAGGTGGATTTGCCCGCTGTGTCACAGCGCCTATATATTGCCACGTCAGATCAAGCACCAATATAACCACTGGCGTTGCTACACTTGCGGGAAGGTGTTCCACCAACCCGGCGAACATGGAACGATGATGTGGTCAGACCACTTTGAGGCCCCGTTAAGCGCAAAGAAGCCCAGCGACTGGAAACAGATCGTCTCCAAATACTCAGGGCCTTACCCGTTCCGTGAAGACATGATGATGTACTCCGAAACACCTCACACAGAAAGCCCGAGAACTGCCAAGAAGACATTCTCCAAAAAAACTACGAAGCGAAGACGTGCGACTGTTGTGGCAGAGCAAAACGGCAAGTATCTAATTGTCAGAGAGAAGGGAGCGAAACGGTGGTCTTTGCCAGGCGGAGGAATTGAACGAGGCGAATCTGAACTCAGAGCTGCGATTAGAGAGCTTGAGGAAGAAACCCAGTTAACGCCGACCAAGGCCGAGTACTTGTTTAGGCACGAGGGCGCTACTCAAGATCATCGCGTCGTGCAAATCAGTGTTTCCGGGAAAGTGCATCTGCAAAAGAAGGAACTGGCCGCATTCAAGTGGTGGGATGGCACCGAGACCCTGCCAATGCTCGAATCGGCGAGAGCCATATTGCGACGGGCAACCGGACTTCCTACCACCTAAGACTCAAGCAGCAGCCTCAATACCCTCTCAGTATCGGACAAGTCCGGAAGTACGTAGGTAGGGTTGAGTCTGGTCAACTCTTCGAGCGTATAGTTCCCTGTAGCAACCGCCAATGTCCGAACCCCGTTGGCCCGGCCGGCCTCAACGTCGTGCGGCGTGTCCCCCACGAGGAATATCTCCCCAGGTGAGTAGGTCCGCCCCGAGCGCTCCTGGCACTTGGCAATTGCACTTGCCACGACCTCGCGCCTCTCGAAGTGGTCCCCTCCAAATCCACCTTCTTCAAAGTACACCTCGAGACCGTACCTGTGAAGTTTGATGAAGGCAGATTCCCTGAAGTTCCCTGTTTCCAGCCCCAACTGGACCTTGGAGTCGGAGGCCAAAGACTCAAGCAGTTCCGGCACGCCCGGGCATACCATCCCCTTGGTCCAGGTCTCCAAAATCCTGGTCAGGTGTTCAAAATAGGCTGCTTTGAACACGGACAGGTCGGGAATCTTGCCCGCGCCGTCCGTCATAATCCCCCACTTCCGGTAAGCTTCAATCATCAGCGGCAAGTCCAGGCCGCCCGCAAAGGTAAACTCCCGGAAAGCCTCGGCTATCCCATGCACCTGCTCAAACGCGGCGTTAAGCGCTATGACATCGCCGCCCCTAACGCTGACCAGCGTCTGGTCAACGTCGAAAAGAGTCAACCTTTGCAAGCTGCGCTCCATCGATTCCACACACCGCTGTAATGTAGCCGGGTTCTGCCGTGTTCCCCTTGGCCAATCCGTAGCTTCTGCATTAAACGACAAACGGGCGCGAGTCTCCCCGCGCCCGATTCTTGTCCAATTGCGAGACCGGCAATCGGATCTGCCCGCTCTAGTCCAAGCCGCGGGTCCCCACCCAGCCGGTGCCGGAAACGTCGATCATCTCGCCGTTGGGACCGGAATACTTGGTCTCCACGTTCTGGGTGCGGGGGCCGCCCATGCCAGCGTGGAGCGCGTGGTTGACCTCGTCCATCGGGTTCGATCCCGCGGCCGCCAGCCTGCGCTCGATATCCTCCAGGTTCTCCACTTCAAATCCTATATGGTGAATGCCCTCCCAGTCCTTGCCTCGCTCTCCGGCCACGGCGTCGTTCTGGAAGTCCAGGATGGCCATGTTCACGTTGCCGTCGCTGAGCATGTAGCCCTTGGCGTTCTCGCTTTCCAACTTAGCTACCTCGCGCAGCCCGAAGACCTCGGAATAGAACTTGGCCGTCTTCTCAGCATCGTTGGTGGCGATGGCGATGTGCTTGATCTGCGGCATTTCGTTACTTCTCCAAAATTGAGATTAGTGGAATCACAACGTTGGACAAAGATACCATGTTTGATTCGCAGCCGCCACCTTCGCGCACTGCATACAGGGCAATCGCGTTTTAATTTATGACGGTAAAATTCCTCATGGTTGGGACGGCTTGGTTGGTCAAAAGCCCTGGAATCACCGTCCAGTGAGTGCTATTGGCCCTGGTGAATGACAAAACGCACGCGGGAAAAGGCACCGCTCAGGGGAAACCACACCGCCGTAATACCATGTCACCGGATTCTTTGATGTCCCTTCCGTCCCAGACGTTAAAACGCGATTGCCCTGCACTGCATACCAGGCATTTGCAAGTCTTTTCCTATGGTGAAGTCCCACCCCCCATGGAAACATCCTATCCTCCATCGTCATTCCCGCTTCCGCGGGAATCCATACGCGCCGGGTACAGGGAACGTGACCTCGCAAAGCCCCTGCAGGTATCGTATTACGTGATAGATGAAACATGACTCCCATGTTAGAATGGAGTGGACATAATGCGGGGCCAGTATCGGCGGCTGGTATCCTATGGCGTAATCTCCTGTCGGCACGCCTTCACGTACACGTGCAAACCGGGGAATTCCACCGCAGCCCCGCCCATAAGCGAGAGTTGAGGAAAGCAAAATGAACGTGCCCGCCAGAATGAAATTCGGGGTGTTCATGGCCCCGTTCCACCCCACCAACGAAAACCCCACGCTGGCCTTGGAGCGCGACCTGGAACTGCTCCAATGGTTGGACACTCTGGGCTTCGATGAAGCCTACATAGGTGAGCACCACAGTGCGGGATGGGAGACCATCGCCTCCCCGGAACTGTTCATGGCTACTGCTGCCGAGCGCACCCGGAACATACGGCTGGGCACCGGCGTCGTCAGCCTGCCCTACCACCATCCCTACATGGTGGCCAACCGCATGGTCCTGCTCGACCATCTCACCAGGGGCAGGGTTATCCTGGGCGTCGGCCCCGGAGCTCTCGGAACCGACGCCTACATGTTCGGCATCGACCCCTCCCGCCAAAGAGAGATGATGGACGAGTCTTTGGGCGTCATCATCCGGCTTATGACCGAGACGGAACCCTTCAGCTACAAGAGCGACTGGTTTGAGCTCAACGACGGCCTGCTCCAGCTTCGCCCCTACCAGCAGCCCCACGTGCCCATCGCCGTGGCCTCCGTCGAGTCCCCCGCCGGCGTCACCGTGGCCGGAAAGCATGGCGCGGCGGTGCTGTCTATGGCCGTCCCGCGAGGCACCGTGCGCAAGACCACCCTCCAGGACCTCTGGTCCATCGCCGAGGATTCGGCTGCCGAGCACGGCCGGCAGGTCTACCGCGAGGACTGGGGCATCGTCTCTGGCGTCCACCTGGCAGAGAGCAAGAAAGAGGCTTACGAGGACATCCGCGAGGGCGGCGCCCGCGTCGTTACCGAATACTTCCAGAACACCTTGGGCAACAACGCACCGGACGTTCCCCGGGACCAGATCGTCGATTACATGGTGGAGAACAACCAGTGGATCGTTGGGACGCCCGACGACTGCATCGAGGGAATCGAGCGGCTCCAGGAGATGAGCGGCGGGTTCGGCAGTTTCATGGTCCGGGTGGAGGACTGGGCGCCCCGCGAGAAGGTGCTCAAGAGCTACGAACTGCTTGCCCGGTACGTCATGCCCAGATTCCAGGGCAGCTTGGCAGGTATTCAGGCGTCCAACCGCTGGGCCAGCGAGATTAAGGACACCCTCCAGACCCACAGGAGGGCCGCGATCCAGCGGGCCACCGACACCTACGACGCCAGCCGGACGCGGGGTTAATACCCGTCAGCGCGGATCACGGGTGCCACCAGACCAGCCCAACCTTAACATTAACAGGGGTGCAGCCAGCCGGCAGCGCCCCTTCGTCTTTTGACACCCCTGGAATGCCAGTGCCAGCGTGTTGAGGTGCTTTATTATGCGCAAGACCAAGATCATCGTCACCATAGGCCCATCGTCAAGAGACCGCGACAACCTGGACAAGCTTATCGACGCGGGGATGGATTGCGCCCGCCTCAACTTCTCCCACGGCACCCTGGAAGAGCACGCCGCCGTAATCCAGGACATCCGAGAGTTATCCCACGAGAAGGGCCGCCCGGTCGCGATCCTTCAGGACCTGGGAGGCATCAAACTCCGGCTGGGCGAGGTTGACGGGTCCATCAGGCTCACGCCCGGCCAGATGGTCACCATGACCCCCGACACTGTCTCCCATCAGGAAGACGTCCTGCCATTTCCCCAACCGGGAGCGCTCAGAAACCTCCAGCCCGGCCATCTTGTCTACGTCTCCGACGGAACAGTATGCTTGGAGGTCATGGACGCTGCGCCGGATGAGGTCAAGCTCCAGGTCCGCAACGCCAGCGCCCTGCTCTCGTCCTATAAGGGAGTCAATCTGCCGGGAGTGACCATCGACCAGCCGGTGTTGACCGAGGACGACAAGCTCCATCTCAAGTTCGGCGTGGAGCAGGGGGTGGACTGGGTAGCCCTTTCCTTCGTTCGCTCCGCCGAGGATGTCGCATATGCCCGTAAATATCTCGACAGCATCGGATGCCAGGCCCTGGTCATGGCCAAGCTAGAACGGGGAGAGGGGATCGACAACCTTGACGAGATCCTAGACCGCATCGACGCCGTGATGGTCGCCCGGGGCGACCTGGGCGTGGAGATTCCGATGCAGAAAGTGCCCGTTGTCCAGAAAGAGATTGTCAGAAAGGCCAACGATGCGGCCAAGATTTCCGTTATAGCTACCCAGATGCTCAGGTCTATGGTCGAGTCGCCGACGCCGACCCGTGCCGAGGTGTCGGACATCACCAACGCCGTGCTCGACGGGTGCGATGCCATCCTCCTATCCGACGAGACCGCCGTGGGCCAGTTCCCCGTGGAGACCGTCCAGGTGGCCGACGTCACCATCCGGGAAGCCGAGAGTGTCTATCCGTATCACCAGGACCACGTCTCCCGCGACAGGACCCAGGCCATTGCTTCAGCAGCGGGTCGTCTCGTCCGCTCACTGCACTCCAAACCCATCGTGATCACCAGCACAGGCCGGGCCGCATTCGAGGTCTCGCGGTTCCGTCCGGGCAACGACATCATCGTATTCTCCCACGAGGAATCGATCCTTAGAAAGCTCTGCCTGGGCTGGGGATTGGCTCCTGTAGGCGTCGTCCCAATCGAGCGGGACGTGGCCCGGCTGGTGGCCTCGCTGGTGCAGGCATCCCTGGATTCGGGGATGGTAAAGGACGATGACGTAGTGACCATCGTACACGGGTTCCTGCCGGGCGTATCGGGCACCACCAACACCATCGTAGTGCTGGACATGCAGGAATATCTCTCCCGCACTTCAGGAGCGCAAGCCGCCACAGTCCCCATATGAAAGAACAAAGTCTGCCCACCAACGTCATTCCCGCGAAGCTTGTCCCCGTGGAAACGGGGAGCAGGAATTCATGCGTCCCTGGGGCACTATAAGGAGCGCGACCCAACAAAGCCCGTCCAGGTATGCGCAGGTCCAGGGTCATCGGGGCAGAAAACCAAGGGAATAGTTCAGCCGGGCAGAAAACTACACCACTGGTAGGGAGCGCGGGAGCTTGGTGTGGCCCATCAGGGTCAGGTCCACACCGCGGGCGAGGTCCCGCCCCTCGGCAATGGCCCATACCACCAGGGATTGACCGCGGGCGGCGTCTCCACCGGCGAACACGCCTGGGACTGTGGTCTGCTTGTTGGCGTCGGTCTTGATGTTGCCGCGTCCGTCCAGTTCCACGCCAAGCTGCTCCAACATCGCCCCATGTTCGGGGTGGAGGAACCCCATTGCCAGCAGGACAAGCTCCGTCTCAATCTCGAAGTCGCTGTCCGGTACTTCCCGCATCTCGGGTCTGCCCCCGTTTTCCGACGGTATCCACTCCACTCTGACCGCGTGGAGTTTCTCGACCCTGCCGTCGCTCCCGGAGAACCGCTTGGTCAACACGTCGTAGTCCCGGATGCCGCCCTCCTCGTGGGCAGCCGACGAGCGGAGAATGTTGGGCCACTGGGGCCAGGGATTGTCCGGCCCGCGTTCCAACGGTGGCTCAGACAGAAGCTCAAGCTGTTGCACGACCTCCGCGCCCTGGCGATGCGCGGTGCCCAGGCAGTCCGCCCCGGTGTCCCCGCCGCCGAGGATGACAACCCTCTTGCCCTCGGCCGTAATGCGCTCTGACGGGTCAACGCTCTGGCCTGCCAGCAGCCGGTTCTGCTGGGTCAGGTACTCCATTGCGAAGTGGACTCCATCCAGTTCCCTGCCCGGCACTGGCAGGTCCCTGGCTTGGGTGGAGCCGCAGGTTAGGCACACCGCGTCAAACTCTGCCAGCAATTGGTCTGCCGGATAATCGACTCCCACATTGACACCGGGGCGGAAAATGACGCCTTCCTCCTCCATCAGGCCAACCCGCCGCTGTACTACGCCCTTGTCCAGCTTGAAGTCCGGGATGCCCAGCGTGAGCAGTCCGCCAATGTACTCGTCACGCTCGAAAACGGTGACCCAATGCCCGGCGCGGTTAAGCTGCTGCGCCGCGGCCAGACCTGCGGGACCGGAACCGACCACGGCTATCTTTTTCCCCGTCCGCTCCGCGGGGGGTTCGGCCTTGATCCAGCCCTGTTCAAATGCCCGGTCCGCGATTTCCTTCTCAATGTACTCGATGGTAACCGGGTCGGAGTTGATGCTCAACACGCACGAGGCTTCGCATGGAGCGGGACAAATACGTCCCGTGAACTCCGGGAAATTGTTGGTAGAAAGCAGTATTTCAAGAGCTTTCTCCCAATTCCCCAGATATACCTGGTGGTTGAACTCCGGGATAACGTTCCCCAATGGACAGCCCATGTGACAGAAGGGAACAGCGCAGTCCATACAACGGCTGCCTTGTTCCCTCGCATGGCTCTCGGGCCAAGGTACGTAAAATTCCCGGAAGTCGTTCCTGCGTTCTACAACGGGCCGACGGGCCGGCGGTGCGCGCCTGGAGCGCATGAATCCATTGGGATCACCCATAGACGGTTAAATCGGTTCCCTTTCTCTAGAAGTTGCCTGAAATTCTGAACGGCTCGCCGGTTAGATTATCCACGGAACGGACTCCCTATGCAAATAACTCCCGCAAAGGCATGGTCCAGCCGGGAATTACGTCCTCAACCTCGAGTACGTCATCTCCCGTCAACACCGTTATATCCGACCGGGAACGGTACACGGTTACGGACTTCCGCCTGGGGTCAACCACGACTACAGCCTTTGCACCCGCGTCGAGCCACTGGAAGACCTTGCTCTCCACTTCCGTGTATGTGTCGCTTGGCGAAATCACCTCAACGGCCAGATCTGGTGCGAAAGGCCAATAGCCCGGTGTCTCCTCTGCTTCCTCAATCCTCTCACGGGACACAAAGGCCGCATCGGGCGCGCGCACCGTATCCGGACCGGTCGCCAGCATAAAGCCAGTCTCTGCTGCCGACACTTCACCCAATCGGTGAGCTTCGACATATGTCAACATTCCGGCGCCCACGCGAGCCGCATATTTGCCGTGGACTCTCCCTGCCGGCGCCATCTTTACCAAACGCCCTTCCCGCAACTCATACCGCCAGCCGTCGTCCGGCATGTGCAGGAGTTCTTCGGCTGTAACAAGCTTCGATGTGGTCATTTTGACGGCCTATTGGAAGGTAGCCGGGATATAAGGGTGGCGTCAGCCCGGGTAATTATCCGCGAACATGCAAGGTTACTCAAACAACCCCCGCAGCGGCATGGTCCAACCGGGCACTACATCCTGGACATCCAAAGTGTCCTCTTCGGTCAGGACAACGGGGTCTTCGTTCGGACAATAAACCGTCACTGTCCGCCGGAGGGGGGCAAGGACTACGACGGCCCTACACCCTGCTTCAATCCAGCGTAGAGCCTTCCTTTCCACCTGTGCGTAGGTATCGTTCGGCGACATCACCTCGACGGCCAGGTCGGGAGGTATAGTCCAGAATCCCTCATCATCCTCGGCTTCTTCGGCCCGGCTTTTACTCACGAACGCGGCGTCTGGAGCGAGCACAGTGTCGGGGTTGGAAGTCAGCTTGAAACCAGTCTCGGCAGCCGAAAACTCGCCTAGCCCGTGGTTGTCCACGTGAAGGGAGAGCGATAGGCCAATGCGCCCCGCATACCTGCCATGTTTTCTGCCCGCCGGGGCCATCTTTGCCAGGCGTCCCTCCAGCAACTCATACCGCCAGCCGTCGTCAGGTATGTGGAGCAACTCATCAGCCGTGAACAGCCTGGACGTAGTCAACGCAGCAAACCTGAAATCGAAGAATCGGCATTTGGCTTAGCTATCGGCCACCGGTGTCAGAGCGTCGGCTCCTCGCCTCATACGCTCCTCTATCACCCGGCGGTAGTCCCGAGGCATGATTTTCTTGAACCGGGCCAACGACTTGTCCCAGTCTTCCAGGAGTTCCCTTGCCTTGGCGCTGCCCGTATGGAGCAGGTGGGCCTTTACCATTTCTTTAAGAGTGGCCTGGTCCTCCGGGTCTGTGACCTCTTCCAGGTCTGCCAAGCCCGGGTTGAACCGGATGTCGAAATCGCCATCCTCGTCGTTGACGAAGGCAATGCCACCGCTCATTCCCGCACCGAAATTGCGCCCGGTGCGGCCCAGCACCACAACTACGCCGCCGGTCATGTATTCGCAGCCGTGGTCGCCAACGCTCTCGACGACGGCGCTTACACCGCTGTTGCGGACGCAGAACCTCTCACCAGCACGGCCCCGGACGAACGCCTCGCCGCCCGTAGCGCCGTACATTGCCACGTTGCCGATGATGATGTTGTCCTCCGCAACGAACCCAGCGTCCGCAGGTGGGCAGACCACGATCCGGCCACCGGCCATGCCCTTGCCCATGTAGTCGTTGGTGTCCCCGTCAAGATGGATGTCTATGCCCTTTGCCAGAAACGCGCCGAAACTCTGGCCGGCGGAGCCGGAGAAGTGTATCTTGATTGTCCCCTCGGGCAAACCGTCTTCCCCGTATGCTTTGGACACCTCGCCGCTGAGCATCGCTCCCACGGTGCGGTGGCTGTTGCGAATGGGCAGGCCGATCTCCACCGGCTGGCGGTTTTCCAAAGCGGCCCCGGACAGTGCGATCAACTCGTGGTCCAGGGATTCATCCAGTCCGTGGTCCTGCTCCTCCTGGCAGTAGACCGCCACCTCATCCGACCTGGGATGGCGATACAGCAGACGGGAAAGGTCCAACCCCCGTGCCTTCCAGTGGTCTATGGCGGCTCTGCCGTCCAGCACGTCCACCCGGCCAATCATTTCATTCACGGTGCGGAATCCCATCTCAGCCATGATCTCCCGCATCTCTTCGGCGACGAAGGTGAAGTAATTGACCAGGTACTCGGGTCTGCCCGCGAAGCTCTTCCTCAGTTCCGGGTCCTGCGTGGCTATCCCCACCGAGCAGGTCCCCAGGTGACACTTGCGGAGCATTATGCACCCGCTGACTACCAGCGCGCCGGTGGCGTAGCCAAATTCCTCCGCGCCCAGGAGTGCGGCAACTACGGCATCACGCCCAGTCTTGAGTTGGCCGTCAGTCTGGACGGCGATGCGGCCTCGCAAATCGTTGGCTACCAGCACCTGCTGGGTCTCGGCGATGCCCAACTCCCACGGCAGCCCGGCATATTTGATGGACGACTCCGGTGAGTTGCCCGTTCCCCCGTCGTGTCCGCTGATCAGCACCACGTCGGCATGGCCCTTGGCGACACCTGCGGCGACGGTGCCAACACCCACCTCGGCTACCAGCTTGACGTGAATGCGGGCATCGGGGTTGACTGTCTTGAGATCATGGATCAACTGGGCCAGGTCTTCAATCGAGTAGATGTCGTGGTGGGGCGGGGGCGAGATCAATTCCACGCCGGGGGTTGTCTTGCGCACCCAGCCGATGTAATCATCGACCTTGTTTCCGGAGATCTGACCGCCCTCGCCGGGCTTGGAACCCTGGGCCATTTTGATCTGCAAGTCGG
Source organism: Dehalococcoidia bacterium (assembly GCA_965204715.1). GTDB lineage: Bacteria > Chloroflexota > Dehalococcoidia > Lucifugimonadales > UBA3495 > CATOSP01. The sequence goes on from OZ242009.1 coordinate 356,243, forward strand.
TGGCGTTCACCAGGTAGTTGGGCGTAACGCCGAACCGTCCCGATGCCACCTGTTTCACTGCACTGCTGCGTGAATCTCCATTGGGGTCAAGTGTGTAGCGGTGGTAGTCCTCACCGCCCTCGCCGGTATTGCTCCTCGCGCCCAGGCGGTTCATGGCGATCGCCATAGTCTCATGGGCTTCCCTGCTGATGGACCCCAGGGACACCGCCCCAGTTGCAAACCGTTTCACGATCTCCGAAGCAGGCTCTACTTCTTCCAGCGAGACCGGAGGCAAGGTGCTGTTGAACTCCAGCAAACCGCGCAGGGTGGCCATCTTCCTGCTCTGGTCGTTGGAGATGTCGGCAAATTCCCTGTAAGCCTCCCGGCTGCCCACGCGCGTAGCGTACTGGAGCTTCGCTATTGACTCCGGGTTCCACTGGTGGAACTCCCCGTCGCGCCGCCACTGGTAGAAGCCGCCCATCGGCAGCTCCCGTTCCGCCGCCACCTGCTCCAAGGCAAAGGCGGCGCGGTGACGTTCCAGCGTCTCCTCCTCCACTTGGTCGAGGCCGATTCCCTCGATGCGCGACGGAGTCCAGGTGAAATACTGGTCTATCAACTCCTGCGACAGCCCTATGGCCTCAAATATCTGTGCGCCCCGGTAGCTCTGCACTGTGGAGATGCCCATCTTGGACATCACCTTCAGCATCCCCTTCTCGTTGGCCTTGAGGAAGTTCTTTCCGGCATAGTCTGGCTTGGTTCCGTTCAACTCGCCCGACTCAGCCATCTGGTGAACCGTATCAAGGGCCAGGTATGGGTTTATCGCACCCGCGCCATAACCCACCAGTAGCGAAAAATGATGGACTTCACGAGGCTCGCCCGACTCCACTACCAACCCGGCCTTGGTCCGAGTCCCTTCCTGGATCAGGTGATGATGCACCGCCGAAGTGGCCAGCAGGCTCGGTATCGGCGCCCACCGCGAGTCCACGTTGCGGTCGGAGAGGATGATGATGCAGTACTCATCGGCAATGGCCTGGGAAGCCTCTTCGCATAGCCGGTCCAGCGCGGTCTTCATCCCCGCTCCGCCTTGGGTGTCGAAAAGCGTGGAAAGTGTAATCGACCGGATGTTGCCCGCGTCGATACGGCGAATCTTCTCCAGTTCCTCATTGCTGATCAGCGGCGTCTTCAGTTTAAGTTGGTGGCAGTGCTCCGGCGTTTCCCCGAACAGGTTTTGTTCCCGCCCGATGAACGCCTCGACCGACGTAACCAGGTCCTCACGTATCGCGTCCAGGGGAGGGTTGGTCACCTGGGCGAACAGCTGCTTGAAGTAGTTGAACAGCAGTTGGTTCTCGTCGGAAAGCACCGCCAGCGGCGCATCGTTCCCCATGGACCCCACCGCCTCGGCCCCGTTGACGGCCATCGGCGCGGTGAGCATCCGCATCTCCTCGACGTTGTAGCCAAAAGCCCGCTGTAGCTGCAACAGGTCCGTGGGCTCGGACGCTCCGTTCCCGGGTAAGGACGTTGGCGGCCCAACGGGGTCGGGCAGGTCTTCCAGGGAGACCTTGTTCTCCTTGAGCCATCGCCCATACGGTTTGCGGTTGGCCAGGTCCTGCTTCATCTCCTCGTCGACGATGATCCGGCCCTGTTCCAGGTCCACCAGGAACATGCGCCCCGGCTGGAGGCGGCCCTTTTCCTTGATGTTGGCCGGGGGAATGTCCAGCACGCCTGTCTCGGAAGCCATGACCAGCTTGTCGTCGTAGGTAACGAGGTAGCGGAAAGGCCGCAGCCCGTTGCGGTCGAGGAAGCCGCATATCTGGTGACCGTTGGTCGAGACGATCATCGCCGGGCCGTCCCACGGTTCCATCAGGCAGGAGTGGTATTCGTAGAAATCTTTCCTGTCCTGGGGCATGGTCTCATGCTGGTCCCACGCCTCGGGAATCAGCATCAGCATCGAATGGCCCAGGTCGCGGCCCGTCATCAAAAGCAGCTCAAGGGCGTTGTCGATGCAGGCTGTGTCGCTTGCTCCGGCAGTCATTATCGGGGGAATTTTCTGCATGTCGCTGCCGAAAAGCGGCGACTCGAACTGGGCCTCCCTGGCGTGCATCCAGTTCAGGTTGCCCCGCAAGGTGTTGATCTCTCCGTTGTGGGCCAGGTAACGATAGGGGTGGGCCAGCTTCCAATGCCCCAGTGTATTCGTGCTGAAGCGGGAATGGACCAGGGCAAAGGCGCTGGCCATATCTTCATCGTCCAGGTCCTGGTAGAACCCGGCGATCTGGTGCGCCATCAGCAGGCCCTTGTAGACAATCGTCTTGCCAGACATGCTGCACACGTAAAAGTAGTCCGCCTCCTCCTCGGTAATCCCACAACTCATCACGTTGTGCTCGATCACCTTGCGGACGACGTACAGCTTCCGCTCCAGTGCCTCCCGGTCCAGGTCGCCTCCAGCGATGAACACCTGCCGAATTCGGGGACACACAGCCCTGGCATCGCTCCCAATCTGGGATGGATCGGTCGGCACGTCCCGCCAGCCCAGCAGTTCCATCCCCTCGTCGGCGATTACCTTCTCTATGAAGCTGCGGCACTTTGCCTCGGCCCGGTCTTCCGGGGGCAGAAACACCATGCCGGCGCCATACCGGCCGGCTGGAGGAAGTGATATGCCCAACCCGTTGCACTGCTTTCGGAGGAAAACGTCCGGCATCTGCACTAGGATGCCAGCGCCGTCTCCGGTCTCGGGGTCCCGGCCGCAGGCGCCCCGGTGCCCCAAATTGATGAGGACTTGAAGCGACTCGATGACGATCCGGTGGGACTTTTCGCCTTTCACATTGGCAACTAGTCCTACCCCGCAACTATCATGCTCCAGGTCCGGAGAGTACAATCCGTATTGGGCTAACTCACGCAGTGCGTCCATAACTGACCATCTACCAACTGGTCTGCCTCGGTCTACGGGTTCATTGATTCATGTACGCCAGAACGCGTCCTTGCAACGCTGTCAATGCCCATAGACGCCAAGGGCAGTCCGGGAGTTTGTTAAATATATCACAAACATTTGGGGTATGTTAGCATTATACTCTCGGCATGTATCCCTGAGTAGGTCTGACCCCCAAAATCCCTTGCCAAGTTTGTAACATTTGTGTTACAAGAAGGCAGGTTTTAACTGGAACTAGGCACATTGCAAGACCCCGCTGAAACGTTTCAACAGGAAACAGGGAGGATTATCTACTGGATTCGACGGAAGTTGCCCAGATGGTGGTGGAGGTCGCCTCTGACAAGCTGGCCGAGGACATTCTCATGCTCGACCTGCGCGAAGTCGCGCCCTTTGCCGACTACTTTGTAATCATGACAGCCGAGTCCACCCGGCAAATCGAAGCCCTGGAAGAAGACCTGACCGAAGCCCTGAAAGCCGCCGAAGTCCGCCGCTTCCACCGGGAAGGGACTTCTGCTTCGGGCTGGGTGCTGCTGGACTTCAGCGATGTGGTGGTCCACATCATGGGCCCCGAGGAACGGGAGTTCTACCAGTTGGAGCGCCTCTGGTCAAGAGGCGCCCAGGTCGTCAGGGTTCTGTAATCCAGGGGTCGCTGTCCCTGGAATAGTCAAGAATCTCCCCGGGCCGGAAGAACAGGCGTATCTCCCGCTCCGCCGACTCCACGCTGTCCGACCCGTGGACCACGTTCCGCCCGATGTTCACCCCCAGGTCTCCCCGGATCGTGCCCGGCGCAGCCTTCGCCGGGTCCGTAACTCCCATAGTGCTGCGCACGATCTCAACCGCCCCGTCCGCCTCCCACACCATCGCCACCAGCGGCCCCGAGGTAATGAAGCCCACCAACCCCGAGAAGAAGGGACGGTCAACGTGCTCCCCGTAGTGCTCCCGCGCGGTTGCGTCGTCCAACTTCATAAGCTTCATCGCCGCCAGCTTCAGCCCACGCCGCTCCAGCCGCCGCACCACCTCGCCGCACAGCCCGCGCTGGACCCCGTCAGGTTTCACCAGGACCAGTGTTCGTTCCATAACGCCTTTCGTTCCTTGTCATCAGTCTAAGCATCTAGCTATCCAACGGGTATGTGGCAACTCCAGTCAGCGCCCACCTCGTCATTCCCACGAAAGCAGGAATCCACAAACCCGCGAGCATAACGGAATGCGTGAACCTAGCCTGGCATAGGGGCGGTCATGGGCTATACATCAACCCTGACTCGCTAGGACCTCTGCGGAGTCCGGTCCCGTTGCTTGGGCGCGCCTATGCTCGGCATACGCAAATAGTAGGGTTGCAGCGTCGCCAGATCGTCCTGCTCCCCATTCTCGAACTGCCGCCGCGCCATTTCCACCAGTGCGCCGACCCTGGCTGCCGGTCCAGGCCACGTGACCACCACCGCCAGCGGCCCCAGCCGCTCCCGGACCAGCGAGGAGTAGGGGCCAACCCCCTCGCCACAGAACAGCGTCGCCTCCGATACCAGGTCAAGAGCCTCATCGGGAGAGCAAATCAAGTCCTCCCGCTGCCGTGCCCCGTCCGGACCCAGGTAGGCCGTCGCCACCTCACCCCGGCCAGCGTCCAGCATCGGGCAGACGTTTAGACCGGAACCTGCGTAGGGAAAAGCCTCAAGGTCCAGCGTAGCCACTCCCACCACCGGCAGCTTGGCCGCCATCGCCAGGCCCTTGGCCGCGCTCATTCCCACCCTGAGTGCACTGAACCCGCCAGGCCCAAGCGCGATTGCTATCCCGTCCAGACCGGAGGGCGCAATCCCGCGCCGACTCATCAAGTCTGCGACCGCAGGCATCAGCTCGCTGGTATGGTTTACCGTCGAATACCAAGCCTGCACATCCACCACCCGCTGGTCGTCGGCCAGTGCTACGGCGGCATACCTTGTGGAGGTGTCAATCGCCAGCAGCAACTAGCCTCGGTCCTCCTCGCTCTTCACCGCAGACCGGGCCAGTCTCTCCAGCGCCGGAGCGTATCGCTCGGGCCGCTCCGGGAATGTGATCACGCGGTCCTCACCTTTCTCCCCGTAGTCCAGGGAGATCACCAACGACTCCAGCGGAAACAGGTCCGATGCTCGATCCGCCCACTCCACTACGCATACACCGTCACCGAAAAGCTGCTCCTCAAGCCCCAGGTCCCAGACCTCCTCGGGGCCGCCCAGCCGATAAAGATCGACGTGATGCAGTGTCAACCGGCCCTGGTAGCGGGTCATCAGCACGAAGGTCGGGCTTCGCACATACCCTACCACGTCCAGCCCGGCCGCAATTCCCTGGGTGAGACAGGTCTTCCCCGCTCCCAGGGGTCCAGTCAGAAGGTAGATGTCCCCGGCCCGGCTGTGCTCGCCCAACACACGGCCCACATCCTGGGTCTCCTCCGGGCCACGGGTCGCAATGCGGAGTTCGCTCGACATCGGGCTACCGGAAATGGTCCCAGCCGCCAGTGCCCGCCGCCAGTTCAGTCCCTGACTCATCTACCACGGCAACACCGCCCGGCTCCCCGTGAACAATCTCCCCGATCACCGCTGCCTCTGGGGAGAGCTTCCTCAATGCCCCTTCCATCACCTTCGGAGGAGCGGTGAACAGCAGCAGGTAGTCCTCGCCGCCATACAGGGCCAGTTGCAGGTAGGTATCGGGGAACGATTCTACCAGGTGCGGATGCACCGGTACCCGGTGGGCGTCTATGCGTGCGGCCAGTCCGCTTGCCTTGCACAGCTTACCCAGGTCGTCCGCCAGCCCATCGCTAACGTCCATGGCTGTGACCACCCCCGCCTCAACCAGCGCGCGCGCTGCCTCGACCGCCGGCTCGGGGCGTCTGTGACGCCACCGCAGGTAATCGGCTGCGTCAACGGAAACGCGCAGCGGAAGATCGGAGACCTCCTGCTCGGCCAGCATCAGTTGCAGCCCGCCGCCCGAGTCTCCCACGCAGCCGGTCACTCCCACCAGGTCCCCTACCCTGGCGTTGGTCCGCAGCATCGGCTCCCCCCCATGCACCCCGGTCAACCCCACGGTGATGAAGGCCACCGGCGAACGGACCATGTCCCCGCCGATAATGGAAACCCCGTAGCGGTTGCAAATCTCCAGCATCCCCTGGTAGAGAAGCTGGATGTCCTCAATCTCTGTATCCGGAGGCAGACCCAGGGTAATCAGGGCATAGAGCGGCAGTCCGCCCATGGCCGCAATGTCACTGACGTTGGAGGCGATGCATTTCCAGCCCAGGTCAACCCAGGGGGTCGTATCCCTCGTAAAGTGGACGCCCTCAACCACCGTATCCGTGGTGAAAAGCTCTGTAGCCACCCCGCTCCGCCACGCCGCCG